>JAOTXY010000074.1 GCA_029862125.1 Gammaproteobacteria bacterium | reverse complement strand
AACTGGGGTGAATGGAAACGACGCCACCCGCAAACCACGGTGCTATCGCTTGAAACCGGTCACCAACGCGATTACGGCGAAGGCGTTGCCTACAACCAGTACTTCGCCACCGACGAACTGATGTTCTCGATATCAACCTCGGACACTCGTCTCAATAACAAAGACGAAGTACTCGCACTGGTGTTTCCGCGCCACAGCCAGGACGCAATGGCGATTGCCGCCGATTTCCTCGCACAGCAACCGATTCACAATAATAAGCTCGGTGATCTCGAGTTCGTCGTGCTAACCGACAGTTCCGGAGCGAACCGGGTATACGAGCGCGATGGAATCAGCTTTAGTGAGTACGATGGCGCATCGACAGTTACCGACAACAGGGGGCGGCAATGGCAACTCAGCGAAGACAAGTTAAGCCACGATGACAGGGAACTTGCACGACTGCCTGCGCACCGCGCTTTCTGGTTTGGCTGGCATGCAGCTTACCCCGACACGCTTCTGGTCAGGTAGGTAATCCGGTACATATCTACTAGTGAAAACCGATCACCATCGGCAGGCCATTTGCTATCATGGCAACCAGTTAAAATGAAGCAGGAACCACCTTGAAAAAGATCGACTGGTATTTTGATTTCATTTCCCCGTTTGCTTATCTCGCAAGCGAAAGCCTAGATCGTCTTCCTGCCAATATTGAACTGCGACCACGACCCATCCTGTTTGCGGGTTTGCTGCAGCACTGGCAAACAAAAGGTCCGGCAGAAATCGATCCGATGCGTCGTTTTACCTTCCGCCATATCCAGTGGCTTGCCGACAAAAACAATATTCCACTCAAGTTACCACCGCTGCATCCATTTAATCCCCTTAAATTGTTGCGCTTATGCATCGCACTGGATAATGAACCTACCCTGGCACAAAGGCTGTTTCGTTTTGTCTGGGCCGAGGGACGATCTTCCGATGATCCAGACGATTGGCAGGAATTGATCGAGGAACTGGGAATCGAGGATGCCGAAAAACTTGTCTCGACACCCGAGGTCAAGGCTCAGCTCAGGCAAAACACCGAGACGGCTATCGGTGAAGACGTATTTGGAGTGCCCAGTTTCGTGGTGGATGGTGAAATTTTCTGGGGATTCGACGCCATCGACTTCCTGCTTGCCTACCTGCATGAACCTGAGTTATTGAACTCGCCGGGTATGCAGGCAGCAGATGCCATGCCGGAAGGATTACGTCGCCAGATTTAGGCTGCGTTTTTAAAGCAATTTGCGCTGTGAAAATTAAAGTTAAAGTTGATATATTTCGAGTTGATGTCGAGATTCGTTGAGGAATCACCTTGGCCGCTTCAGACAAAATCGATTCAAGACTTAAAAATGTCTATGATAATCCCGGTGACAAACAGGCACTGTTTGACGATTGGGCATCGACTTATGACCGTGACCTGGTCGATGACCTGGGTTACGTGGCCGACGTTGAAGCCTGTCGAATTTTTATATCCCTGGTCACCGATCGACAGGCACGTATTCTCGATGCGGGCTGCGGCGCCGGGCTGGTAGGACGACGCCTCAAGCAGGCGGGTTATACCAACATCCACGGCAATGATTATTCCGAGAAAATGCTCGATCAGGCCAGGTCTACCGGTGCCTATCGGTCCCTCCAGCAACACGACCTGACCTTACCGGTTGCATCCGATCAGCCTTACGATGCGGCCATTGCAGTGGGCGTGTTTGCCTTCAGCGTGCCGTCGGCCGAACATCTCGTCAACATCACGCGCAGCCTCAAACCGGACGGAATAGCCATCGTGACCGTCAATGGTAAAGCCTGGAAGGAGGCCGACTGGGAATCAAAGCTGGATGGTTTTAATCAGGACTATCCCGATGCCAGGCTGGTCGATGTGCAAACCATCGATTATCTCACTGCGGAGGGTATTGATGGTCGCCTGCTAACGCTGGAACGTATCGGTTAGCATGCCAACAACATAGCGTTTATACTCAAGCCCCCTCCAGGAGGAATTAGCCATGCCTAAAAATAAAGTTTTAATACCGCTGAACCAATCGGAGCTTAGCCAGCAAGTGTTGCCTCACGTGGAAAAGTTTATTCCCGCCAGCGACAATGACCTGATCCTGTTTTACGTCACCAATCCGCCCAGCAATGTTGGACTCGGGGAACCCGACCTGTCAGCCGGATACTTACCTTTACCCGGCGAGAAAAATATCACGCCCGCGCTGCACCCGATTTACGCTACCCAGCAGGAAGACAGCATCAGGGCCCACGTTGAAGCCGAACTAACACCGGTAACCCACCGCCTCGAGGAAGCAGGCTACAAGATTTCGTTGGTGGTGGGTTTTGGCAAGGATCCGATTGAGACGATCCTGCATGAAATCAACGAGCACAATATCAATTTAGTGGCCATGTCCACCCTCGCCCGCGTCGGGGTCACTCGTTTTTTCTTCAGGAATATCGCCGATACGATTGCCCGGGAAGCAAAAGTTCCGGTACTGCTCGCCCACCCGGGCGGAAAGTAATGCAACCACGGTAGGTCGGACTAACTCTCCCCCGGGTTTTTCCTGGCGAGAGACCAGGTCACCAGCATTGCAACAATAGAACCCACAAAGGCCAGAAACGTATCCTTTTGCGCATCCCATTCATCGCCCTGCGTACCCAGGTATGCGTTACCCAGTTCAGGACTGACTATCATCGCTGCAATGACCTCCAGCACTTCATAGAATGCGCTGAATGCCAAAATGCCGTTAATGGTGAAGAAATAAGACCACGCCCCGCCGACTCCCGATTGACGCAGTAAAAATTCACGCATGGGATAGGCAATCAATAGCCCGAATGAGAAATGCACAATGCGATCATAATGATTGCGTTCAAAATCAAACAGGGTCTGCAACCAGAAACCAAACGGGGTCTCGGCATAGGTATAGTGCGCACCGACGAGATGGAGGCTCAGGAACATGGTAAACAAGGCGTATGAACGGTTGGAAAACACAAACCAACGATAGCTAAAAATCAGCAACCCTCCCCAGATAAACACCAACAGATTTTCAAGCAGCCAGTCGCTTGGATACAGTGGATTGATAGCGGTGATAATCCAAAGCACGATCAGCCATACCACAAGACCCTGCAGCACCCGGTTGGATTTAAACGATTTGCTCATCACCCGGGCATCCTAACACAGCAATACCGCCATTCCTGCTGGACGGGAAAGTCGCCACATGGCTGACTGCCGAGATTTCAGAATATAACAATTATTTAAAGGTCTACTTTTTTCACCGATTTTTCACAGCCACTTTGTATAACTCTTCTTACCAAGCACAAAACGCTGTTTTAAAGGAGAAAAAAATGCACTGGAACATCATAAAATTGACTTTAGCAATGCCAGTTTTACTGGCATTGCTTGCGTCACAATCGGCGTTCGCAGTTGGCTATCCGTTCGAGTTTAGTACCGATGCCAAAATGACATATAGAAACCAAACAGCCATTGATAAAGCGTACGGATTTATGACGGTGGTTACCGACAAGAACGGGGACGGGACTATCAATGTCATGTTCTCGAATGGAAACCAGTCAACTTCGGCACGCTTTAATGCCCGGGTTAAATTCCTGGACCGGTCAGGTGCCGTGGTTCGAGAAGAGTATTTCGACCACTGGCTGGGCGCGGCAGAATTAGATGAAGCTATCGAGGGCAAAGTGACAAAGTCAATGACCTCGGCCAATTTCGAATCAATCCAGGTAGATTTCTACCTGTCAAACGTCTCAGGCCTCGAAAAGGCGGCTGCAAACAACAAAGTCGATACCAGGGTTTCCAATGTCAAAACCTACTTCAATAATTAAGCAGCCTGCGGAACCAATGTCGGATTAATGCATCTATCGGTTAACTCGTAGCGTTCGTAAAAGGCTGCTAAACTTGTCCTTATCTCGAATCTGGTATACCTAAAAGGATAATTCGACTTTGAAAAACTGCATCCTGGGACTCTTATTCAGCGTCATCGCTTTACCTTCGTTGGCCGGCAATCCGACATGGCTTGAGGGTAAAACGGAACAACGCCATCAAATAACGGTTTATCGCAGTGCATCCTGCGGCTGTTGTAAAGGCTGGATCGATCATCTTAAAGATCACAATTTCGAGGTAACGGATGTCACTGTCGATGATGTCAACGAATTCAAACTCAAGTTTAACGTTCCGCCAAAAGGCGCATCTTGCCATACCGCCATCGTCGATGGTGTCGCAATCGAAGGGCACGTTCCGGCGCAGGATATAAAGCGATTGCTAGCTAACCGAGGTGACATCCGCTTGCTGACGGTACCCGCAATGCCGTCCGGTACACCTGGTATGGATACACCCGGCGCACCTAAAGATGATTTTCGTGTTTATTCAATCAGTAAGGACGATCGGGTCGACGTCTACCGGACCTACAGTAACTATTAGTCCCGCTGTGGCAGCGCACTAGTTATCGCGCTTCCTCGAGACCACAAAGGTTTCATCATTGAACCAGATACCATTGTGCTTGTGCAACACCTCGGCCGTAGCGTCGAGATATTCACCCGAAGATATCACCGGCTCGAGACGTTCGTCTTCTATTTGCCCAACATAGATCGCGGCATTCCAGGCAGCAAACAGGGTCGAGGTACCGATAGCCTCGCTTATCTCCGTCGGTAAGGTATGCATGTAATAGCGGATTATCGACTTGGCGTCGGAACCGGCGTTGAAGTTGTAGTTTTGTGCGGCCCGGCCGAGGTACTCCTTCAATGTTTTTATCAGCTCGTGTCGATCGACCGTGAACGGATCTTCATCGGGCCAGATTTTACGCACCAGCTCGAGCCCGGGATCATTACCGTAAGACTGTGCGGTCAACAATCTGCCCCCCGGTCGCAAACTTTTTGCCAGCGGTGCAAGCACATGCTTGACCTTAAATTCGGCGTTCATGCGCGCGCGCCACGGCTGCGATGCCAGGATCAGATCGTAATCCCCTCCAGCCGCCTGACCGCGCCGCGGGATAACATCGTCGAGCAAAAAACGATGGTCCTCACGAAACATGACCAGTACCGAGGGTCTGACATACATCGGGTTGCCCGATTTTTCATTCGCCTTGACCTGCCAGCCGTCAACCAGTTCTTTATCCATACCGCGCAACTGTTCGCCGAACTCGTGTGCCGAATCACCCTGCAGTGGCATTTCGATCCAGTTAAGCGCGGACGCCTTGGCAACATCATTGGGCATCAGCCACGGCGCTTCGGCGTAATACAGGTTGGTGACAATAATGACGCTCGAGGGATGCTCGATAAATCGGTCGGGTAGTTTCTCCAGGGTCAGACGCACGTCTTCGAGGCTGACCTCCTTGCCGACAATAAAAAACGGAATGGTCGGGAAGCGGCGATGCATCGCGCGCATTAAGTGACTGAGGACGGTGCTGTCACCAACGCCGGCGTCGAACAGTCGCAGCGCGGGAGGCGAGGGTCGCAGGTGCGTTAATTCCTGCGTGGCGCGTTGGGCCACTTTCCATTTTTCGTTACAGGTATTCACAAAAGCCAGGTACTTCTGGCGATTGTCGTAGAACCGAAACGGCCGATCGTCGGTAACATGTTTCATGGCTTTGCCTCCCGTTGGTTTTTGCTTATTTCCACCGGCCTCTAATTGATCGGGAATGATGCCGGTTTGTGGCGCAGACAGATTGATATAGTCGCGGATTCGCTGTGCGGTTTCGACAGTTACGCTTTTACCGGCGCGCAGGCGGGTGCATAACTTGCCATCGTTGACCGCCTGGCGACCGAAGGTCGATTCGGCCACCCCGGCATTTCGACAGTATGCCTCTACTTCACTTAACAATAATTCGACGGCGCTGCCCATAGACCGATTCACGATTCCACGTCAATCCAGCACAGTACGCCCGGCCTATTATAATGGCAAGTTATTTGCCCATTAATTTTATAATTTCAATTTGTGGGCAATTGCCCATCAGGGAAAGAAATCACGCGGTCGACCGTTTCATCAGGTCATAGTTTTCATCGGTAAACGGCCTGGCCGCCCCGGTTTCCCAGTCGAACAGGGAACGTTCTATCGTCGTCAACCTGTCGAGATAGACATGAATTCCACAGGATTGACTGCCATTGGCGGCCTCAACCGAATGAATACCCTCCGGTTTAAGGGCAATGACATCGCCGGGACCTACACGTTTGCTGGTTTTGTGCACCAGCTGCCCACCCTCGCGCAGGTAAAAGTGGTTGTCTTCGGCACCTTCATAAACGCCGATGGTTGCCGTGGTCTGGTGGTCATGCGGCGGCACGTGCAGGCCGGGCATGAAACGCACGAACCAGATGGATACGCTGTCGTCTTCGAAAATAACTTCGTCGTCGTTCTCAAACGCTGGCATCGCATCCTTGATTGCCTGCGGATCTTCAAACGCGGCGTTCATCAGGTCACGCACTTTCTTTACCGGTTCGCTTTCGCGTGCCGCGATACGCAACTGCTGGACAAAGTCATCGAGGTTAAAGTCAACCATTGCAGTCCTCACTTAACAGTAAATTGACAACTCAATCGAGTAGTGCTTCTTCCCAGGGATAGGTGAACAGGGATTCGTAACCGTCTTCGGTAATCAGAACCTGTTGCTCGAGCTTGACGCCGTCACGCTCACCTTCCGGTCCCATGTAACTTTCGACACAGACAACCATACCTGCTTCGAGCCTGCAGTCATAAGGATTTTCCTGGCGGAAAAGATGCTTGGCCTGCGGGTACTCGTCGCACATGCCAACCGCATGCATGATGCAGGGATAGGCGTTCTGCTGACATTCCTCCGGTACCGGGTAAGCCTGTTTTTGCATTTCCCGCAGGGTCATGCCGGGATAGACCAGCTTCAGGTTGTGCTCGATTTCATCGACCGCCATGCGGTAAATTTGCTTTTGCCTGCGCGTGGGTTTGGCCGGGCCGCAGTGAAACGTCCTCGAAAGATCCACGAAGTAACCGAATGGGCCTACCATGTCGGTGTCGAACCCGACCAGGTCACCCGATTCAATCTTGCGCTCGCTGGCTTCCTGCAACCACGGATTGATGCGCGGTCCCGAAGACAGCATTCGTCCTTCGTGCCAGTCACCGTTATTGGCGATATTGGTGTAGTTCAACAAGCCCCACAGCTGCAGCTCGGTAACCCCGGGCCGTAACGCTTTCTTGACCATGTCGGCACCATGCTCGGCAACCGCAATCGCCCAGCGCATGCAGGCGATTTCGTCTTCGGACTTGATCAGGCGTGCTGTTTCGGCGATGCGCACCCCGTCGACAACCTCGATACCACGGGCTTCCAGCGCCTGGGTTACCGAGGGATTGATATACTCGATCGCAACACGGCGGTTAGCGCTGCCGATTTCATCAAGATAGGCAACAACGTCCTCGGCGAGATCACTGGCTGCTTCATCGATATTGGTGCCACCATCGAAGAAAGCGTGTGGCCTACCGGGGCGAAAATCATCGACCTGCGGCACGTCATAGTAGCAACCGTAAAATACCGTCGGGCCATCCTGGGGTATGAACAGGTAAACGGTTGGTATGTGTGACTGGAACAGCATGTAACTGCGATAGTCGACCGCGTAGCGCAGGCTGATCGGGTTAACCAGCATTACCATTGCCACATCATGTAATTCGAGTTGTTGCTTGAGCCGACCCATGCGATAGCGTGACATGCGCGCCAGGTCGATTTGCGGCATGCTGCGAAAGCGGGTCAGGTCGCTCCAGTCATCATCAAAAACAAGTTTATCGACGGGATTTGCGCTCATCTGCCGCTACCGGTAAAAAGAGTGGATGGCCGCGATGGTTCGATCGATACCGGCACTATCGACGTCGAGATGGGTCACCAGCCGCACCCGTGGTTTTTGCCGACCGATCACGATCTGATGCGATTCAAGATGTAGCCGTAAGGGTTCCAGGTCTTTAGCCTCGGGCTCGATAAATACCATGTTGGTTTGATGTCTGACCGGCAAACCCGCGATATTACCAATCCCCTCGGCAAGCTGTCGCGCCGTGTCATGGTCATCGGCGAGTCGGGAGATATTGTGCTCAAGCGCGTACAAACCGCAGGCGGCCAGGATGCCGGCCTGGCGCATTCCACCACCAAGCTGTTTACGCAGTCGGCGTGCGGTTTTAATAAACGAGGCGGAACCACAGAGCATTGCTCCTACCGGTGCACCCAGCCCCTTCGACAGGCACAACATTACGCTATCAAAAGGCGCGACAATATGGGCAGCGGGCATATTCAGCGCCACCGCGGCATTCATCAGGCGCGCACCATCGAGATGCACCTTCAAGCCCTCCGCGCGCACCGCTTCTGCGAGGCCGCGATGATGCTCCGGATCCTGCACCTGTCCGGATACGGTGTTTTCCAACGCCAGAGTACGGGTAATCGGTTCATGCGGATCGTCCTCCTTGATTGCAGCCAATACCTGCTCCACGGACAGCCCGCCAGTTTCATCGGTGCGCAATGGGTCCATCACGATACCGCCGAGCGCCGAGGTACCGCCCGCCTCGGCAACATAAATATGATATTGATCACCCAGCAGGATTTCTTCGCCCCGCGCGTTATGCGCAAGCATCGCAGCGAGATTGGCCTGGGTCGCGCTGCTCAAGAACAGGCCGGCTTCCTTGCCCAACAATTGGGCCGCGGTGGTTTCGAGCCGATTGACGGTCTCGTCATCGCCATAAACGTCATCCCCAACGGTTGCATCGAGAATGGCCTGGTACATGCCCGCGCTGGGCCGGGTGACGGTATCGCTGCGCAGGTCGATAGTGGCTTCTTCAGACATTGAATTCGTTCGCAATAGACTGCCCCCAATATTAGGATGGAATCGCCATCAAGGGAACGGATTTTTTGCATTCAAAAGCTGCAAGCCTTTGATTGGCGGCTGGGGTAACATCCGCACATGAATTCGCCCCAGGCCGCCAATACCAGGAACCTTATCGCCGCCTGTGCTGCGATCACCGTGTTTGGATTTGCGTTCGGCATGACCTACCCGCTGCTGTCGTTGATTCTCGAATCACGCGGTGTCTCAAGCGACATGATTGGCATCAACTCGGCGATGATGCCAATCGGAATCCTGTTGTTTTCGTCGGTGATTCCGTTTGCGGCAAAACGATTCGGGGCACGCAATGTTGCGATCACTGCAGCCATTGTCACGGCGCTGGTGATTCTGTCGTACAAAGTCTTCGACACGCTCGCCGCGTGGTTTTTGATCCGACTGGTCCAGGGCATGACCATTTCAACCCTGTTTGTTTTAAGCGAAGCCTGGATCGTTGGTTCGGCGGGTGAGCAAAACCGCGGCAAGATTGTCGCAATTTACGCCAGCGTACTGTCCGGCAGTTTCGGCGCAGGGCCTCTATTGATCAGTTTCATCGGCATCGAGGGCTGGACGCCGTTTGTGCTCGGAGCCGCGGTGGTCGCAATCGGCGCTATCCCGTTTTTTTTCATCCGCGAGGATACCCAGGCCGAGCCTGAAGAAACCCATGCCTCTGGGATTCTCGGCTTTGCTCCAAGGGCGCCAATGCTACTGGCCGCGGTCGGGACTTTTGCCGTATTCGATGCCGCTTCCTTGTCGCTGTTTCCGGTATACGGCATTCAGAACGGTCTTGGCCTCGCCACCTCGGCCAATATCCTGACCGCGTTAATCCTCGGCAACGTGCTGCTGCAGTTCCCGATCGGCTGGCTATGCGACAAGTTCCCGCATCGCTTTGTACTGGCCGGTTGCGCATTGATCACGGCGATAACCCTGGTTTTTCTGCCGGGTGTTATCGATTCGGAGCTGAAATGGCCGCTGCTGATACTCATGGGAACTACCGGATACGGGGTTTACACCGTTTCGCTGGCGGCGCTTGGCAGCCGCTTCAGCGGCATCGACCTGGTTAACGGCTCGGCATCGTTTGCCCTGGTATGGGGTTTCGGTGCATTATTCGGCTCGGTATCGGGGGGCTGGGCGATGCTCGGCTTTGGCCCGCACGGGTTGCCGATCAGCCTGGCACTGGTCTACCTGCTGCTCGCCCTTGGTGTCAGCTGGCGTCAAGTCTCACTACAGAAGGTTAAATGAATCCGATCTACATCCTCTGGGCGACACCCCGTTCAACCTCGACCGCTTTCGAATGGATGATGCGCATGCGCGGCGACATGGCTTGCTTCCACGAACCCTTCGGTGAGGCCTGGTACCAGGGTGACGATGCACGTGCGCCAAGACTGACCGCCGCAAGCCCACGCAAATCGGGGCTCAATTTCGACACCGTGCTGCAAAAGCTGCAAGCGGCCGCACTAAAACAACCGGTATTCTCCAAGGACATGCCACAATTTACCGATCACCTCTGGAGCGATGATTTTTTAAGTCAGTTCGAACACAGCTTTTTGATTCGAGACCCGGCCAGGGTACTGACCTCGTTGCACCGAAGCTGGGTCAGGTCCGGGAACAACGATGGATTTACCCGCAACGAAATCGGTTGCGACGAACAGCGTCGACTATTCGATTTACTTTCTACCCGATTTGGCAAGATACCGGTGGTGATCGATAGCGACGATTTGCTGGAAAATCCAGCCGCAATGGTCGAGAAATACTGTAACGCGATCGGTATTCCATTCATCGCCGAAGCATTAAGCTGGGAACCTGGAAGTCGCAGTGAAGTTCTATGGTACGACGGCGACGACAGCATCTGGCATGAAACCCTGAAAAACTCGGATGGGCTCAGGGCGCAGCCGCGCAAGACCATCGAAATTGATGAACTGCCGGGTAAACTGCAGGCACTGTACCAGGAATTTTTATCCCACTACCGGCATTTGCACAGTCACCGCCTGCTGCCGTGATGCAGCCGTAAGCGAGTGCCGGACCTATTTCGGGTGCTCACCTTCGACGATGATGCGATGCATTACCCTGCGATGACCGTGGTAGTCATTCAGTGCATAGTGCTGGGTGCAGCGGTTATCCCACATTGCGAGCGTATTCTCAGCCCAGCGTAGACGGAAGCTATACTCGGGCCGTGTTACCTGCTCATAAAGATAGCTCAACAGCGGCAGGCTTTCCTCGAGGGTCATACCCTCGAAACCAAGGGTATGTATGCTATTGACATAGAGCGACTTTTTACCGGTTTCATCGTGGCTGCGAATTACCGGGTGGATCGCAGACTGATCCCGTTTATCGCTGTTTTTACTTTTCACCGCCGCGTAGAAATCTTCGTCACGAGGTACGACGCTGGCAGAGTTAACCGCGTTTAATCTTTCAAGCGTTGCTTTCAATCCCGGCGACAACTCATCGTATGCCGCATACATATCGGCAAACAGCGTGTCTCCGCCTTGCGCTGGTATCTGTCTCGCGTAGAGCATGGTTATTTTTGGCGGTAGTTCCATGTAAGCCGAGTCCGAATGCCAGAAATTGCCGAAACTTTCAGTTTCGGTCTCGGTTTTGACAATCTCGGTAATAAACGGAAAACCATCGATACCATCGACGAACAGGTAGTCCTTGAGCTGTCCGAACCTGAGCGCAAAATCATTGTATTGCTGTGGCGATAATTGCTGGTCGCGAAAGAAAATAATCTGGTAATCGAGAAACGCCTGGTTAACCTGCTCGAACTGTTGATCGCTCAGCCCGACAGATATATCGAGGCCGCGAACTTCGGCGCCGATAGTGCTGGATTGAGCTATGATTTCCACGACGCTTTTGATTCCGGATTGGTCGATAAATCCACGCAAACTTGATCGCATCATCGTATCATTGTGCCGAATTTGTGTCATTTGTGTGAATAGTTGTTGCCGATGAACAATGCAATCTCAAATTTTCCCGAAGCAACCGATGTCGTCATCGTTGGCGCCGGGATCGCCGGAATGTCTGCGGCCTGGTATTTAAACAAGGCAGGACTGCGTGTCGTGGTTTGTGATAAAGGTATCGTCGCCGGGGAACAGTCGAGCCGCAACTGGGGCTGGATTCGACAACAGGGGCGCGACCAGTCCGAATTGCCGATCGTCATGGAAAGCATGCGCCTGTGGCAGGATATCGCCGATGAAGTCGATACCGATATCGGCTACCAGCGTGAAGGCAGCCTCTACCTCTGCGAAAATGACGAGGAACTCGCACGCCATGAGCGCTTCATGTCGTTTGCACCCGCCTACGGACTCGCCACCGACTATGTCAACCGCAAGCAACTCGAGTCATTAATGCCCGACTGCCCCGAGCGCTGGCAAAGCGGTCTGTACACACCCGACGACGGGCGAGCGGAACCGTCGCTGGCGGTACCGGCAATGGCTAAAACACTGGTTGCGCGAGGTGTCCACGTGGTCGAAAACTGCGCTGTTGAACAGGTAATGATCGAGAATCAAAAAATTGCGGGCGTGATGACCGAACATGGCGAGATCAAGGCATCGTCGGTACTTTGTGCCGGTGGTGCCTGGTCGACTTTCCTACTCAAAAGATGTGGCATTCGCTTACCCCAGCTCACCGTCAAGGCAAGCGTCGCTCGCACCGCGCCAGCACCGCTGAAGTTTAACGGCAACGCATCCGGCAGTAAGGTCTCCTTTCGCCGGCGCCTCGACGGTGGCTATACCGTGGCCTCCTCCGATTACCTGGAAATCCTTCCCTCGACCAGCCATCTCGCATTCATGCGCGATTTTCTACCGCTGATCAAGACCTCGTTTACAAAGCTGAAACTACGGATGCCTGAATTGACGGTGGACGGCAATTTTAAACGGCAACGTATCTTGAATCCGATCCCGAGCGCGGCCACGATTGCTCGCATCAAGGCAAGGCTCGCCGACCGGGTCCCTGCTTTCAAGAACGTCGAACTGGTCGAAGCCTGGTCCGGGATGATCGATGCACTCCCCGACGTGGTGCCAGTGCTGGATCGAGCCGATCCGATCGATGGGCTTTTTATTTCGACCGGCTTCAGCGGGCACGGCTTTGGCATCGGCCCCGCAGCGGGAAAAGTCATGGCCGACCTGGTACAGAACAACGACGTCGAATATGATTTAAGCCGTTTTCGCCTCGCACGCTTCGGCGATGGCACCAAACTAGAACTCGGCCCTGCAATTTGATTTCAGCTGCAGATAATTGCCTGTAGCGGATTCCAGCCGAAAACCTGTTCGAGATAACTAGCCAATGCAAACAGTTCCAGCTCGCCGTGGGCCTTGCCAATTAACTGCAGGCCAATTGGCAGTCCCGAGTCAGTCTTGCCGCAAGGCAGGGTTATCACCGGCAGCGTCGTGGTGGTTATCGCGCAACAAATCGCCAGCCAGCGATAATACTCGGAATACTCGAGACCATCCGAATATCCTGGGTAGCGCTCTTCGACGGGATAGGCCGGCATGATAGTGGCCGGACAAATTAACAGGTCATAGTCCTGCATGAATCGCGACGCGTTGGCAAACACCTGTCCCTGCGCATCGAGAGACTGGCGAATTTCGTCGGCGCCGAGGTTCAGACCCTTTTCAGTATTCCAGACGACTTCGGGTTTCATGATCTCTCGCGTATTGGCCAGGTCGGCACCGTATGACTGTGCGTAACCAAGCGCACGCGGTACCTCGAATGCGGCATCCATCATGTTCAGGTCCGGGTGGTTGATTTCAATATTAACCTGTTCCCGTTCGAGTCTGGCGATGGCAGCATTACAAATTGCGGCCACTTCGGCTGAAGTCTGCGTGATTCCCAGGTCTTCGCTGAAGGCGACCTTGAGCGGTTTGACCGGGCGCGCCGCGGCATTGCCGAATTCATCGATGAGGTGAGACCTGGACAAGCCCGCCAGTGAACTCGGACCTGCCATCGCATCGGCGAACAATGCCAGGTCGGCAACGCTGCGCGCCATCGGCCCCTTCTGAGAGTAAACATCAAACGGCTGCGTACCAGGACTTGTAGTAATTAATCCTGGCGAAGGCCGTAAACTGGTCACGCCACAGAAAGCGGCCGGCGTTCGTAACGACCCACCGAGATCCGAACCCTGTGCAAGCCAGGCACTACCGCTGGCAAGGGCAGCCGCCGCGCCACCGGAAGAACCGCCGGCACTGCGTGTTACATCATGCGGATTCCGCGTGGCACCGAAGACGTCGTTAAAGGTATTGCCACCGGTGCCGAACTCGGGCGTATTTGACTTGGCATAGATAATGCCACCATTGGCTTCAATCCGCTCGACCAGGATATCGGATTGCGCGGGGACATGATTAGCGTGCAGCATCGAACCATAGGTCGTCCTCACTCCGGCGACGTCGGTCAAATCCTTGATCGCGACCGGAATTCCAGACAACACCGAATCTATACGATCGCCCTGCCGGGCTGCCGCCCGGGCGCGTTCGAAGCAAAGCGTCGGCAGTGCGTTGATCTCGGGATCGACCTTTTTGATCTGTGCTTCGAGCGCATCGAGCGTGTCATCGATGCTGATCTCACCCGTCTTTAACAACGCAACGATTTCGCAGGCACTTTTCCTGATCAGTTCAGCCATAGGTGTCTCGTAAACTATTCTTCTGCACCTTGCCCATCGCGTTACGCGGCAGTTCATCGATCACAAACACCTTGCGTGGCAGCTTGAACCGCGCCAGCACGGGCTCGAGCGCCTTGACCAGCTGTTCCGGGTCAAGCTTCACACCGTCGATCGGTACTACCGCCGCGGCGACGGCCTCGCCCAGGTCGGCATCCGCAATCCCGAACACCGCGGATTCGAGCACACCGTCGAGCGTATCGATCTCGGTTTCGATCTGCTTCGGATAAATATTGTAACCCCCGGAAATTACCAGGTCTTTTTCACGTCCCAGGATATGCAGGTAACCCTCCGCGTCAACTTTACCCAGGTCGCCGCTGATGAAGAACCCATTGCTGCGCAATTCGAGTGCGGTTTTCTCGGGCTTGCGCCAGTAGCCGAGGAAAACATTCGGACCTCGCACCTCGATCATGCCGGTTTCTCCCAATGGTAATTCGTCACCGGTTTCCGGATCGCTGATCCTGATCTCGACCCCGGGTAACGGGAAGCCGACGCTGCCCACTCGTCGCTCACCGTCGTAGGGGTTGGAGGTATTCATATTGGTTTCGGTCATACCGTAGCGTTCCAGAATCCGATGCCCGGTACGCTCCTCGAATTGCAGGTGGGTTTCGGCCAGCATCGGCGCACTGCCGGAAACAAACAGACGCATGTGTGAAACCAGGTCGCGATCGAAGCGGTCATCCGCCAGCAGGCGCGTATAAAAGGTCGGAACGCCCATCAGGGTATTTGCGTTGGGTAATTGTTCGATCATCTGGTCGAGATCAAACCGTGGCAGGAAGATCATCGACGCGCCGGTAATCAGGATAACGTTGGTAGCTACAAAGAGACCGTGGGTGTGAAAAATGGGCAGCGCATGCAGCAGCACATCGTGGCTGTCAAAGTGCCAGTAATCAACCAGCGTTAAAGCGTTAGAAAGCAGGTTGTCATGGCTTAACATCGCACCCTTGGACAAACCGGTGGTTCCCGAGGTGTACAGAATCGCGGCGAGATCCTGCGACCCTCGCGCCAGGTTATTAAACTCCGTTGGCATGACGCCGGCAGCATCCAGCAGGTTGCCGGCGCCGTCACCGTCGAGACTGAAAACACGCGCCTCGATGTCATCGAAGTCCGGTTCACATTGGCTGCTGCAGACAAATATCGTGGGCTCTGCATCTTCCAGGAAGTACTCAATCTCGGCCCGGGTATAGGCAGTGTTTAACGGCAGGAACACAGCGCCTGCGCGAATGGTCGCCAGGTAGAGCGCAATCGCCTCGGCCGATTTCTGCACCTGCACCGCGACGCGGTCACCGGGTTTAACTTTCTGCTCCAGTAGCAGGTTGGCAAGCCGGCCACTCAGTTCGACCATGCTAGCGTATGACCAGGAAGATTCCCCGGGTACCGTCAGCAGCCTGCGAGAGTCGGTAACGCGTCCGCCCAGTAGACCATCAAATAAATGATTAGCAGCCACTAGATTATCGGTACCGGCTTACGGCGCAGGCCACTGAGTGCATTGCCCACAATCGCGAGCATGAGAATTCCACCGCCAAGCAAAGAGTTCAGACTGGCGGTTTCGCCCAGAAAAATCCACACCCAGAAAGGACCCAACAACACCTCGGTCATCGACAATAACGCGAGCTCGGCCGCGGGCACTACTCTCGAACCAATGGTAAAGACGGTCAGACCGAGACCGACCTGGAAAACGCCCAGGGATATGGCGATCAAAATGTCATTACGCGGCAACGAAAACCCGTAACCATTGAACTGGCACACCAGGGCAGCAGTAACAATTGCGAAGATGCCCGCCATGAACACGGCCGGCAGCATTTCCTCGAGCTTGCCCCAGCGCAGCGCAATCGTGAAAATAGCGAATCCCAGTGCCGACAACAAGGCACTCAAGTTGCCTGCCACCTGCCCCGCGGCGATACCATCGATTACCATCACGGCGATACCGATGGTCGCGAAAATCATTGCGAACCAGGTTGCCTTGCGAACGTTTTCACGCAATATGATCCAGCCGAAAATTGCGGCGAGGAATGGCGCCGAGGCAAACAGGAACATCGCGTTGGCCACCGTCGTGGTCTGGATCGCGTAGATACCACCGGCAAACGCGATTACGAGCGCGACACCACCGATGGCACCGGCAACTCCGGATTTTCTGATAACTGCAACGGGTTTGTAATTCGACCGAACCGAGATAATACAAAACAGGAAAATCGCCAACGCGATCGAACGGTAAAACAGGATCTGCCAGACGTTGGCTTGCTCGATCAGACGAACCCCGAGACCCATCGACGACCAGAAAACACCAGCCATCAAGACCAGGATCACTCCCTGAACATAGCTGATGTTGGTCTTTTCAAACCGGTCCGCAATTACTTCGGGCATTCGTGTTAAACCGTGGAATAAATCTGCCGCCAGAGAGTAATCGAAG
>JAOTXY010000014.1 GCA_029862125.1 Gammaproteobacteria bacterium | reverse complement strand
CCGCCCCGAGATTACCCGTCGTCCCGAGATCACCAGTCGTCCCGAGATCACCAGTCGTCCCGAGATCACCAGTCGTCCCGAGATCACCAGTCGTCCCGAGATCACCCACCGCATCTTGCAGCACTTTGAATAATTCGCCGGGCGTGCGTCCCGCTTCTGCGTCGTTGCACACGACCATCCAGCTATTGGGCCCGTTCCAGCAAATCTGGATCTTGCCATCCGAATTGACGATGCCGGGCCGGGTCGAGCATTTTATGCCGAGCGCTGTGGCAATAGCCGCTGCGGTATCCGAGTGTTTGCCATTGAAGGACAGCACCTGGATCGCGGTTAGTGTCTTGCGTTCACTCAGGCGCACATTCTTGTAGTCGACGATGAAATCGCCGCTGCTCGGTAACAGCGGCGATACGCGCACTGGTAAGTCTTGTTTATCAGGCACGGACAAGCTCTCCCTCGGGATCGATGAATACAGGGTGACAGACCTCGACTTTGAGCGTCTCATCGTCGAGCGGGAACACCGCTTCTATCTGTTCACCATGTCGCGAAGCGCCATCGCGCAGCAGGCCGAGTGCAATGCCGCAGCCCAGTTGCGGGCTGTAGGTTGTCGCGGTTACATGACCCTGTGATTGGCTCACGGTCTCCAGCTTGACCCTGGGATCGACCAGGTGGGCGCCGATGCGCAGGTTTCTGTCCTCTTCGAGCGACTTCAGGCCTACCACTTGTAAACGACCTTCACCCATCAGCAGCGGACGCTCAGAATTATGCTTCCCGATGAAATGCTTGCTGCGGTTAGCCATGCCCTCGAGGCCAAGGTCTTGCGCGGTGGTGCGGCCGTCGAGTTCGGAGCCGGCGACGTGACCCTTCTCGATACGCATGGTGCCGAGCGCCTCGGTACCGTAAACCGAAACCTCCAGTTCCTCGCCAGCCTCGAGTAACTCGAGCCAGGCTTGTTCGCCATAGTCGGCGGGCACGTTGATTTCGTAGGCGAGTTCGCCGGAAAAGGAAATCCGGAACAGGCGTGCGGGAATATTGTTTATCATGCATTCGCCGACGCTCATAAACGGGAAGGCCTCGTTGCTGATATCGATATCGATTACCTGTTCCAGCAGCTTGCGGCTGTTGGGCCCGGCGACCGCAATCCCGGTCCATTGTTCGGTGACTGAGCAGAACACGACGTCGAGCTCGGGCCACTCGATCTGGTGATACTGCTCCATATGCGCGAGTACCGAAGCGGCATTTGCGGTGGTCGTGGTCATGAAGAAATGATTTTCCGCGAGGTGTGAAGTGGTGCCATCGTCAAAAACCATGCCGTCTTCGCGCAGCATCGCGCCGTAACGCACCTTGCCCACGGGTAGCTTGAGCCAGTTGTTGATATACAACCGATTTAAAAATTCGGCTGCATCGGGTCCCTGGATATCGATCTTGCCCAGCGAGGTTACATCGACGATCGCGACATTGTTACGCGTCGCCTCGGTTTCACGAATGTAACAATCGTTCATCGTGTCGCCGGGTTTTTGCGGGTAGTAACGTGCTCGCAGCCACAGGCCGGCCTCGACAAAGACGGCCCCCTGCTTTGTGTTCCAGTCATGAATCGCGGTACGCCGCACCGGCATGAAATCGTAGCCGACGGTATGCCCGGCAAAAACGCCCATTGCGACCGGTACGTAGGGTGGGCGGAAGGTCGTTATGCCGACTTCAGGCAGTGGCTCACCACGTTGACAGGCGAGTATCGCCAGCGCGTTGACATTGCTGGTCTTGCCCTGGTCGGTCGCCATGCCCTGGGTGGTGTAGCGCTTCAGTAACTCGACCGAATCGAAACCCTCCTGGGAAGCCAGTGCCACATCGCTGGCCTTGACGTCGTTTTGCTGATCGACGAACTGCTTGTAACTCTTGTTGTAAGGCGTGGGTGAAATCCACAAAGCCTCGATCGCGTAGTCACTTTCGTTGTCGGCCCTGGCCGCGGCCATTTTCCTGGACTTGAAACCGGTCTGCCTGGCGGCCAGGGTTCCCGCGCTGACACCTTGCGCGAGGCAATCCTGCAGACTGAAACTGCCGCTTGCGGCACCAACCGACACTTCCGACTGGCGTGATTTACCCGGTACGAAGCTCAGGATCGAATCATCGTAAACCGGTTTTGCACCCGACTGGCTATGCAGGTGAATATTTGGATTCCAGCCACCGGAGCAGGCGATTAAATCGCAATCGATGCGCTCGGGATCGAGGGTGTCTCCCTGGGTGGTGACAATCTGGGCATAGCTTACCTGTTGATGACCCTCGGCAGAACCAACAGTACTTCCAGTCATCAGGCGGATCGAGAGTTTTTCGAGTTCCTCGACTAACGCTTCATCCGGTTGTCTACGAGAATCAACAACCGCGGTGATATTGATTCCGGCGTGATGTAGATCGATTGCGGTCCGGTAAGCGTCGTTATTGTTGGTTGCGATCACGGCCCGCCTGCCGGGTTTGACGCCATAACGATTCACATAGGCTCTTGCGGCTGAGGCTAGCATTACGCCAGGCATGTCGTTATTACCGAAAACCAGTGGGCGCTCGGTGGCGCCGCTCGCGATCACAACCCGGCCCGGGTAAAAGGTCCACATACGCTGACGAGGATGACCCTGGTGCGGGACCGGCATATGGTCACTGACCTTTTCGATCGCCGCGACCACGTTATGATCGTAGTAGCCGAACAAGGTCGTGCGGGTAAACACGCGGACATTATCCATCTCCTCGAGTTGAGCATGGATTTCATCCGCCCATTCGCTGCCAGCCTTGCCGTTGATGGAATAGTTTTCATCATTGAGCGATCCGCCCAGGCGCGGGTGCTCATCCACCAGAATGACGCGTGCTTCCGCTCGAGCCGCGGCGAGTGCGGCCGATAACCCGGCTGGTCCCGCACCAACCACCAGCACATCGCAGTGTTCATGGCATTGTTCGTAAAAATCAGGATCGGGTTCGGTTGACGCGGTGCCGAGACCGGCGGCGCGGCGGATGACATGCTCGTAGACATTGGTCCAGAATGAAGGCGGCCACATGAAGGTCTTGTAGTAAAAGCCGGCCGATAACAACGGTGAAAACAGGTTATTGATCGACATGATATCGAAATTCAGTGAGGGCCAGCGATTCTGACTATTGGCAACCAGGCCGTCAAACAGTTCGATCGTCGTCGCTCGTGTATTCGGCTCTTTGCGCGGACCGGTGCGCAGCTCGACGATGGCGTTAGGTTCTTCCGAGCCGGCGGTTTGAATGCCGCGCGGCCGATGATACTTGAAACTGCGCCCGACCAGGCGCACACCGTTGGCAAGCAATGCCGAGGCGAGGGTATCGCCCTCGTAACCCTGGTATGGCTTACCGTCGAAGGTAAAGCTCAGGATACGACCGCGATCGATTTGTCCATTACTGCTAGTACGAAATTGCTGTCCCATATCTATCGAGCCCTGCCGTCAGGATCCGGGAGGTTAGGGGAGGCCGGGGCGGTGCTGAAAATTTCATGCGTAACGGTATCTCGCTCGACCACGAGCCAGGCGCGGCAACCATTGACATGATGCCAGTATTCGCGATGTGGCCCGGCTGGATTCTGACGCGTGTAAACGTAGTGATACCAGTCGTCCTGGGACGCGTGGTCGGCAGGTCGCTCGACCGTGGCGTCGCCACCGTAGGAAAACTCGTCTTCGTTGCGCACCCCGCACCAGGGGCAGTCGATTCTTAGCATATCAATACCTCCTAGTGTGATTTGGGCGAGGCGCCAACGCCTTTCTCGTCGATGATATTACCTTCGCGAAAACGCTCCAGCGTAAACTCTGCATTCAGCGCGTGCGGCTTGTCATTTGCAATGGTGTGGGCAAATACCCAGCCCGAAGCCGGGGTAGCCTTGAAGCCGCCGTAACACCAGCCTCCGTTCAGGTAAAGGTTATCAATCGGCGTCTTGCCGATGATCGGTGTGCCGTCCATCGACATATCCATAACACCACCCCACTGGCGCAATACGCGCAGACGTGCGAGGCAGGGCATCATGGTCACGCCACCGGCGACAACATGATTGAAAGTGGGCAGGTTGCCGCGTTGCGCGTAGGTATTCCAGCCGTCGATATCACCGCCGAAAACCAGGCCACCCTTGTCCGACTGGCTGATGTAAAAGTGGCCCGCACCGAAGGTGCAGACAGTGTTAACCAGCGGCTTGATGCCCTCGGTGACAAAAGCCTGCAGCACGTGTGATTCGATCGGCAGTTTCATGCCGACCATATCGAACAAACGGCTCGAATTACCTGCAACCGCGACGCCAACCTGGCCAGCCTCTATGGGACCGCGCGTGGTTTCGACACTGATAACCTGGTCACCCTTGCGCTTGATGCCGGTGACTTCGCACTTTTGAAAAATTTCGACACCGAGCCGGTCGGCCGCGCGCGCATAACCCCAGGCCACCGCATCGTGGCGCGCGGTACCGCCGCGTGGCTGCGCCAGGCCGCCCTGCACCGGGAAGCGCGTATTCTTCGAGAAATCGAGGTGCGGCATCAGCTTCCTGACGCCGTCCAGGTCATGCATTACCGCATCGATGCCATTTAATCGCAAGGCGTTACCGCGTCGCGCGAAAGCGTCCCGTTGTGCATCATTATGAATCAGGTTTAATACACCGCGCTGGCTGAACATCACGTTGTAGTTCAGGTCCTGGCTCAGGCCTTCCCATAATTTCATCGAATGCTCGTAGAACTGTGCATTCGGGTTGAGCATGTAGTTGGAGCGCACGATGGTGGTATTGCGGCCGGTATTTCCACCGCCAATGTAACCTTTCTCCACCACCGCGACGTCGGTTATGCCATGCAGTTTGGCGAGGTAATAGGCCGTGGCCAAACCATGACCCCCGCCGCCGATAATGACGACGTCGTAGCGTTTGCGCGGTTCCAGGTTGCGCCAGGCCCTGGTCCAGCCGCGATTCCCGGTGAGTGCCTGTTTGAGCAGGCTGAATCCTGAATAATGCATAAGCTTGTTATTGGTTGAGACTACGTAAAGAATAACCGGTGATAGCCACCCATTGCCAGCGAAACTGCCGGCAAACATGCGTATTCAATGTGTGCGCCAAGTTTAAACAGAATGTCATTATTACAGTCAACCGGTAAACGACTTGCCAGAGCATATAAACGACATGTATCCATGTATTGGTAATTGCGAAAATTAATCGGCGTTTCCAAAAAAGACAGGGAAAGATGGAGCGATTGAGGCTATATTGTGATTAAAATTTGCGGTTGATTTTGTCGTTGATGGTTGAATCGTCCCGCCTATTGAAATATTAAAATTATAAATAACGCGTGATCAGGGCTAGCGAAAAAAGTTCTAACAGGGCGCCGGGCACCCAGTACCTGATTACGGGTGCAATTCTGTCGTTGTTGGTGTGGATTGTTTCGTATAACTTCGTTGCCCAGGATGAAGAACAACGCTTTAATGAAGCTGCTGCCCAGGCGCGCCAGATCGCCGTCTTTTTCGAACGCCATGTGGTTGGCATTTTCCACTATGGCGACGCCTACCTGAAACTGGTGCGCCGGGAATATGTTCAAAACTATGATATAGCCAGTGTTGTGCAATTAATGGCCGAAGTCCCGCTCAACAAATCGATTGCCTCCCATATCACCATCATCGACGAAAACGGCACACCTTTGCTGGTGTCAGGTCACCAGATCAAGGCTGGAACAACGGCCACGGACCGTGATTATTTCAAGTCTCAAAAAAATGCGAAGTTGGACGAACTTCTGGTATCAAGAATGCACATGGGGCGCAATAGCGGCAAGCTGATCGTCAGGCTGGTGCGTCGTTTCGAGAAGCCAGATGGTACTTTCGGTGGTGTAATTTTTCTCGCGCTCGAGGCCCTTCATATCACCGAATTTTTCAACACCATGCAGATTGGGCCGAAGAGTTCCGCGACACTGGTTGGTAAAGACAAGTTTGTTCGTTCCAGGTCTAGCTATGGCCCCAGGGGACCTGGCCAGAACATCAGTGGATCGCAAATCTGGCAGCGGCTCGAGGAAAGCCCGGTAGGGCTTTATCTGCAAACCAGCGTTGTTGACGACGTGACACGATACTATGCCTACCGCGAGGTCCCCGATTTACCGCTTATCGTCGCGATTGGATTATCGGTAGAAGATTTTCAGCAAACCATTGCGACCTCCAGGCTCGGCCACTATTCAATTGCCTTTATGGCAACCCTGCTGATTGCAGTGACGGTACTTTTTTTCTACCGTCAACAACAGTTGTTAGCCCAGATAGAAGCTAAAAACGATGAGTTGGAACAGCGTGCCGATGAAATCGAGCGCAAGAATACCGAGTTGAAAAACCAGAATGCCGAGCTCGAACGCTTTAATTACACGGTATCACATGATCTCAAGGCACCGCTGGTCACGATCAAGGGATTCCTCGGTTTGCTGCAAAAGGATATTAACAGCAAGGAAACGGAAGCAATCGAACGCGATGCCAATCAGATCGGTGACGCCGCAGACAAGATGGGGCAGTTGCTGGATGAGCTACTCGAATTAAGTCGAATTGGCCGCCAGATGAACGCTCCCGAAAACCTGGACCTGGAACAGCTGGTGCAGGAAGCCCTGGAGCGCGTTGCGATGCAAATAGAAAATCATGATGTCGAAGTTCGGGTTGCCCCGGATATGCCAGTGGTTGTCGGCGACCCGGGCAGGTTACTCGAGGTTTTTCAGAATCTTATCGATAACTCGATCAAGTTCATGGGTGCCCAGGAAGCTCCCTGTATCGAAATCGGGGCGCGGCGTGAAGATGGTGAAATTCAATGTTTCGTGCGCGATAACGGTATCGGTATTGCGCGGGAATACCAGCATAGGGTTTTTGATCTGTTTGATCGGCTCGATGCGAAGATCGACGGTACCGGGGTCGGACTCGCCCTGGTCAAACGAATCATCGAGGTTCATGGCGGGCGCATCTGGGTGGAATCGGAAGGCGACGGGCAGGGCAGTACCTTTTGGTTTACGCTTCCACAGGAAAGTATCGATTCCGCCGCGTGATTGTCCGCAGCTGCGCTTAATTATCGAGCGGCCTGGTTTCCCAGGTCGATCGTGTAGTTGACAAAACCGTCGGTTCCACCAGTGATCTTGTCATACAGGCCGCGTGCTACCGAGTTGTGACTCTGTGTATGCCAATAGACTTCAGCCCATCGCTGTTGCCTTGCGGCGTCGATAACGGCGTCGATCAGCATTTTTCCAATTCCGCCGCCGCGGATACCGGGAACTACGTATAAATCGTTGAGATAACACACTGGCCGTGCATGCCAGGTATGTGCATGCGGGAAAAAGTGGACCATGCCGACCAGATTGCCGTCACTGCTTGCCGCCACGCGGCACTGGATTTCATGCGCGGGGTCCATAATCCGCTGCCATAACAAATCCGTAATTTCGTCTGCCAGGCTTGATTGGTAGAACTCCAGGTAGCCCTGCCAAAGCGGGTTCCATTGGGCTCGATCTGATTCGTTGGCTGGCCTTACTTGATAGTCAGGTGATGTCATCGGGGCAGGTCAGGTTGGTTGGAAACCGGCTAATTATATCTTGCCTGGCATCGTCGTGATGGCTAAAATCGCAGCCCGCTGGCAGCGATGGCGTCGCTGCCGATAAAGCGACTATTCAGGTCCTGTACGCCCGGATATTTTTCGGAGTGAGTACAATGTCTCAAACCCAACGTCCCGACTTCTTTGAACTGCAAAACGGTTCGAAAGCAAAGCTACCCTTTTCCAATACCGAGTATGAAAACCGCCTAGCCGGGCTGCGTCAACTGATGGCCAGTTCGGGTGTTGATGCGATGTTGCTGACCTCGATGCACAACATCGCTTACTACTCCGGCTTTCTTTACTGTTCTTTCGGTCGCCCCTACGCCTGCGTGGTAACCGCTGAACGCTGTGTTACCGTTTCGGCCAATATTGACGGTGGCCAGCCGTGGCGCCGCTGCTATGCTGACAACCTGATTTACACGGACTGGAAACGTAATAACTACTGGCGTGCAGTGAAATCCATCATACCCGACAGCAAGCGGATTGGCATTGAAGGCGATCACATGACCCTGGCAACCCGCCATGTAATGAACGATCTGCTGGGCGATATCGAAGCCATTGATCTGAACCAGCAAATCATGGGCCTGCGCATGATTAAATCGGTTGAAGAAATTGAACTCATCAAGGGTGGAGCACGCACCGCCGATATCGGTGGCGAGGCGATCCGCGACGCTATCCGGGTCGGTACCCGCGAAATCGATGTGGCGATGGCTGGCAGGGACGCGATGGAGCTCGAAATTTCGCGTGCCTACCCGGACAGCGAGTTACGCGACAGCTGGGTCTGGTTCCAGGCCGGGCTCAACACCGATGGCGCGCACAACCCGGTGACCACGGCGCAACTCGAGGCGGGTGATATTCTCAGCCTGAACACTTTTCCCATGATAGCGGGATATTACACGGCGCTCGAACGCACGCTATTTCTCGGTGAGCCCGATGCTGCTTCGCTTAAAGTCTGGCAGGCCAACGTCGAGGCGCACGAACTCGGATTATCGTTGATCAAGCCCGGTGCGACCTGCTCGGGAATCTGCGCCGAAATAAATCGCCTGTTTGCAGAAAAAGACCTGCTGCAGTATCGCTCTTTTGGCTACGGACATTCCTTCGGCGTGCTGTCACATTATTATGGTCGTGAGGCAGGACTCGAGTTGCGTGAAGATATCGATACCGTGCTGGAGCCCGGCATGGTGGTTTCGATGGAACCGATGCTGACGCTGCCACTGGGTATACCGGGCGCCGGCGGATACCGTGAACACGATATACTGGTGGTCGCTGAAGACGGGGCGGAAAACATTACCGGCTTCCCCTACGGCCCCGAGCACAATATCATCGCCGCATAAGCCTGTCCCCGCGGAAACTGGGGCGACATCAGTCGGGGCGGCGAGAATTGATAAAGCGAGGTCATATGCCAGAAGAGCAGTCACATCCGGAAGTGCGGGAAGCGGTCGCGCGGCTTTGTGCCGACTATCCCGATGAATACTGGCGCGAAAAGGATCGCGACAAGGCTTACCCGGGAGAGTTTGTGCAGGCGCTTACCGATGCGGGTTACCTGTCGGTACTGATACCGGAACATTACCAGGGGGCCGGCATGGACCTGGCCGCGGCCTGTGCCGTGCTCGAGGAAATACAGCGTAGTGGCGCCAATGGTGCTGCCTGCCACGCGCAGATGTATATCATGGGTACCCTGCTGCGCCATGGCAGCGATGCCCAAAAGCAGAAGTACCTGCCCGATATTGCCTCGGGTGCGCTGCGATTGCAGGCCTTCGGGGTAACCGAACCCTCAAGCGGAACCGATACCACGCGCATTAAAACGCGTGCGCATCGTGACGGCGATGACTATATCGTCAGTGGACAAAAAGTCTTTATTTCACGTGTCGAATACTCTGACTTGCTGTTACTGCTGGTACGCACTACGCCACGAGACGAGGTTGTAAAACCGACCCAGGGCATGTCGGTGCTGCTGGTTGATTTGCGTGAAGCGGTGGGTGACGGTTTGACGGTACGGCCACTCGAAACCATGCTCAATCATGCAACCACCGAACTCTTCTTCGATAATCTACGGGTGCCGGCGGAGAACCTGGTGGGCGAGGAAGGTAAAGGCTTCAGCTATATACTTGACGGTATGAACGCCGAGCGTATTTTGATCGCGGCCGAGTGTATCGGTGATGCCCGCTGGTTTATCGATCGCGCCAGCAGTTATGCACGCGAGCGTGAGGTTTTTGGTACACCGATTGGCAAGAATCAGGGTATCCAGTTTCCCATTGCACGCGCCCATGTTCAAACCGAAGCGGCCGCATTGATGGTCGACAAGGCATGCCGCATGTTCGATGCCGGTGAGGCCTGCGGGTCCGAAGCCAATATGTCGAAACTGCTGGCGGCCGATGCTTCCTGGGCTGCCGCGGACATGTGCCTGCAAACCCACGGCGGGTACGGTTTCACGGTCGAGTACGATATCGAACGCAAGTTTCGTGAAACCCGGCTTTACCAGGTCGCACCGATATCGACGAACCTGATCCTTTCTAATATTGCGACCCATGTGCTGGGCTTACCGAAATCCTTCTAAGCCTTTGCTGTCGATATGCTGAAACTTAAGGACATTCTCGTAGTTTCGTTGGAGCAAGCGGTGGCGGCGCCATTTTGTTCCAATCGGCTTGCCCATGCAGGCGCACGGGTCATAAAAATCGAACGCGCGGAAGGCGATTTCGCACGCGGTTACGATAGCGTCGTGCACGGTGAATCGGCTTACTTCATCTGGCTGAACCAGGGTAAAGAGTCCCTGGTGCTCGACATTAAGATGGCAGCCGATGCCGAGTTGCTGCAACGAATTCTCGCCCGGGCTGACGTATTCATCCAGAACCTGGCGCCCGGCGCAGCGCAGCGCGCCGGCCTTGGTAGCGACGAATTGCTCAAGCGCTATCCGGGCCTTATTTGTTGTGATATTTCGGGCTACGGGGAGCAGGGCGAATACAGCACCATGAAGGCCTACGATTTACTGGTGCAGTGCGAATCGGGGATGGCCTCAATCACCGGAACACCGGAGGCTCCGGGTCGTATCGGGGTATCGGCCTGCGATATCAATTGCGGGCAGCAAGCTTATGCCGCAATCCTCGAGGCCCTGATTGAGCGTGAACAAAGTAATACGGGTTGTATTATCAAGGCCTCGTTGTTCGACGGCATGGCGGAGTGGCTGGCGGTACCGTTACTGCATTACGATTATGCCGGCCAGATCCAGGCGCGCGTCGGGATTAATCATGCGACGATTTCACCCTACGGAGCTTACCGTTGCCGCGACGGTCTCGATATCGTTCTTGCGATCCAGAACGAGCGCGAGTGGCGTAATTTCTGTGCGCAGGTGCTGGGCGATGAATCCCTGGTAGACGATTCCCGGCTCCAATCCAACCAGGTACGGGTTGTGAACCGCGATTATGTCGATCAGTTGATCGGCGAGGTATTCTCTCAGCTGAATCAAGCCTCGGCCGTCGAGCGCTTGCGCGAGGCGGGAATCGCCTATGGAAAACTTAACGATATTGCCGGCCTGTCTGCGCACCCCCAACTGCGCCGCGTCAAGATCGATACACCGAGCGGGGAGGTGCAAGTGGCAGCGGTTGCAGCGATACGCTCTAATGAAATCGAAAAGCCGCGTAAAGTGCCCGCTATTGGCGAACATAGCGACGCGATTCGTAACGAATTTTCCTGAGGAAGCAGATTTGGAAACTATAGACTGGAGTGATTTTGAAAAAGTTGAGCTGCGGGTTGGCAGCATTGTTGAGGTCGAGGATTTTCCCGAGGCGCGTAAGCCGGCTTACCGCCTGAAGATCGATTTTGGTGATGAAATTGGCCTGCGCAAATCGAGTGCCCAGATTACCGACATTTACTCGAAACAAAACCTCGTCGGACGCCAGGTTGTTGCCGTGGTAAACTTCCCGCCGAAGCAAATCGGGCCGGTGCGGTCGGAATGCCTGGTCACCGGGTTTCATCGCGAAGATGGCGCCGTGGTGCTGGCACGCCCCGATAGCAAAGTGCCGAACGGCACGAAACTCGCCTGATCGAAACTAGGCTATACTCAAGACGTAACACAACCCCCCCTAAACACGAGGAGATCACCATGTTGATAGCAAAATTAACCCGTTGCCTGCTTATTGCCCTTGCTGCCTTCGCAGTTAGCCTGCCGAGCCAGGCGGCGATGGTCGGTACCGCACAGATGCAGAGTAGCCAGTTATCTATTGATCTTGGCAGTATCGCGGCCAAACGAGACTGGATAGAGGAGCAGTTGGTTGTTGGTGGTGTCGAAGCGAAAGATGCTGCGTCGCGCGTCGCCGCGATGACCGATGTACAGGTGGCACAAATCCACCAGCGTATTGACGAATCCCCCGCGGGCGGAGCTGATGCATTGGTGGTTATCATTCTGGTTCTGGTGATTACCGAATTGATGGGCTATACCGACATCATCCCCAACTGGCCTGCTTCCGAGTAATTGAACTGCGTATACAAGCGTGCACGCCTGGTAGCGTGCACGCTCATTCTGCTGGCCTTCCTTGGCGGTTGTGCAACTTCTCCGCAAACCCGGCTGTTGCTCGATAATCCCCCGGATATTCCGCCCCGTGTCGAACTGACCGAAGTACCGTTTTTTCCGCAGCAGGAATATCACTGTGGCCCCGCATCGTTGGCCAGCATCATTTCCTACCGGGGCACCCCGGTGGAGCCTGACCAGATCGTAAAGCTGATTTACGTGCCCGAATTAAAGGGTAGCCTGCAGGCCGAGGTGGTTGCCGCAGCCCGTCAATTTGAATTGCTACCGGTCCAACTCGATGGCACGCTCGAATCCCTGCTGCGCGAGATTGCCGCGGGCAATCCGATTTTCGTGTTGCAAAACCTGGGCCTGGACTTGGTCCCGGTGTGGCATTACGAAGTTGTCGTCGGCTACGATTTTGAGGAACGAATCATGATCATGCGTTCCGGGACCAAACCGCGCGTTTACCGATCTTTCGCCCTGTTTGAAAAAACCTGGCAGCGAGCCGGCCACTGGGCATTGGCGATTGTGCGCCCCGATTCAATTCCACAAACCGCAGACGCCAATGCTTATCTCGATGCCGTCGTTGGGCTGGAGCAGGTAGGCAGAATTGACACCGCGTTTAATGGTTATGACACCGCGCTGCGACGCTGGCCGGAAAACCTGCTTGCCCACATCGGCCGCGGAAATTCGGCCTACGCAAAGGGCGAATATGCAGTTGCCGAATCGGCCTATCGGGAC
Organism: Gammaproteobacteria bacterium; assembly: GCA_029862125.1. GTDB lineage: Bacteria > Pseudomonadota > Gammaproteobacteria. Next base: position 45,794 of record JAOTXY010000014.1, on the reverse strand, counting down.
GCGCTGCAGATTGATCCGGAAAAGGCGGAAGCCTGGAATAATCTCGCCTACGCCCTGGCGCAACTGGGCCGACACGAAGCCTCTCTCGATGCGATCAACCGCGCTCTCACGCTCGACCCTGACAACCAAAACTTCCAGGACAGTCTCACCGAACTCAGCAACTGGAAGTAAATCTACGAAATCAAGTCGAACGGCGCAGTCATCGGGATATCTTTGCAGGAGCGCCGTACCGATGCGTCGGACCGATACGTCCATGCAGGCTCGCGCCCGGAGTGCCGTATCACAACATCCCTGTTGCGTAGCGTTCCGCAAAGATATCCCGATGACCACGCCTCTGATATTCGCTAGAGCAGCGGCATCTATGCCTCGCTAAACTTTTGCTGACTTTCAACCGAGATGGCTCGATAAATAGGAGGCAACCGAGTGAACGCTCTGCGACGTAAAGGCCGGGTGCTGAAAAGGCGATAATTTTGGAGGGTCAGGCCGCAGGGATGTGGTGGTCCGACACATCGGCTGTGGCGAGTCGAGACATGGAAGTCGAGTCTCGCCTTGCCCTTAAAAATTATCGCCTTTTCAGGAAGCCGTAGGCCACCCGGTCAGTCGCAGAGCGTTCACTCGGTTGCCGTTGCGTTGGTTTTTGCTGGCTAGAGTTTGTAGTCGGGTTCTTCGCGATCGAGAATTTCGCGGATTTCGCGCAAATGCACCTCGGCGTAAGGGGAACGGTCGATGTAGTCGTCCCACTGTCGCGCGGTTTTTTCGGCAACTTCATCGGTGGCGATGCGTAAAGGTTTACCGGTCAACAACGCGGTAATGTAGTTTGCACAGGCGCGCTCGAAATAGTAAAGCTCGTCGAATGCGATGGCGATGGTTTGGCCTACCGTCATGACGCCATGATTACCCATGATCAACACCCGGTTATCACCCAGGGTAGTAGTCAATCGCTCTGCCTCGTCACCGAGGCCCATGCCGTCGAAACCGTCATCTACCGAAACCCGGTTGAAAAAACGCATCGTGTTCTGGTCGATCGGGGGCAGGCCGGATTGCTGAATCGATGCCAGCACGGTTGCATATTTTGAATGTACGTGCAGCACGCAACGTGCCTGCGGTACGTTACGATGCATCGCCCCATGAATTGCCCAGGCGGTCGGGTCGGGTGCGCCGGGCTTGTCCATGGTCGAATCATCGTTTGCGTCCAGCAACAACAGTTCGCTGGCACGGACATTGGAAAAATGACGTCCCAGGGGATTGACCAGGAACTGGCTGCCGTCATCGGATACGGCATAACTGAAATGGTTAGCAACAGACTCGTGCATATCGAGTCGGGCGGTCATGCGAAACGCCGCGGCGAGGTTGATTCGGTCTTCGTAATGCGGGTCGCTATCGGGGGTGGCAGAACGGTTATCAACGGCTGAAATAGGCATGGTGCGTTCCTGATTGCGGGACTTCCCAACGATTAAAGCGCAGGAAAATGAAGCTGGCAATCTATTTTTCTCGATCGCAGTTATGCAAGATTTTGATTTATAGTAGTGGCCATGAATCATTTCGCTCACCTGGTATTGTCGCAGCCGACGATTGAATCGACCGTCGGTAACCTGCTGGGTGATTTTGCGCGCGGTGTTGATCCGCATTTGCTACCCAAAGCGGTCAAGGCAGGGTTGAATAATCATCGCGCGGTCGACAGGTTTACCGATACGCACCCGTTAGTAGGGGAAATGAAGCATGTTTTCAGTCGTGAGCGACGCCGTTTTGCCGGTATTGCGCTGGATATCTATTTTGACCACCTGCTGATCAGTCACTGGGAAAAGTTCGAAAACCGGGATCTCGGACCCCTGATTTCAGGATTTTATCAACGCATGTCTGACGGTCAGGAATTGATGCCGGGCGAAAACATGCGTCGTGTGACCCGGCGCATGATCGAATTTGACTGGTTTGGTTCTTACCGCGAAATCGATGCGGTTGCCGAATCGCTCGATCGCGTCGCCGGCCGTATCCGTTTTGCCAATCAGTTTGACAATGCAATCGAGGATTTACTGCGCCATCATGAAATGATCCGGGATGGGTTCTTCGAATTTTATCCTCAACTGCAGCAGCATGTAGCTGATCAGGCAATCGAGTCGATCTAGCAATCGACAACCTTGCCGGGGTTCATGATATTTTGCGGATCCAGTGCAGCCTTGATCGCCTTCATCACCTCGACCGCGCCGTCGCCGTGCTCGTTGCGCATATGCTTTAACTTGCCCAGACCGATACCGTGCTCGCCGGTGCAGGTGCCGCCCATATCCAGTGCGCGTTGTACCATGCGATGATCGAGCTCGAGCGCTTTTTCGAGCATGGCCTCGTTTTCAGGGTCGATGAACATGGTTGAGTGAAAATTGCCATCGCCGACATGACCGATGACGGGTGCGAACAGGCCTGAATCGGCAATATCCGCCTGGGTCTCGGCGATACAGTCCGCGAGCCGTGAAATCGGTACACAAATGTCAGTTACGTAACCGCGGTAGCCCGGATGAACCGCGAGACCGGCGTAGTAAGCGTCATGGCGTGCGCGCCAGAGTCGATGGCGGTCCTCCTCCTGCTCTGCCCATTGAAACCCGGTCGCGCCAAATTCCTGCGATATCTCGTTGAACATCTGCACCTGTTCGGCGACGCCGGCACGGGTGCCATGGAACTCGAGGAACAGGGTGTCGAGTTCCGGGTAATCGGTTTTACTGTAAGTGTTAATCGCTTTCATATAGGCGCTGTCGACAATCTCGATACGTGCCATGGGAATGCCCATCTGGATCGTCTGAATCGTCGCTTCGGCGGCCGAGCGTACGTCCGGGAAGTTGACGATGGCGGCAGAAATAGCCTCGGCCAGGCCGTAAAGCCTGAGGCTGACTTCGGTGATGACGCCGAGTGTGCCTTCGGACCCGACAAACAGGCGGGTAAGATCGTAGCCGGCTGCCGATTTACGCGCACGCGTTCCCGTCTTTATGATTTCACCACTGGCTGTGACCACGGTCAGTCCAAGTACGTTTTCGCGCATGGTGCCGTAGCGCACCGCGTTGGTTCCCGAGGCCCGCGTCGCCGCCATGCCGCCGATCGAGGTATCGGCACCGGGATCGATCGGGAAGAATAAACCGGTATCGCGCAGGTACTGGTTTAGTTGACGCCGCGTGACACCAGCCTGAACGCGACAGTCCATGTCCTCGTTACCCACTTCAAGGATTTGATTCATCTGGGAAAGATCGATGCAGATACCCCCCTTGACCGCCTGTACCTGGCCTTCAAGCGAAGTGCCGGTACCAAACGCGATGACTGGCGTAGCAGTTCCGGCGCAGAGCCTTACGATAGCGGCCACTTCTTCGTTGCTTTGCGGAAAACAGACCGCATCGGGTGCTTGCACTGGATGCCAGGATTCACCGTGCCCGTGCTGCTCGAGTATTGTGCTGCTGGTACTGACTCGTTCCCCCAGGATTGACTGCAGTTGATCTATCAGGGGTGCCAGATCAGGAAGATTTGCCGCCGGATGGTTCATGGTTTGCTTACCGGTAACTTAAGCCAGTCCGAATTATGCTACAGGGAGTGATTTTTAACCAATTCAACGTCATCCCTGGACCCGCCGATCGCATGGAAAAACAGGCTATCGCGCCTATACTCAAGTGCTATGCCAGATGAAAGTTAACCGATTAATTAAATGCCAACAATTGACGTGCTAGCCATAGCGCAGACGCAGAATCCATCCACATCAGAATTTTCTGGTTTGAGCCGGGCAGAGCTCGAAGCCGAACTGGAAAAATCACGGCGTCGCGAAACCCTGTTTGATGCGACTGAGCAGGCTGCAAGAATTGGCCACTACGAGTGGAATTACGAGCTTGATCGACTTGAATCCTGTTCGAAGGAGTATGCAAATCTGTACAACATGACTGTCGATGAAGTACTGGCCTCTCAGGACAGCTGGGAAAAGACAGTTCAACAAATCCACCCGGACGATCAAAAGCATTACCGGCGTGCAGCAAAAGCATTGCGCGACAATAAAACACTGGATGTTCGGTATCGCATCCTTCTTGATGATGGCTCGATGAAGCATATCCGCGAGTTCGGGGTTATCGTGGTTGATGATGACGGTGTCGAACGGGGAAGTTTTGGCATTATGCAAGACATCTCTGACCAGATCAGGCGTGAGCGTGACCTGGAATATCGGGATGAACTCGCGCGCCAAACCGAAGCCATTACCGATATTGGGCATTTCATCTTTGACGAGGATACCGGGCGCTATGTTTACCTGAGTGACGGTTGTGCCCGCATTTTCGGGACCACGGCCGAGGCATACCAGGAGAAAATACGTAGCGTCGAAGATGACCTTGCCGATATTGTTGCCGAAGATCGCCAGCGGGTGGCCGAGGAGTATCGGCGCTATATAGATACGGGACAGGATTGCGCGCTGGAATTTCGCATCAAGCGTGCCGATGGGTCGATCCGTTGGGTGCGTGAGCTAACCCGCGCCAAGCTGTTTAGTGATGACAAGGTTCGGCAAACGCTGGGGGTGATCCAGGATATTACCGAGCGCGTCGCGCGCGAACAGGAGCTTCTTTACAAGGATGCCCTGGCTAATCAGGCCGAGTCGATTACCGAAATCGGTCACTTTATCTACGACGAAATCAGACAGAAGTATCTCTTCGTCAGTTCGGGTCTGGCGCGTATCTATGGAATGAGCACCGATCAAATTAAGACCAGAGTTATGTCAATCGAAGGGGGTCTTGAAATAGTCCACGTCGATGATCGCGCCAGGGTACAAAAAGCCTACGATAAGTTCCTCTCAGAGGGTGGCGAATGGCAGGTCGAGTATCGCCTGCAGCGTGAGGACGGAGAACTTTGCTGGGTGCGAGAAATGGGCAGGGCCTACCTGATGACGCACGGTATTCCGGAGCAGACCATCGGTGTACTACAGGATATTACCGCGCAAAAGAAGGCTGCGCAGGAAGTCATTGATGCCAGGGATTCCCTCGAGCAACAGGTGGTCGAGCGCACCCGCGAACTGGCGAATACCGTCAAGCAGCTACAGGTCGAAATTGAAGAACGCGAAAAAATTGCCGCCGAGCTCGATTTTCTGGCCAACCACGATGCGCTTACCGGGCTGCCAAGCCTGCGTTTGTGTAAGGACCGACTTGACCAGTCGTTGGCCGAAGCGCGGCGTAATCGTCAAACCTCGGCAGTCATGTTCCTGGACCTCGACGGATTCAAGGAAATTAATGATCAGCACGGTCACGATATTGGCGATCTGGTATTAAAGATGACTGCGGATCGGATCAAGAAAGAAATTCGGGAAACGGATACGGTCGCGCGAATTGGGGGCGACGAGTTCGTTATCATCCTCTCCAGCCTGCCTGAAACGGCTATCGCCGAGCGAATTGCCGCGACCGTGATCACACAGGTTGCGCGGCCTTTGCAAATTAAGGATATCGAAGTCGAAATCACCGCGAGTATCGGAATTTCACTTTATCCGGAGCATGGCACAACTGCCGAAAAATTAATCCGTTCGGCCGATAAGGCGATGTACCAGGTCAAGCGCGAGGGCAAAAACAGTTTCGGTTTCGTAAATTCTGCCGGTCTTTAGAGTGCATATGAAAAAAAACCATATAACCAAAGCAGGATCTGTCTAAACGTGTCCACTGAAATGAAAAGTTTACTAGACACTTCGGAGCTCGAAGCCGAACTCGAAAGATTGCGCCATCAGGAAATTCTCCTTGATACGACCGAGCAGACCGCCCATATCGGGCACTGCGAATGGGACTATGAAACCGGGCTTATAAAATCCTGTTCTAACGGTTACGCAGCAATCTTCAACCAGACCGTTGCAGAAATAATGCAGTCGCAGAATTCCTGGGACCTGATGCTCGAGGTTTTGCATACCGAAGACAGGGAGTTTTACAGTCAATCCTACGAACTACGAAAAAACGAGGGTTCGTACGAAGTCGAGTATCGGATTCAGCGCAATGATGGCGAGGTCAGGCACATTTACGAGGTAGGGTTTGTCGATACAGATAAAGAGGGCCAGATAAGGTCCGCGTTCTGCTTGCTGTGGGACATTACCGAGCGTAAAAACTACGAGCTCAAACTGGAAAACCGGGATGCCATGGCGCAGCAGGTCGAGGCTATTACCGATATCGGTCATTTCACTTACGCCCCGACTACTGCAAGCTACGATGATCTCAGCGAGGGCGTCGCCAAGATCCACGGCGCCGCGGTTGATGAATACCAGAGTATGGTTTCTTCGCGAGCCGATTATATCGAGGACGTACATCCCGAAGACCAGGAAAACCTTATAGAGATTTACCGCAAGCATGACGCGGATGGTGGAGACTATAAAGTGGAATACCGAATACACCGGTCCGATGGCGAGATGTGCTGGATTCGTGAGCAGGGCACAGCCTTGCACTCCCCGAGTGGCGAGTTCAGATCGATTGGCGTGGTACAGGACATCACCCAGCAAATAGTCACCGAACAGAATTTACGCGATTCGCGCGATTCGCTGGAGGCAATGGTAAAAAGCCGCACCCGCAAACTTGCAGAAACGGTAAAACAACTCGAAGGAGAAATTAAAGAGCGTGAAAAAATTGCCGCCGAACTTCACTTCCTGGCCAACCACGACGCGTTGACCGGATTACCTAGCCTGCGACTGTGCAAGGACCGGCTTAATCAATCGCTCGCCGAGGCCCGTCGCACCAACCAGATGTCGGCGGTTATGTTTCTGGATCTCGATGGCTTCAAGGAAATCAACGATGAACATGGTCATGAATTTGGCGACCTGGTATTGCAGGCCACCGCGCTTCGCATCAAGGCCGAAATCCGCGAAACCGATACCGTTGCGCGCATAGGTGGTGACGAGTTCATTATTATTCTTTCAAGTCTGCCCGATTTCAAGGTTGCCGAGCGCATCGCTTCCGGACTGATCGAGCAAATCGTGCAACCAATTCGTGTCGAGAATGTCGAGGTTGCGGTCAGTGCAAGTATTGGCATTTCGCTTTACCCTGAAAACGGCGCCACTGCCGAAGACTTGATTCGCTCGGCCGATAAAGCGATGTACCAGATCAAGCGCCGGGGGAAAAATAATTTCGGCTTTTTCAGATCTGAAGTAGCTGTTTAAATCATAATCGGTTTTACCTCGTTAACACGCACTAATGTATCGAGGCTGATCCCGTTTAAGTATACTGCGCTGCTTACCCCTTGTTATCGACAGGCACCCGAACCTGACTTGAGACCATGAAATGGCGCTATCTTCCAGCCTGGTTGGCGGACACCGCGATCATCCCGCACTCGGGATAGCAACCTTCGTCGGAAACCTGCTGCTAATGGCGTTACTCAGTGCCGCGGTGCGCGAACTGGTCAACCGCGACTACCCATTGAGCGAGGTGTTGTTATTTCGCTACCTGTTCGCGAGTGGTTTTTTCTGGATTATTCTCCTGTCGACGTCCGGACTAGCCGGGCTTTTGACCCGGCGCCCGTTCGATCATGCCATTCGCAGTATCAGCGGCATCGTCAGTCTCGGGCTGCTGTACTTTGCGCTCACTCGAATACCGATCGCGGACGCCACCGCGATTTCTTACGCCGCACCTATTTTTATAACCGTGTTATCCATTTTCCTGCTCGGCGAGTCGATTGGGCCGCAGCGTTGGTTAGCGGTGATTGCCGGCTTCATCGGGGTATTGCTGATCGCAAGGCCCGGAGCAGATACCTGGGATATCGGCGTGGTGGCAGCGGCCGGGTCCGCCTTTACCGGTGCCCTGGTGGCAATCTGGTTACGCAAACTCAGTAGCAGCGAAAAGTCGGTTACGATCGGAATTTTTTACAATAACCTGGGCAGCCTGGTTTGTCTTGCCTGGGTGCTGCTTTCGGGGTGGTTGACGCCGCGTGATGACGATTTGTTGCTGTTCCTTGGATTTGGACTGGGCTGTGGAATGCAACAATGGCTGTTAACAGTCTCGTTTCGATATGCGGAAGCAAGTTTATTGGCGCCGTTTGAATACCTCGCCATGGTTTTTGCTGCCATAGTAGGCTTTTTGTTCTGGGGCGAGGTGCCAGTGTTGACGACCTGGATTGGCGCAGGAGTCATCGCGGCTAGCGGCATGTTTATCTTCGTGCGCGGTCAAAAGCGAATCAAATTGGATAAAGCCGGTGGAGCCCTTCGCCATTGAGTAAGCGCACGCTAACACTGTTAGCATCGATGCTGGTCACTTTCGTGCTGGGTTCGGTGCATGCATTTTCGGTATTTATCGTATCCCTAGAAGAGTTGCTCGAGCTTCCACGCTCTGAAATTAGCCTGATCTATTCCTTCGCGCTGGTTGCAATCACGCTGGCAGTATTGCTGGGTTATCGAGTTTACAATTTGTTGCCCGCCTGGTGGCTCGTTTTGATTACCTCTCTAGTTGCGGCCGCAGGTTTGCTGTTGGCGTCAGCTGCGACCAGCTGGTGGCTGCTTTTTGCTGGGTATAGCGTCGCGTTCGGATTCAGTAACGGTATCGGTTATGGCTTCAGCCTGCAGCTGGTGGGCCGGGTCATGCCGGAAATCAAGGGGTTTGCGATGGGTGCGGTTACCGCGGCTTATGCCGTGGGTTCGATCGTGTTCGCCAGGATATTTGCCTGGCGCATTGAACTGGTGTCACTGGAGTCGGCATTGGTTGCGATTGCGCTCGCCGTGGTTGGATGCGGAATACTCGCCGCAATCATGCTGCGTGTTGCCGGTGTGAGCTATGCTGTGGCGCAGGCAGATGTTAGCCATGCAAGCCCTATCGATAAGCGCAAGGTCGTGCAGTTCTGGATAGCCTACATGACGAGTGTCTTTGCAGGACTGATGGCCATTGGTCACGCTGCCGGCATTGGCCTGTCAAAAAATGCCAGTACTACGCTTGCCACATTAGCGGCCGTAATGATTGGTGTTGGTAGCGCCGGTGGTGGCTTTCTCGCCGGATGGCTGGTTGATCGCTGGCCGCTAAATCGCTTCCTTGTGGGCTTGCCGCTACTATCCGCGGTTGCTCTATTGGCTATAAGTATCTCGGATAGTGCCGTCATTGTAGTTGCATTACTTACTTTGGTGGGACTCTCCTACGGATCGATCATCGCGGTTTACCCGGTTGCTATATCGAACTACTTCGATGAACGCGGCCCACAGGCTTACGGTCAGGTGTTTATCGCCTGGGGATTTGCCGGACTGGTCGCCCCCTGGAGCGCCGGATTGATTTACGACCTGCGTGCGGGATACGGTCTGGCCATGGTCATTGCGGCCGTAATCGCATTAATTTCGGCCCTTTGCGCCGGATTCTTCAGGCTCGGCAAATCCGCTTAACGCACGGCGCACCAACTGTTGAAAATAGATTGTGCCGGGTTCCTGTCGTGCTGACAGGGTGCCCCCGGGATAGACGCCGGAGCCGAGGTTATGCTGTACTCGTTCGCAAATGTTGATGTCTTCGTCGATTACCTTTTCCGAGTTAGGACGAATCAATTCGGTATCGATATTGTTGTCGGCAGCCTTCTCGGCATGAGACCAGAACCAGCGTTGTAGCTGAATCGCATTTGGGTCGAGCGGGAGCACGGTTTCGGCGTTAAACGCATAGTCTGCAAAATGCAGTAACAGGCCGGGAAACTTGTAAACCCAGAAGCCTTTACCGGCCCGGCTTTGATCTTGTCCTGAGCTGTAGCTGACATCGAAACCGACAAACTCGCCGTTGTCATAACAATCTATGTCGACCGATTCGCGCAGCATCGACGAACCCAGAGCCCTGTGCACCATGCCGACGTGGTATCCCTCGCAGGAGTTGTCGCCGTAAGTCTTCCAGTTGGCGGCCGCGCGTTTGATCACATCGCCGTCAAAATGCATGGCTGAAGTATCGTCAAATCCTGCCGCGATTGACACGATATCTCCAAGCCATGTTTTCAGGTCGGGTGCGGACTCATCGAGGCACACGAAAACCATGCCGTTCCAGCTGTCAACTCGAACAGGTAACAGTCCCATCTCTGCCGGGTCGGCAATTTCGCCCTTTTCGAATCCCGGGGTTTTTAGTAATTCTCCGGAGCAGGCATAGCGCCAGCCGTGATAGCGACACACGAAATCCCGGCAGTGCCCTGTTCCTTCCAGCACCAGTGGACCAGCTCGATGTCGGCACAGGTTGTAATATCCGCGTAACTTCGACTGCTGGTCTCGCACCACTACCAGCGGCCATTTCATCAGGTTAAATGCCAGATAATTACCCGTTTCGGCAAGGCTGGATTCAACTCCGACTAACCACCAGTGCCGGCGAAAAATATGTTCACATTCGTAGGCATAAACTGCGGCATCGTGGTAATAGTGGTGTGGTAAGGTCGCGGTCATAATCGAATCATCGGGGAAAGATTGCAATCTCCAGTGTGATAATGTTCCAATCGCGCGCATGCCGCAACAATCAAATTTACTGGGCTGTCTGTGGATGGTGGCCGGTGGGCTGCTGTTTGTCGCAGTGACCGTGCTGGTGCGCCACCTGGGATCTGACATGGCGGCGGTGCAGGCGGCGTTCATCCGTTATGCGATCGGCGTCATCCTGGTGTTGCCGATGCTGTGGCGGATGCGCTGGCGCGGTATCAGGCCCGGCAGTTTCAAACTCTATTTTTATCGCGGCATCTTGCACGGTGTCGCCGTGATGCTGTGGTTCTTTGCGATGGCCCGCATTCCCCTGTCAGAAGTGACAGCAATCGGTTTTTCGACCCCGGTATTTACCGCGCTCGGTGCGATCCTGATATTCCATGAAAAGGTTAAGATACGCCGCATGCTGGCGATACTTGCCGGATTTGTCGGTACGCTGGTCATTCTGCGTCCCGGTTTTCAAACCATCGAGGCCGGTTCGCTGGCGCAGTTGATCGCGGCATTTTGTTTTGCCGGTTCCTTCCTGTTCGCCAAGCAAATGACGCGCAGCCAGAGCTCGGGCGATATCCTGGTGATGCTGACAATTTTCTGTACCCTGGCATTGTTGCCCGGCGCCATCTACTTCTGGCGCGAACCTACCTGGGTCGAAGTCAGTTGGCTTGCGCTGGTAGCGGTATTTGCCACAGCGGGTCACTATGCTATTACGCGTGCGATCGCTTACGCGCCATTGACGGTTACCCAGCCACTTTCATTCCTGCAGCTGGTGTGGGCGATTATTATCGGCTACTGGTTGTTCGATGAAATTCCGGATACCTGGGTTATCGCCGGTGCGTTGATGATCGTCGGCGCGATCAGTTACCTGACGCATCGCGAGGCAATGGTTGAGCGGCGAATCAAACTGCAGGCGGCCGAGGCGTCTTCGCCGGGTTAGCCAACGGTCAGCGAGCTGCTGCTATTTGGCGCCGGCGGCCAACAGGACTTCGACCATGCTCTGATAACCACGCGCCTGTGCCAGTTGCAGCGGCGTATCTCCACGCCCATCCGCGAGATTAATATTGGCGCCTGCGTCTACCAGTGACTTTAGTGTCGCCGTATGGCGCTTGCCGCCATCGCCCAGCACTATCGATTCGATTAATGCAGTCCACTTCAGGTTGTTAACATGATCAAGTGGTGCATCGGCCTGGATCAGTGTTTGCACGATCTCGACGTGTCCCAGATGAGCAGCGGCGATTAGCGCAGTACCGTCATATCGACTGGTGACGTTATCGGCGCGACAACCCAGTTTGAGCGCCAGTTTCATTGTTTGCAGATCATTGGCGACCGCGGCGATAGTCACGATGTCATAAAAATCGCCTTCTAGCGCATTGGCATCTGCTCCCGCTGCAACCAGTGCCTGCATGGCAGCGTGATTTCGAAAGTAGGCGGCGACATGCAAAGCGCTGCGGCCGTGCTCATCACGCTGGTCGAGATTCGGATCGGATTGCAACTGTTGTTCGAGTGCCGTCATATCGCGCTTCACCACGGCACTAAACAAGCCCTGATAGTTGGCGACTTGGGATGCGAGAGGTGGCGTTTGCGCGACTACCGCGAAACACCAGAAGAGACTTCCCAGCAAAAAAAGGCAGCATCTGCGACGGTTCATTTTGCGTCCGCTATCTTCAATCTAATTCAGCGCTGTATCCAGCGCCTGCAAGATACGACTGACTTCATCCTGGTTGCTGTAATGCACCAGCGACAGGCGCAGCACGCCGTCATCCGGATCCATGCCGAGATCGCTAATCAGTCGGTGGGCATAAAAATTGCCATTCTCGGTACCGATTTTTTCGTCCTGCAGCTTGTGGGCTAGTGACTTCGCGCTTTGCTTGAGCGGCTGAAATGCAATAGTCGGTGCACGGTCGTTATCGTTGGTATGTGTTTTACCGAGCAGGCGTACGTCATCGTGATGATGCAGAAACTCGAGCAGCGGCGCCGCCAGCTGGTTTTCATGGTGCACGATCAACTGGTGGATATCTTCCATTTTAGCGCTGCGCTTTTTTTCGCTGCTGCCGTAATGATGCTGGTGAAGTTCATCGAAATAATCCAGCACCCCGGCGCAGCCGGCGATCTGTGCGTGTTGCGGACCCGCAGGACCGAAATCCTTGGCAGGATTGCCGCTGTTAAAATAGTGGGCCTGCGAAGTCAGGTCGCCCCGGATATCCTTGTTCACATACAACATTCCCTGGTGTGGGCCATAGACCTTGTACAGGCTGAATGCATAGCCATCAACGCCAAGCGCTTTCAGATCTGGAATATGGTGCGGCGCATAAGCAACCGCATCGATAAACACGCGCGCATTGCTGCCTGACTTGATGGTATTGACGATTGCAGCAACCGGGTTGACTGTGCCGATGACGTTGGAACAATGCGTGAAAAATACCCAGCGCGTGTTATCGCGCAGTAACGGGAACAGTGATTCTATATTCAGCAATCCGGTGTCGGGCTCGACTTCCCATTGGCGAATGGTGACGCCTTTTTCAAGTGCCTTACGACGCCAGACACCGCTGTTGGCCTCGTGGTCCTGGTTGGTCACGATAATTTCATCGCCAGGTTTCCAGATATCACCGATCGCCTGCGCCATGACATAAGTGTTCATCGATGTCGAAGGACCTATCGTTAGTTCACTGGGCCGGATATTCAGTGCCTCTGCCCAGCCGGCATGCGCACGATCCATGGCATGACCTGCTTCGGCCGAGGGCGAAAAGCGTGAGTATGGCTGTACGCGCGTGTGATGGTTGTAGTGTTCGAGTACCTGGTTGGCCTGGTTACAGACGTAGCTGCCGCCGGCATTAGAGGCGAACGTAAACTCGGGGTCGTCTGCGAGTTGATCAAATTGTTCTCTGACATAGTCGATGTCGAGTTTCATAAACGGGCTCCGGTTAATTGTCTTAATGGTAGTTGTTTTTATACTCGGCATAAACCGTTTCGAAACGTGCCAGGTTTTTTTGCGTGTAGTCGGCGAAATCCATCTCCACGCGCGAGTACAGCTCCGACACCATCGACCACATCGTCTCGCGTAACAGCGAGGCGCATTTCATTGCATGGTAGCTGCCCAGTTTTGCGTGGTCGGGAGGGTTACCGAAATACTGCTCCAGCATGGTCCGTTCCTGCGCGTCACTGAGTTCATTGTTCGACGCCAGGTTTGATAGGTCGAACAACGGGCTGTTAAAGCCGGCATAGTCAAAATCGATGAGCCAGATCTTGTCACCGTCGTCGATAAAATTGGCCGGCAGTAAATCGTTGTGACCAAACACGATGTCGACCGGGCCGACCGCCGCTTCAAGCCCGGCACTAATGTTGGCAAGTTCGGGTAGTCGCGCGGCGTGAGAACTTTCGCCCTGCGCTAGCAGGTTTTGGTAGTGGCGTAATACCTGGAATACCCAGAACATCACCGCCACCTCGTTAAATCTTTTCGGCAACTCGTGATGAAAACGTTTTAACAATTCAACAATGCGCTCAAGATTGTGATCGATGCGCACATCGGATTCGTCGAACACTTTGCCATCGATGAACCTGACCACCAGGATACCTTCCTCGTGGTGTACCAGTTCCGGGCTGACGCCGATATCGAAAGCGGCCTGGCTGCTTGCGATTTCATTGCGGCGTGAAATCAGGTGAATGGGATCATCTTCGCCGAAACGCACGACATACTGACTGGCACCATCGGTTACCTTGAAGTTGAGGTTGGTCATGCCCCCGCTTAAGGGCTCGATGTCGACCTTGCCCTGCCAGCAGGGCAGGCCAGCAATACGGATATTGGTTGAATCGTTCATGATCTGGCTGGCTCAAAGTCTGGATCGAGGCATGATAGCATCGGCATCACCATGCGCAATCTTGCAAAGCATTTCTTTACCAGGGGCTGGTGTCAGTTCGATTACGATCCATTGGTAAAGGCCTGGACCGATGCGGCGCTGGCGTCGGCACGCGCGTCCCTGCGCGATCCGAAACAGGCAAAGTGGTCGCGCTACCAGGGAACCTGGTTTGCCGGAGTTAACGCGTTACCGAATGACCCGGACGGAGCTGTCGCCAACAGTGGCCCGTTACAAGGCCGGGTAATTGAATTCATCGCTAACGAACTGAAACTGGAGAACCTTGCCTGGGACCCGGCCCAGATTTCGGTTTGTTACCCCGGTTACCCGCAACCGATGGCCGGCGAATCCCCGGCCAAGACGCGTTATCGTCGCGAGCGAGACGCGGCACACGTCGATGGCTTGTTGCCCGAAGGCGAGGAGCGGCGTCGGCACTTACGCGAACACCACGGTTTTATTCTCGGACTTCCGATGGTGGAGTTTGACAGCGAAGCGTCACCCTTTGTCGTTTGGGAAGGATCACATGAAATCATGCGCGATATTTTCACTGCGCGCTTCGCCGGAATACCCACCGAGCAGTGGGGTGAGCAGGATCTAACCGAGATTTACCACGCCGCGCGTGAGCAGGCATTTGCCAATTGTGAGCGAGTTGAGATCCATGCCAAACCGGGCGCAGCTTTCCTCGCACATCGACTGGTGTTACATGGCATGGCACCCTGGCGTAACGGTGCACAGGCGGGTCCGGACGGGCGCATGATCTGCTATTTTCGACCCGATTCGTTCGGTCCTTATGAATGGCTCCATAATCGCTGACCCCTTAATTGCATCTTTAAATTGCGTATACTTTAGCGGCCATAAAAACAGCCCAAGGAGATCAGAAATGAAAATTATACTGGTAATCCTGTTCAGCCTGTTGCTTGTGCAACCGGTGCTTGCCGAACCCGGCCCGGCCATAGCAAAAATGATTCAAACGCCGGCCACGGCATTCGATATGTTCCTGTTTCGACTTTATGAAGCGGCAAAGTGCAACAATGTATTGAAAAACAATAACTCGGACGAGGCCGATTTGTGCCTCAGCACAATCAAGTACGATGCCGACAAGAATGTCCTGTCTGCTTTTTTTCGCGTTTTACCCGGTGCCGAGGTGATGGATGATTTTGTCGACCAGGAATTCGCCGGGCGTAAAGAAATCATGTTGAAGTTACTCGATAATACCGTTCGGCGCTTCGGTGCTGTCGACACCTGGGGGCTCTTGCATAACACGCCGATCAGTCATGGCTGGAAAGGCAGTAAAGCCGAAGAAAAATCATTCAGGACAGAGCTCGCGCAACGAACGTCTACCGCACTAACCACTTCATACGATGGCGTTGTATATATTGCGACTCGAAAACCGGATGGGAGCATCGAATATTTCACCAGCAAATAAGATCACCAGGCTCGATGCTCGTGCTTTTTCCTGGTTTGCAATCGAGAATGCGGGCTAGGTGAGGGTTACGGAGCCGTCGGGTGTATCGATGACGGCAGACAGATAAGCGGTTTCACTGTCGGGGAGCGCCTCGACATCCACCAGGTGGCTGGCGTCGATTGCGTCGAGCCGGTCTTCCATCCAGCGGGGGCGGTTGTGATGGATCGTCAGAGACTGCAATAGGCAATTCATATCGGCCATGTCCTGCGATGGATGCGGGCTACTATGCCATTGAATGCAATATGGCAGCATGCCATCGGCCAGCAAGCGGCCATCACCCGGCAATGCTATTTCCCACTCGAGGTTATCCCGGCTCAATGCCGTCGGAGTGCCAATATCGAACCCAGCTGCCTCGACCAGTTGATCGATATCAGAGGTATTCATAACCCAGGTAAGCAGTCTCGGTTGCTGCTGAATGGCATCGCGTATTCTGCCTGAATCGAGTCCGAACCAGCGCGGATGCGATGGTGCTGTGACATCAGGATCGATCGCGATGACTTCCAGGTAAGCGTCGTTACCGAGTTGCATTACGTGGTTGTGGGTACTCATGGTCTGGTGCACACCACCCTGTGGAATTTCGACCCCCAGCGTCGAACGGACATAATCGACGCCCTGTTGCAGCGAGCTGGCGGCGATAACGATATGGTCGAGATTGTTCATGCCGATATGTTAGATCACAATGCTACCGGTTAATAGTTTTACGGGTTAGAATTTCGATTCCTGAACTTTCAGTGAGCTGAACCGATGAATATTCTGACAAATCGAATCGAGTACGCGGTTGGTGATGCAGTCCACCAGGGTTACCTGGCTTATGACGATGAAATCGCCGATGCCAAACCCGGCATCATAGTCGTACATGAATGGTGGGGCTTGAACGATTACATCGTGCGGCGTGCACACATGCTCGCCGAGCTCGGTTACGTCGCTCTCGCCATCGATATGTATGGTGGCGGAGCAATTGCGCAGGATATCGATCAGGCCGGGGCGCAGATGACCGGGGTTTTGAGCGATATGGATACCGGCACTGCAGCACTGAAGGCGGGTTACGAGTTATTACTCAGTCAACCCGGGGTAGATGCGGAACGCACAGCCGCGATGGGTTATTGTTTTGGCGGTGCGATGGTTCTTCACATGGCGCGCATCGGCCTGCCGCTGTCGGCAGTGGCGAGTTTTCATGGTGCACTGGGATCTTTTCATACCGCCGAACCCGGTAGTATCCAGGCGAAAATCCTGGTCTGCCATGGCGCGGCCGATTCGATGGTGACGATGGACGACCTTGAGGGTTTCAAGCAGGAAATGGAAACCGCGCAGGCCGACTACGAAGTGTTGTTGCTGGCGGATGCAAAGCATGGCTTCAGTAATCCGCAAGCGGATGTAAACGCTGAAAAATATGGCATTGATCTGGGTTACCAGCAATCTGCCGATGAAAAGTCCTGGGAAGCGCTACAGGCCCTGTTCAACCAGGTATTCTAATGGCTATCGAAATAGACCTGAACGATGTACGCCGTGATTACGAAGCGCACGGTATTTCCAGAAAGGACATGGATCCCGATCCGCTGGTACAGTTTGGGCGTTGGCTGCAACGGGCACGCGACCTGGAACTGCTCGATGCCACGGCGATGACGCTGGCCACGGCAGATACCGGCGGCAGGCCGTCGGCGCGGATTGTTCTGCTCAAGCACGTAGATGCCGACGGATTTTGCTGGTATACCGATACGCGCAGCCAGAAGGGTCAAGAGATTGATGCGAACCCGCAGGCCGCCCTGTTGTTTCATTGGCGAGATTTAAGCCGCCAGGTGCGCGTGCACGGGCAGGTCAAGGCATTGCCCGCGGATGAAGCCGAGAAGTATTTCCTGATGCGCCCTGAAGGCAGTCGTTTCAGCGCCGCCGCATCACGGCAATCTGCGACCATCGAAAGTCGAAGTCACCTCGAAGACGAGGTATTACGACTGCGCGCGGCCTATCCCGATGGCGATGTTCCGCGTCCCGATGCCTGGCTGGGTTATCGTTTAACACCTGAGTATTTTGAGTTCTGGCAGGGGCAGGATAATCGGCTGCATGATCGAATTGTCTATACCCCGCTGGAAAGTGGCTGGGCCATGAAACGTATTTCTCCGTAATGATCGCTGCCGCACTTATCGCTTTCGGCCATTTCCTGGCTTTCTTTGCGCTGGCTGCGGCCCTGGTACTTGAACTCGCGT
This sequence comes from Gammaproteobacteria bacterium, assembly GCA_029862125.1. Lineage (GTDB taxonomy): Bacteria > Pseudomonadota > Gammaproteobacteria. Next base: position 27,911 of record JAOTXY010000014.1, on the reverse strand, counting down.
TGATTGCCGAATCGATGAGTGTCGAAACTGCAAAACGGATTCAGCGTGCCGATAGGATTGTCGGCATTGCCGCCACCCTGGTGCTGGTGTTCGGTCTGCTGCGCGTATTCTATTTTGAAAAGGGGAGTGAGTATTATTTCAGCAATACGTTTTTCCTGATCAAGCTGGGACTGTTTGTCATCGCCGCGCTAATTTCACTTTACCCGACAATTCAGTTTATGCGCTGGAACAGCGAACTCGGCCAGGGCATTGCTCCCGATCTGACCACGGCTGCGGTGAAACGTCTGAAAAGCGTCATTCACTGGGAGCTCGTGTTAATCGGCGGCATCATGTTATGCGCCTCGTTACTGGCGAAGGGATTTGGAGCTTAATCTCGGGATCACCCGAAACAATGTGATTTGACGACATGAACTTTAGCGAACGCTTACGAAGCAATGATTTACTGCTCGGCACTATGCTGACAGTCCCCGCGCCCGAGATTGCGGAAATGGTCGCCAAATGTGGTTTCGACTGGTTATTCATGGATGGCGAGCACAGCCCCTTATCAACCCTGGAATGGCAACGCATGCTGCAGGCGGTTGCCGGGCGTAGTGCCGGTATCATCAGGGTAGCTGCCAATACCGAGCAGGACATCAAGAAGCTACTCGATATCGGAGCCGATGGTATTATCGCACCGCAGGTTAATAGTGCCGACGAAGCGCGACGCATCGTTGAATGGTGTAAATACCCGCCCCGGGGCGTGCGCGGTGTTGGCCTGGCACGCGCACAGGGGTACGGGCTTGATTTCGCCAGCTACGTGGAATCGGCGAACGATGATATCGCGGTGATCATTCAGGCCGAGCATATTGACGCGGTTGACAATATTGAAGAAATCGCAAAAGTAGCGGGTATCGACGCGGTATTCATAGGTCCTTATGATCTGTCTGCGAGCATGAATAAAATGGGTGAAGTCGATGATCCCGAGGTTGTCGCCGCGATTGATAAAGTCACCCGGGCATGCCAACAGAACAATGTCGCACTGGGTTATTTCGGGGTCACTGCGGAAAGTGTACAGCCCTATATCGATCAGGGCTACAAACTCATTTGTGCCGGCGTCGACGCGGGCTTCGTCACGCAGGGTGCCCAGGAAATCTTGCAGCAATTGACGCCGTAAGGCGGTCCGACGTATCGGAACGACCCGGTTTCCCGTCATCCCGGCCCCCGAGCCGGGATCTTGAAAGGGTGCCGCGATTATAAGGTTCTCGCTTGTGCGGGAATGACTACAGAGGAATATGAAATGACCGAACAAAGTAAAGTCCTGACCCTGGCCGAGGTCGATGACCTGGCGCGCCGGGCACTGGCCGGTTGCGGTGCCCACGGTCACCAACTGGACCTTGCCGTGCAATCGGTGGTGGACGCCGAATGCGACGGTATTCGTACCGTGGGACTTGGTTACCTGCCGCTTTACTGTGGTCATTTACAGGTCGGCAAGATCAACCGCGATGCGCGACCTTCCCATGCCCAAATCGCACCCGCTGCGCTGCGTGCGCACGCCGATAGTGGTTTCGCACACGCGGCTTTTGCCGCTAGCGAATCTGATTTTTATGCACTGGCCAGGTCACAGGGCATCAGTGCATTGTCGATTGTCGATTCCTACTCGGCGGGTGTGGTGGGCTGGTTTGTGCAGCGCATGGCAAGCGCCGGATTGATCGGGCTTGGGTTTGCCAATTCACCATCGGCGGTTGCCCCGGCGCCGGGCGCCCAGCCTTTTTTTGGCACTAACCCGATGGCATTTGCGATTCCACGACTCGATCAGGAGCCGATAATTGCCGATATGGCGACCAGCCAGGTTGCCCTGGTAACGATCAAGAAAGCCGCCGCGGAAGGCAGGCCGATACCGGTCGGCTGGGGTTATGACAAGGATGGTAACGATACCACCGATGCGGCCGCTGTGATCAACGGCGGTGCGCTGGCACCTGCCGGTGGCTACAAGGGGATGTTGCTGGGATTGCTGGTTGATTTGCTGGCCGGTGTTTTAAGCGGCCCGCACTGTTCATTCCAGGCACCGGTATTCAAGAACAACACGGGCGGTGAGCCGAAGGTTGGCCAGTTTTTTATCGCGATTTCTCCGGGTAGCTTCGCACCCGGTGGAGACAGTGCCTACACCCAGCGAATCGAAACCATGCTGAGTGCGCTTGCGAATGAACCGGGAGTTCGATTACCGGGCTCGCGTCGTCACGAGGCCAGGTTACGAGCTGAAACCGAGGGTGTCGAAGTACCACTCGAGCTGCTCGAAAAGCTCGAAGGATTTGCTGCCTCTGCTTAACTGGTTTCGAGTTACCCCGTTCAGTTCCGAATATTTTTGACAAAATAAATCGCTTTCAAATCAGCGAGGCACGCGCGTAGCCGATATAAATTTCGCGCAGGCGGCGGCTTAGTTCCCCGGGAATTCCCGCACTAATTTCCTGGTCATCAATTTTTACTACCGGCAGGATATAAGTTGACGCTCCGCTGATGAAAGCCTCGTCGGCGGATTTGGCATCATCGAGCGTGAACCGGTTTTCCACGAGTCTGAGACCGTGGGAATTGCACAGCGCCACCACGGCTCGGCGGGTCACGCCCGGCAGAATATCGTTGCTTAACGGGCGTGTCAGGACCAGGTCGTCCTTGACGATAAAAAAACTGGTGCTACCGCATTCGGTAACAAAGCCCTCGGCGTCAACCATCAGGGCTTCGTAGGCACCGGCGTTATGTGCTGCCTGCTTGGCCAGCACCTGGGCTAACAGGTTTACCGACTTGATATCGCGTCGTGCCCAACGAATGTCGGCTGTGCTGGCCAGCGTAATGCCGGTCTCCGCCGCGCTGTTTTCGATGGATGCCTTGGGCTGGGTAAACATGAAAACATTGGGCTTGATGTCTTCCGGCCAGACGAAGTCGCGCTCGGCGACGCCCCGGGTTACCTGCATGTAGACCAGTCCCTCATCGACTTGATTGAGTTCGACCAGTCGACGAAAGGCTTCGAGGATTTGCGTTTGCTCGAGCGGGGATTCGATGGAAAGTTTTTCGAGCGAGTTGAAGTAACGCTGCATGTGGTGTTCAAAGTCGATCAGTTTACCGTCGAGCACCCCCGCAACCTCGTAGATAGCATCACCGAAATTGACCGCGCGATCGAAAATCGAAATTTTCGCTTCATCTTCGGGCAGGTAATCGCCGTTCAGGAATACAATGCGGGTCATTTGTGGTTATATCTTTTAATAATAAATCAAAATGCTAGCATAGATTCCATGTCACAGACCCGTCGCGAACAACTAGCCGCCAAATTCAGGGAATTTCTTGCACCCGAGAATGTGGTCGATCAGCCAACCTCGCTTAACGCTTACGAATCCGATGGCTTAAGCGCTTACCGGCAACAGCCGTTGCTGGTGCTGTTACCCGAAGACATCGAACAGGTACAGCAGGTGATGCGGGTTTGCCACGAGCAGCGCCTGCCGGTGGTCAGCCGTGGCGCGGGCACCAGTCTCTCCGGTGGCGCACTGCCCCATGCCGAAGGCGTGGTACTTAGCCTGGCCAAAATGAATCGAATACTGAAGGTGGATCATTTATCGCGCCTGGCCGTTGTCGAAGCCGGGGTGCGTAACCTGGCGATTTCGGAGGCCGTCCAGTCGCTCGGTCTTTACTATGCACCGGACCCGTCTTCTCAAATCGCCTGCTCGATCGGTGGCAATGTCGCGGAAAATGCGGGTGGAGTTCATTGCCTTAAGTATGGATTGACGCTGCATAATATCCTGGCGCTTAAACTGGTTAGTTCCGAGGGCGAGATTTTCGAAATCGATCAGCGCTCGTTGCAGGCTGACGGTTACGATCTACTGCCGCTGCTGGTGGGCTCCGAGGGGATGCTCGGTATCGTGGTCGAGGTGACGGTGAAGCTATTACCGATCCCGCGCTGCGCACGCGTGGTGATGGGTGTTTTTGACTCGGTGGAAAAAGCAGGTGACAGCGTTGCGTCAATTATCGCCGAGGGGATAATCCCGGCCGGAATCGAGATGATGGACAATCCCGCGATTCGTGCTGCCGAAGACTTTGTTCACGCGGATTATCCAGTTGAAGCTGAAGCGATATTAATTTGCGAGCTCGATGGCACCGAGGAAGAAGTGTCATCACAAATCGAACTCGTGGAAAAGGTACTCAAAAAAGGCGGTGCGACCGAAACCCGTCTCGCCAGGGATGAAGCCGAGCGGCTGTTATTCTGGTCCGGTCGCAAGGCGGCCTTCCCCGCGGTCGGGCGTATCTCACCCGACTATTACTGCATCGATGGCACGATTCCGCGTAAGGCATTGTCCGCGGTGTTGACTGGCGTGCGCGAGCTCTCGGAGGAATATGGATTGAGGGTGGCTAACGTGTTCCATGCGGGCGATGGCAACCTGCATCCGTTAATTCTCTACGACGCTAATAACGAAGGCGAACTCGAAAAGACCGAGGAACTCGGTAGCAAGATCCTGCAGCTTTGCATTCATCACGGCGGCACGATTACCGGCGAGCACGGCGTCGGCGTCGAAAAGCTCGGTGAGATGTGTGTACAGTTCAGCGAAACCGAACGCGAGCAGTTTCACGCCATTCGCGAGTGTTTCGATCCACTGAAACTTCTGAATCCAGGAAAAGCAATTCCGACGTTGGCGCGCTGTGCCGAGTTCAACGCGATGCATGTGCACGACGGCAAGCTACAGTTTCCGGAACTGGATCGCTTTTAATGAACTCGATTGACGATGTCGATATCGAGGCGGAACTGACCAGCCAGATCATTTCGGTTGCTGCGACCGGTGGCGAAATTGAAATTATCGGGGGTGGCAGTAAACGCTTCTATGGTGAGTCACTGGAAGCCTTGCCGGTCGATGTTTCCGGGCATAGCGGGATTATTGACTATGATCCCGCGGAACTGGTCATTACCCTGCGCGCAGGTTGCAAGTTGAGCGAGGTCGAGGCGCTGCTTGCCGAGCATCGACAGATGTTCGGCTTCGAGCCGCCTTGCTACGGTCGGGATGCGACCATCGGTGGCATGGTCGCAGGCGGGCTGGCCGGTCCCCGCCGGGCGTTTGCTGGCGGTATTCGGGATTTCGTGTTGGGGGTTAAAATCCTCGATGGTCACGGTGAAGTTAATCAATTTGGCGGACGCGTCATCAAGAACGTCGCCGGCTTTGACGTGTCGCGCTTGATGGTCGGTTCGCTGGGCACCCTGGGTGTAATTCTCGAGGTTTCGATCCGGGTGATTCCGAGCTATGAAACCGAATTAACGCTTGCCTTCGAACATGACAGCGCCGATAAGCATATCCGCTGGATCAATGAACTGGGATCTGAACCCTGGCCGATTTCTGCTTCTTCCTGGATCGCCGGACGCAGCTTGTTACGCCTATCGGGAAGTGCACAAGGAGTTCAATATGCGGCGCAGCAGTTGGGTGGCGAGACCGCAGATTCGTGCTGGGACGAGTTGAAAGAGCAAGCCCTCGATTTCTTCGATGACGCACAGCCATTGACCCGGATTTCGTTACCGCCCGCGACTACCGACCAACTGGGTGATATCCCCCAGTTGATCGAGTGGGGCGGCGCGCAGCGCTGGATTTGCGGCGAGGTTAATATCCCGGCACTGCGCTCGATGGCGGAAGGCGTCGGCGGCAGTGTCTATGCATTTAGACGGCATGCTGCCGATGTCGCGGTATTTCATCCGCTACCGCCGGCAATGCTGAAGCTGCAACGCAGTATCAAGTCCAGTTTCGATCCGGCCGGTATTTTTAATCCGGGCAGGATTTATCCGGGGCTTTAGGTTATGCAAACCAATCTCGCACCAAAATTCCAGCAGGGTCGTCATGCCGAGGCAATAGAGACGATCCTGCGCAAGTGTGTTCATTGCGGATTCTGCAACGCAACCTGTCCTACCTACCAGTTGCGTGGCGACGAGCTCGATGGCCCGCGCGGCCGAATCTACCAGATGAAACAGTTTTTCGAGGGCGAGCCCGCGAACGCTGAAATGTTGAAGCATCTCGATCGCTGCCTGACCTGCCGTGCCTGCGAAACCACTTGCCCCTCGGGGGTCAAGTACAGTCATTTACTCGAAATCGGTAAGGAGTTTATCGAGCAGGAATTGCCGCGCCCCTGGTGGGATCGGGGCCGACGCTGGGGCATCGTTCGGTTTATCAACTCGGGTTGGCTTTTTGCGTTGTCGATTCGCATCGGGCAGGCTATTGCGTGGATGTTGCCGGCGAAACTGAAAGCGTCAGTGCCGCAGCGACAAACGCCGGTCGAATGCGACAACAGCTCGCATGCGCGCAAGGTATTGATGTTGGCGGGTTGCGTGCAACCCGTTCTGACACCCAATACCAACGCTTGCGCCAGCAACCTGCTCAATAAATTCGAGATCGAGGTTATCGAAGTGCCGGGAAACCTGTGTTGTGGTGCTGCCGCTTTCCACACCTCTGAGCCCGAGTACGGCATGCGCCAGGTGAAACGGCTGATCGATAGCTGGTGGCCGCATATCGAGGCCGGGGTCGAGGCGATCGTGGTCACGGCAACCGGCTGCGGGGCAAGCGTCAAGGATTATGGGCGCTTGCTGGCTGATGATCCTGATTATGCCGACAAAGCCCAAAAAGTGAGTTCGTTGTACTGCGATCTGATCGAGTTCGTGGAAGCTGAAGTCGAACCGGTGAACCCCTCCGAATTACCAGTCAAACGCGTCGCGGTGCACACCCCCTGTACCATGCAGCACGGCCTCGGGATCATCAATCGGGTTGAAGCCTTACTGGCAAAGGCAGGTTATGAAGTATGCGCGGTTGAGGACGTACACCTGTGTTGTGGTTCGGCGGGGACTTACTCGATGCTGCAACCCGCTCTGGCCACGCAGCTGCATACCAACAAGGTCCGGGCACTGTCGATCAATCAACCCGATGTTATCGCCACGTCAAATATTGGCTGCCAGGTGCACCTTGCCCAGGACAACAAAACCCCGGTTGTTCATTGGATAGAGCTGCTCTGAAAGACGGGCGAGTTAAGAAAGTTAGCGGGTTAAGATCGAGCGCGGGCGAAAGCCCGTTATGTCATTAAGATTTGTTTCTAGACTCTGTGATTATTGCCTGGCCAGTTTTTTGTTTGGTAATCTTCGAGTAGCACAATAGCTTTAAGACGCCTGATATTAGCGCCAGCGCGACTTGCAACTTGAGCGTACTCGGTATACCTTATTCACTGCATCATGCATTAAGACATGCAGCAGTATAAGAAAAGACAAGTGATACAAAAACAATCGAAAGAGAATCCTGAGGATATCGACAATGAAACCTTTTAAATTTATCAAAATAGGGCTGCCTGTGTGTGCCGGAATTGCGTTCACACTACTGCAGTTCGGCTTCGCCGGCGAAGCACTGGCCATGGATTGCCCGGCGGCCACGGTAGCCGATCCGAAAGGAGTTCCTGCCGGAAAATACCCGCAACAGTATGACCGTGACGAGTTCGAGTCGCTGGCCAAGTGCAAGCTGTCATTTAAAGCAAATCCCGATATTGCAAAATTGAACAAGCGCATTCGCGGCAATCCCGATTTACCGCCGCTGGAGCAGCGTATTCCTGAAGATGCGTTGGTGGTCGCACCCTACGACAGTATTGGCAAATACGGTGGTACCTTCGACATGCTGTCGAACGCGACCGAGGCCGGTACATCCGACTTTCTCGCGGTACGCCACGTCAACCTGGTGCGCTATTCCGACGACCTGACTACGATCGTGCCGAACATCGCCAAGGGCTGGGAATGGAACGATGACTATACCCAGCTGACTTTCTTCCTGCGCAAGGGTCACAAGTGGTCCGACGGCCATCCGTTCACCGCGGAAGACGTTGAATACTGGTACGAGAACCTTTCGTTGAACCCGAAGGTATTCGAAAAGCCGAAAAACTACGTGCTGGTCGCTGACAAGCCGATGACGGTCGACGTACTCGATCCACAAACCGTTCGCTTCAACCTGCCGGCACCAAAACCGGGCCTGTTGGTGCACTTTGCCAACTCTTACGCGCAGGGCTTCCAGCCCAAGCACTTCCTCGGTAAGTGGGACCCCGAGATTAACCCGGATGCCGACAAGATGGCGAAGGCTGCCGGATTCGAAAACGGCATGGAAGTGTTATCGAACTATTACGGTAATTCGGACTGGACCGATACCCCGACACCGATGCTGCGCAGCCCGGACAAGGTGGCTAACCTGCCCGCCGATACCATGCCGACACTGGAGTCTCACATCCTGATTTCGGAGTCCACCGAAGGGCGTCACCTGGTTGCCAACCCGTATTTCCACCAGGTCGATACCGCTGGTAATCAGCTGCCTTACATCAGTGAGCAAGACGAGATTTTCGTCAACGAAGACGAGGTGCGACTGCTCAAGCTGGTTAACGCCGAGGCCGACTTCAAAGCGCAATCGCTGCAATTGTCGACCGCGCCGCTGCTGCTGGAAAACCAGGAAAAGGGTAACTACACCGTTCAGCTGCGTCCCGAAGTCACGCTCGCGACCCTCGGCATTAACATGACCCATGAGGACCCGGAGAAACGCAAGGCCTTCAGCGATATTCGCTTCCGCCAGGCGATGTCGGTCGCGATCAACCGCGAAGAAATCAACCAGGCCGCATTTTTCGGTATGGGTGAAGGCAAGCAATATGTTGGTTTCACCGATTCCCCCGCGTTTGTTGACGATAAGTGGAAGCAGTACTACGCACAGCACGATCCGAAACTGGCCAACAAGCTACTCGATGAGATGGGTCTGAAGGATCGTGATGGCGACGGTTTCCGCGAGCTGCCCAATGGCGACAAGCTGGTCATCAACCTGCAGTTCTCGGTGCAGGGCGTTGCCGCCGCGCTAATGGAACTGGTCGGTCAGCACTGGGGTGCGGTGGGTATTCAGAGCACGGTCAAGGAAGTGACCCCGGATGAATACCGTAGCGCGCAATCTTCCAACAAGCTCGACGTAACCGTGTGGCGTAACGGCCAGCCGCTCTCGATCGTGCTGGGAACCAACCAGATTTTTGTACCGCCGTATCACGATTATTTCACCGTGCGCACCAACATGCTGTGGGCCGAATGGATCGATTCCAACGGCGCCAGTGGGATTGAACCACCGGACTATGCGAAAAAGATGATGAAAGACATTACCGCGTTTCAATCTACGCCGGTCGGCACTATGGAATCCGATAAACTCGGTGCAAGCTTGGTCGAGAACTTGGTTGAAAACCTGCTATTCATCGGAGTCGTCCAGGTACCGGCGCCGATCTACCATCGAAACGAGGTTAAAAACGTCGTCGAGTACAAGACCCACTCGTTCGAATACTATCGTTCCTACCCGTACCGTCCCACGCAATGGTGGCTGGACGAGTAGTAACTGTTAGTTGACAGTAAATTTGGCTGCGGGCTATGCTTGCCCGCAGCCAAAATAATAAACTTCCCGGGCTAAACTGCGACGGGAGTACACCGGGGGGACACTAGAAACATCCATGTTTCATTTCCTACAATTTGCCGCCACCCGCGCCGCACTCGCGATCATTACGCTGATCATGGTTTCGTTCATCGTTTTCAGCCTAATGGAACTGGTGCCGGGCGACTGCGCCGAACGCTATCTCGCGTTTAAAAACACCCAGGGCAGCCAGATTTCGGTGGCCGATATCGAGGCCGAGCGTGTCCGCCTGGGGCTGGATAAACCTTACGTGGTGCGCTGGGGCAAGTGGATCGTCAACGCCTTCCGGGGTGAATTTGGCGATAGTTGTATCCTGCGGCTCAATATCTCACAACTCCTGGGGGAGAAGTTCTATATCAGCCTGGCAATCTGCCTGACCTCGTTACTGATCGCCTACCTGATTGCAATACCCGTGGGCATTATTTCGGCGACGTCGAAAAGCCCAATTGTTAACAACAGCTTACGTCTCGTCAGCTACCTGGGTCTGGCGATGCCGAACTTCCTGCTGGCCCTGATGATCATGCTGTTTTCGACCATAGTCTTCGGTGATAGCCTGACCGGTTTGTTTTCCAAGGAATTTCGCGACGCGGCCTGGTCTTACGAGCGGCTCATGGATTTTCTGTCGCGCGCCTGGTTGCCCGTCTTTATCCTGGGCTGGTCGGCTACTGCGTTTGCGATTCAGACCGTGCGTGCACTGATGTCCGATGAAGTGGGTAAATTGTACGTGCTGGCCGCTTCGGCGCGAGGGGTTACCGGACGCAGACTTTTGTGGCGCTACCCGGCGCGGCATTCGCTTGGGCCGATCATCAATTCACTAGGCTTTGATCTGAACCGTATTTTTAACGAATTGCCGATCGTCGCTTTGATCTTAACGCTCACCGAAGCAGGATCTTTGTTGATCGAAGCACTGGCCCGCTCGAATGACCAGCAGATGGCGGGTGCGATTATATTCCTTCTCACCGCCAGCATCGTCGGCATTAATTTTGTCACCGATATCATCTTGGCGCTAACCGACCCGCGGGTTCGCCGCAGTATCCTGGGATAAGCGAAATGACAGATACGGCAACCATTGAAGAAACGGATGTAAATGTAGACCAGAGCGCCAAGGAAGCTTATTTTACCGCTGGCCAGGGGCAGTTAATCTGGTCCCGGTTTAAAAAGCAGCGCGCTGCGATGGTCGGCGCCGGGGTGCTGATATTATTAGTCCTGTCGGGATTGTTTGCACCTTTCCTGACCCCCTATGACCCGACCATCGAGGGCCGCAATGCCGACTATCAGAACGGCGCACCGAATATTCCGAAGTTCTGGGATGAAAACGGCTTTTCATTCCGACCTTTCATCTATACCTATGAAAGAACCCGCTCGATCGAAACCAATTTCCGCTGGGTGACCAAGGTCAACCGCGACAAGCGTCGCTACGTGGTGCTGTTTCCGGAAGGGGACAAGTACACATTGGCCGGAATTACCTTCAGGACGCATTTGTTTGGTGTCGACGAGGGCAAGATCCACCTGTTCGGCACCGACGCTACCGGAAAAGATATCTATTCCAGGACCTTCCATTCGATCAATACCTCGCTGGCGGTGGGCACCATAGGCGTTCTTATTGCCTTTGTGCTGGCGTTAATCATTGGTGGTGTCTCCGGATATTATGGCGGCTGGACCGACTCGGTGCTGCAGATGATCACCGATGCGGTGCGAACCGTCCCCGCGATCCCGCTATTCATGGCGATTGCGGCATTCATTCCGGATACCGTGAGCTCCGAGGGTCGGTTTTTTATCATCTCGATAATCCTGGGTTTCATCGGTTGGCCGACGCTGGCAAGGCGGGTACGAACGCACCTGCTGACCGAGCGCAACCAGGAGTACGTGCTCGCGGCACAATTGTGCGGGGCTTCTCCGGGCCACATCATCGGGCGCCACCTGCTGCCTAGTTTCACCAGCTATATCATCGTCGACCTGATCATTTCATTCCCTTACATGGTGCTGTCGGAGACCGCGCTCAGCTTTATCGGCCTGGGTTTAAAAGAACCGGTTAACTCGCTCGGCGTCATGCTGCAAAACGTGACCAAGGCGGATGTGCTGCTCAATTACCAGTGGAATTTCATTCCGGTCATATTCTTCATCGTACTGGTGCTCGCCTTCGTGTTTGTCGGTGACGGATTGCGTGACGCCGCAGACCCCTATGCGGATACCAAAAAATGACGAGTCCGCTGATTTCCGTAAAAGATCTAACCCTGCGCTTCAAGACCGATGAAGGCCTCGTCACCGCGGTCAACAATGTTTCCTTCGATATCGCACCAGGCGAAGTGCTCGGGCTGGTGGGTGAAAGTGGTTCCGGCAAATCGGTGACCGCCAAGGCATTGATGATGCTCAACGCCGAGAATTCGGTTTACGATGACAACAGCCATATTACGCTGAACCTCGATGGCGAAGATATCGAGGTGCTGTCGTTGAAACGACCGCAGGATCAGATGATCATTCGCGGTGGCGCGATCTCGATGATCTTCCAGGAACCGATGGCCAGTTTTGCCCCGGCGATAACCATCGGTGATCAAATGGTCGAACAATTGTTAATCCATTCGGATATGACCCCGGCCCAGGCCAAAGATATCTCGATCGAAATGCTGACCCGCGTCGGTATTCCGGAGCCGGCGCAGCGCTTCGGCCAGTATGCTTTCGAGTTTTCCGGTGGTATGCGCCAACGTGCAATGATCGCAATGGCGCTGTCGACCAAGCCCAGGCTGCTGATCGCTGACGAACCGACGACCGCGCTCGATGTCACCATACAGGCCCAGGTCATCGAATTGATGAAAGACCTGGTCGATGAATTTCACATGTCGATCCTGTTTATTACCCACGATCTCGGCGTCATTGCGCAAACCGTGGACCGGGTCGCGGTCATGTATCTCGGCAACCTGGTCGAAACCGGAACTGTGCGCCAGGTCATCAATTCGCCGGCACATCCCTACACGCGCGGCCTGTTAAATTCATTACCCAAGCTGGATGATCTCGAGGCGCCGCTAACTCCGGTGCCGGGCGACATCCCTTCGCCGCTGGACCGTCCCTCGGGCTGCGTGTTCCACACGCGCTGCGTCGAATCCGGTGCAATTGCTGAAAAATGCCGCACCGAAATTCCGGTTTACTCGAGCGATAGCGCCAATCACCAGGTAGCCTGCCACCTGGCGACACAAGGGGAGCAATCATGAGTGACGTGTTGATCGAGGCTCGCAATCTGTCGGTGCACTTCCCGTTGCGCAGGCTGGGATTCGGCGAACGCCCGGTGGTGCGTGCCTGCGAAGGAATCAATATCGAAATCGAAAAGGGCAGTTTCTTCGGGCTGGTGGGTGAATCGGGCTCGGGTAAAACCACGCTCGGTCGAGCGATGCTCAAGGCGGCACCGATCAGCCTTGGAGAAATAACCTATTCAGACACCGACGTCACCTATGACCTCGGCTCGTTGAAGGGTCTTGAGCTCAAGGAATACCGCAAGCGCGCGCAATTGATTTTCCAGGACCCCTACGCCGCGCTTAGCCCGAGGATGACGGTGCGGGACATCATCGCCGAACCGCTCGAAGTCATGGGAATAACTTCGAGCCGGGCTGAAACCGACGAAAAAGTACGTGAAATCGCGGCCAAGTGCCGACTCAACCTCGAACACCTGCGGCGATTCCCGCACGCATTTTCCGGTGGCCAGCGCCAGCGTATCTCGATTGCCCGTGCACTGGTATCGGATCCCAAGTTTATCGTCGCCGACGAAAGCGTCGCCGCGCTGGACGTGTCGATCCAGGCCGACGTACTGAACCTGCTGAATTCAATACAGGAGGAAAGTGGTATCACCTTCCTGTTTATCAGTCATGACCTGAGCGTCATCGCACACACCTGTAACTTCGTCGCGGTCATGTACCTCGGGCAAATCGTCGAAGCGGCGCCGACGCATAAATTGTTTTCAGAAACCGCGCATCCTTACACGCGTGCTCTGTTGTCGGCAATCCCGTCGCTCGATCCCGACGTTCGCGGACATGCGCAAAAGCTCGAAGGAGAAATTCCAAGCCCGATTAACCCACCACCGGGATGCCGCTTCAATACGCGCTGCCCGCACGCGCAGGAGCGTTGCCGCACCGAGGTGCCCGAATGGCGAGAGATGAGCAGTGGACATCATGTTGCCTGCCATTTTTCGGAAGAGCTGAGCGCAGAGTTCGGTACCTGATTCCATAAGGGATGTTTTTTTAGCCCGCTGTTGCAGCATGAACATCGATCCCATCCATCCGGAGTTTGGTGCCCGTATCTCGGGGGTCGACCTATCCCAGCCTCTCGACGATGCCAGGTTTGCCCAAATCGACGAGGCGATCAATCGCTATTCGATCCTGCTGTTTGAAGACCAGCACATGAATGACGCCGCGCACCTGGAGTTCACGCGACGTTTCGGTCAACTTGAAGAAGAGCACGTCAGTTATTACAGCCGTGGCGAAGTCACCTACATCGGAAGGGTGGGTAATATCGATGACGATGGCAACAAGGTATCGGCGCGCCAGATCAAGGCCTCGACCGGTAACGAAATGTGGCACTCGGACAGTTCGTTTCGAGAAATACCGGCGATGTACTCGATGCTGTGTGCTTACGAGGTACCCGATGTGGCCGGTGAAACCGAGTTTGCCAGCGCGCGTGCAGCCTACCAACGTCTTGATCAAACCACCCAACGGCAAATCGAGGACATGGTCGGCATCCACGATTACATATTTTCACGCACCAAGGTTGGCGAAGACGCGGTAACCGAGAATCAGAGAACCTACATGCATCCAGTACGCCAGCGACTGGTGCGACAGAACCCGGTCACAGGTGAGCGTAATATTTTCGTCGGTTCCCATGTCAAGGAGATCGAAGGAATACCGCCGGAGCAGGCGCGACCGCTGATTAAGCGACTCATTGCCGAGGTAACGCGTCCCGAGTCAGTGTATCGCCATCGCTGGCGGGTCGGCGATTTCATGATCTGGGATAATCGATGCATTCTACACCGTGGCTGCGGTTACGATGCTGATAAGTACCGCAGGCGAATGCATCAGACCCGGGTACGAGGCTGCTGCCCGTCGATTGCCGAAAGCGTGAACTAAACCAGGGGACAGTATACTTAATTCATCGTTGGCGAATTAAGTGTACTGTCCCCATTAATCCATTAATTGTTAATCTTTATCGCCACCCGGGACCGGGCGTGGCCGGCCGTCCACGCCGAGCGCGACAAATCTGAACCTGGCCTCGGTCACCTTGACCGTGTTGCGTGATCGATCGCGTTGCACCCAGGCCTCGACGTGAATATCGATCGAGGTATGGCCGACGCCCTGGATTTCGGTGTAAACGCAGAGCACATCGCCGATCTTGACCGGACGAATAAAGTGCATCCCATCAAGCGACACGGTTACGGTGCGACACTGTGCACGTTCGCTGGCGCTGATTCCCGCGGCAATATCCATTTGCGACAATACCCAGCCGCCGAAAATATCCCCGGCAGGGTTGCAGTCGGCTGGCATCGCGACGAGGCGGGTGGTCAGTTCGCCGGTGGGTTTTTTGGACATGGTCTGCTCGTCTGAAAATGGTCGAAGTAAGCATTATACAGAGCCAGTTTACTGTAAACAGTCCCTGCGGCCTGCGAGTATATTCTGATGAGAAATCGGCTACTTTGGCACAAATTTACCGCTACACCTGGCACAGCTAAATTTCGAAATTCTGATCCAGCGGAAATATCGGTCGCCTTACATTACGATACTCGAGTCGCTGGTAGTCGGGCGTGCACAGCGCGCCGCTGTCGCAGACGATTACCTGGCCTGCAATAGGCTCGAAATCAGCGCGGAAGTGCTGCATCGATTTGAGTGCGATGATTTTTTTTGCTTCCGGGATAATCCCGAAACTCTTGAATTGTTGCAGATCCAGCATTTGTTGGGCAATCGTGGTAATTAAAATTTCAATACCCCCAGCACGAACCACGACTGTCGGGCCGAAACTGTGTTGCAGCCCACCGATCATTTCGCCACCGCCGGTATAGCTTCCGTCACTCTTGCTTACCAATTCGACGGTCAGATCAAGTGGTCCGCCACCGAACGCGGGATCGGTTTTGCCACCCAGTTTGACCGGGATTGTTGCCCCGATCTCGTGCTGGTAAAGTTGCTTAACGGTTGCGCCATCGACCATTGGACCGAAACAGGCATCGTTCACGCCGGCGTCGAGAAGGGCGCACAGCAAGTTGGTGGAATCTCCATAGCCACCACCACCCGGGTTGTCGGCGTAATCTGCGATCACCAGCGGTCCCTCGGCCGAGCTGAATTGCCGTGCGATAGCCGCGGCCGAGTCGACATCGAGATAGTGGTTTAATACTTCGTGACGGCGCTTCCAGATATCATCGGCAAGGCTCTCGGCAAAAGCCCGGTGCGCATCCATGTCGCCCTCCGCGGTAACCAGCACCGTGGGACCGACCTCGACGATATCGGCACTGGCAAAACCAGCGTTGATGCTGACGGCATAGGCATCCGGGCGAAGCTCCCAGGCTTTTGCAGCTTCGACCCGCTCGATCATCGGGCCCACGTCAGTACGCCCGCCATTGACCTCTTCGAGCATTGGACGGTGGACGCGAATAGTGCGCGGACTGATTTCGCCGGTGAGGCTGCGCTGCAGGATTTCACCGGCCTGGCGCGCGCAGTCGCGCATGTCAATGTGGGGATAGGTTTTATAAGAAACGATAATGTTGGCAAGGTCGCACATCTTCTCGGTGACGTTGGCATGAAGATCGAGCGTGATCGCAATCGGAATCTTTGCACCCACGACCTCACGCAGGCGCTGCAGCAATTCGCCTTCGCCATCCTCGCAAAAATCGGTGACCATCGCGCCGTGCAGTCCCAGCAATATGCCGTCATATCGATTGGACTCCAATGCGGCGACGACAGGGTCAACCAGCCAGTCAAAGGCCGCGGTAGTCACCTTGCCGGAGGGACCGGCGTTGGCACTGAGTATGTGGTCGAGCTGCCAGCTATACTTTCTGCCGATATCAAGGAATCCGGCGAGCTCCGTGTTGTGGCTGCCGCGTGCCGCTATTGCATCCTGGTCGAGCAGGAAAAGGTCGTTGCGAAACAACTGCTCGGCGTTTGGAACGAGGCGTAAGGTTTTGTGCGTGAGCAGGAAATGGCCATTGCGAAACGCCTGCTCGTCGGTTGCAATACGACTGAAGGTATTGGTTTCGTGTGCGACTTCGGCGGTCAGAACTCTATAGCGCATCGCTTTGTGCTGATTCTACATCCTGTCGTTATTGGTTGGCGCAGAATATCATGACCCAGGCTAAATTAGCCGGGGAAGATCAAGTGAAGTGGGTCTCGAGCCACCAGGGCAGGGCACCGGTGGCTCGAGTATGTCCTCGAAATTTACCTTCTCAGCAGGTCGCGGATCTCGCCCAGCAGGACTTCTTCGTTGCTGGGAGCTGGTTCGGGTTCGGGCTCGGGCTCGGGTGCGGGCTCTTCTTTTTTCATCGAATTCATCGCCTTGACGACGAGGAAGATCGCGAACGCGATAATGACGAAGTCGACAACCGTCTGAATAAAGGATCCGTACTTGATCATCACCGGAGCCGTTTCACCAACGGCGTCCTTTAACATGATTGCCAGGTCACTAAAATTTACACCGCCCATCAACAAGCCAATGGGTGGCATCAGCACATCGGCAACAAATGACGACACGATTTTGCCGAAGGCGCCGCCGATGACGATACCGACGGCCATATCGACCACGTTACCGCGCATGGCAAAATCTTTAAATTCACTCATCATACTCATAATATTTTTCCCCTATGGAATGTTATTCGTGGCTGGTGCCACTTTTATCGAGAGCCCTGATTGGGTCTCATTTTTAGTGTTCATTAACGCAATTTATTTTGCGCGCGCAATGATCCAACAATTAGTTGCGTTTTGCAACAAATAGAATCGATGCGGCTACGATGATGAAGAGGGTCACAATCTGTACCGGCGCCCAGGCACGTTGCCAACCGCTCGCAGCAATCGATTCGCAAAATCCCATCGACCCGAATGTTGTTGTTTCCAGTGCAGCCAGAATCGGGCTGACCGTTAGCGGCACCAGTAAAATTAGCGGTAATGCCAACCATTTCAGGTAACCAACGACCGTGGGTAACTTATGCGCGAGCCCGAGTAGCAGGGCAGCGCCGATTGCTATCGGGCTAAAACCCAACGACAAACGAAAAATTTCATCGCCATCAGGGCCGCAACCAATCTGTGGAATTACCGCCAGCCAGATACAGTGACTGTAAATGATCATCCACCCGACCAGATTGCAACCCAGCCGCAACAAGATTTCTGCGAATCGCATAATAACTCTCGTGATTGCCCAGACCACCGGGTCCAGGTAACCGGTTGAAGAATAGGGATTCTTTACTGATAAGTCTATCCGTGATGGATGGATAGTAAGGCACAAAAATTTTTTAGCGAGGAACCAGGCAAAAGCAGCAGAAAAAATCAGCCTTGAGTGTCGGGCGAGATATCCTGGTCAAACCAGACGTAAAACTCGAGCTCTTCAAACAGTTCGAGATCATCTTCGCTGGCGATGATCGCAATTTCATCGGTTGCAATCCCTGGAAGGGTCACCTCGGTGACACCTCGATACAGAACGGCACCGACCACAACCAGTGCGATTCCCGCTAGCGCTGTCGCGGGTAACCAACCGGAAAATGATCTGCGAGTGCCATCGTCGAGAGCCGACAATCTTGCCTTGTGCAGAGCATTTCTGGTCTCGTCATCGAGCGTCTGGCGCTCGAGTGTTTTTTTAACCTTGCTTTGAAACTGTCTGTCTTTATCCATCTTCATCTCCCAGTAATTGTCGGAGTTGATGCGTTGCACGCGCATAATGAGTTTTAACACTATTCTCGGAAATCGAAAGCGCGAAGGCGGTTTCGCGGGTACTGAATTCCTGCCAGGCGCGCATTAAAAAAGTTTGTTGCTGTCGTAATGGCAATTGCTGCAATGCCTTGAATACGCGGACAATCTCGTCGTCAATCAAGACCCGGGTTTCAGCCGAAGGCTCGGTCTTTTCGCTCTCCGAGTCAACTTGCCAGGGCATTAGCCCGTGTAAAATCTGGCGAAATTTTTGTTTCCTGAACCAATCCCTTATCCCGTTTTGCAAAATACGATAAAACAATGGGCCCCACTCTTCGGGCTCACGGTTATAATATTTCTGCACCAGTTTCAGCATACTATCCTGAACCAGTTCGAGCGCATCATGATGATTATGGGTCAGTGTCATCGCCATTAAGTAAGCCTTGTGTTCCGAGCCACGAAAAAACGTATCCATCTGCTGTCGGATTTGCGGGTCCATAGTTCTACAGCACCCATCGCAGGCCCAGCGTCAATCCAACGCTATCTGCCGGCACCGGCATGGATGCGACAAGCAGGTATCCAAATCGGGGATTGGCCCAGTGCTGCCAGCTCAAGGCCAGGGTTTCGGCTCTGCTCTGATCTATGGCTGATTGATCCTGGTAAATCAAGATCGAGTAGTCGTTATCGTAATCGGCATGGCCCACTAACAATGAAGTACTCTCTGATATCAGCAATGAGCTCTGTGCCAGCGCCGACGACTTGACAATAAACTGGGCGAACCGGCTGCTGTCCAAAGGAGTTAAATCAGTCTCATAATCGAAACGTTGATAACTCGCCTGCCAGTACCAGGGATCAGCCTGCCAGCCGAGTGTTAAGCCGTAGCCTGATACGTCGCTATCAAACCGGTCAGGAATAAACCTATCCAGGAAATCGGTAACGTCATCGCGCGTGAAAATAAGTAACTCTCCTTCATCGAGTTGCACACGAAAGTTCCAGTTCCCCTGGCTCAAACCAAGTGCTATGCCGAGGGTTTCTTTTTCTAGCTCTCCATCGTTGCCTTCGAAGAAATGCCCCAGTTCGAGATCGACCAGCTGCGAAAGCTGGAACCAGACCGTTGTCGCCAGCGCCAGGCTATCAAATTCCTGTCCGCCGTCGGAGAGCTCGGTATTGCTGTAGTACCCGTAATACCCTGCACTGTCGCCAAGCGGCAGGGCCAGCATAAAAGCAGCAGTCGAGTCTTCCTCTTCATCCCGGCCCAGGTCGATTCCAACCAGTGCGGGTAGCTCCTGATCCAATCCGAGCCACTCCTCGGCGGCCAGTCTAGAACTGGACAACACGGCGAAAACACAAACCATGATTCCAAGCTGCTTCATGAATCATGGCTTCGTTTATCTCTTAAATGCAACAACCAGCGTTTTCGCTGTGCCGGGGTTAGTTGTCGCCAATGCGTCCTCAATTTTTTACGCTGGTCGGGGGGAAGATTTTGGAAGCGTTTGAATGCTTTACGTACCCTGGCTTTTTGATCGGGGGAAAGATCCTGGAATTTTTTGAACCGCTCCTTGATCGCATCTCTTTGTTGCTGGGTTAACCGTTGCCAGCGTTTGAAACGTTGTTTCATCTTTTTACGTTGCGCCGGAGACATATTTTCCCAGCGCTCGGCGCCGCTTAGCAATCGGCTGCGCTTTTCCGGGTTCAGTTCTGCCCAGCGCGATTCGAAAGGTTTCAGGATTTTCTGTTGTTGCTGACTGAGTTCATCCCAGGTTTGCGCAGATGCGGCAAACGGTACCGCCAGCATTGCCAGGATTAGTAATTTAGTTGTGATTTTCTCAGCAAATTTCGATAGTAAATTCATTCGCTGTTTACCTCTTTGTTTTGCGCTACATCTCTGAGTGCATGTTGTTCAAGCAGCTGCCAGGTTTCTTCGTCCACCGGTTCTAGATCACCTAAAAATTCGAGCATCGCTGCGGATGGCAAATCCTGGTCGCTCGCAGGTTGATGCGAATCCGCCAGTGCCGTGGTCAGGCTGCTTAAGACCAATATGGTTATTAAGCAGGTTTGTACAAACAATTCCCCCGTAACGGGACGGGGGAATTGTTTCAAGCATGCTCCTGAATACACTGTAATCTATTTACTCCGTGATTCGTGTTACCAGCTGGCGTGCAGATAACAACAAGTTGGTCGCGCTGTAACGGCCTTTGGCAATTACGAATACGACCTTGTAGCCTTCTCTCAACTTGTCGTTCAACGCCGCCTGGTATGCATTCCAGTCCAGGTAGACATGAATCCGACGACCCTGGCTGATCGCGTAAAGACCGATATTAGCGCCTGGTTCAATAAATGGAACCGCCGCGAGTGTGGTTATATCAGTAATCACGCCACCTTGTTTCAAATGATGACGCCCGGTGGCAGAAGACAGATCGAGTAGCATACCGGCCTCATCGAGACTGACGACTGCGGTCTCGCTGCCCGCCGCACCATATGACATCAGCATCTTGGTCGGCAAGTTACTCAGGTCGATGATGGTTTTGGCGGTAAAGTCGAGCGGGGCAGTACCGAAAGGAACAGGAAAACCCAGCACCCTGACTGGTTCCGCAAGCCCCAGGCTGTTGAGGCTCAACAATCCATTGTCGATCTGGTAATGATCCGGATCCGCGTCGTTGTCTGGCGTGATGCCGGTACCGGTGAAATCGTAACGTTCGACCATGCGGCGGTTAACATGCTGCAGATCGACTTCGAACGGCGATACCGATGCAACCAGTCCCGAAACGTGGCTGTAGCGCATGCGTACGAGGCTGGCCTTCAGGCTCTTGCCATCGTCGGCTACGTGACCCAACGCAGTGATTTTCTGGCCCACGCTGATATCACCGATTCGATGCTGATTGCCTGGATCGCCCTGTTTGGTGACCCTGGTGTTTTCATCGATCAGCACTTCGATCTCATCATTGAAACTGTAGTGGCCGTCATCAAACTCGATGGTTGCGCCAAGCACGGTCAGGGTATTTCCCGAGCGCGCGATAACGCTGCCTTTGAGCGCATCTTTATCACCCCAGGGGACACTGCTACCGGCGTAAACCTGTTGCGCAAGGAATCGTCGATCGCCATAGTTAACGGTCCCCAGCGCCACCAACGGTGTGATTCCGGTTTGTTGCGCCAGTACTTCGAGTCCTTCGAGCTGCCGATAGGCGACACCATCGATTTCAAAAACGGTCTCGTCGTTAGTGTGCGCGGTAATCTTGCCGAAGTCGCGATGGCGGATTCGAAATGGGCGCAACTTGACGCTGAATGTCTCCCGTTCCAGGCTGACCCCGGCGAGCAATCCGCGCAGGCGTCGTGACTTATCGTCTTCGATACTGGTATTGGCAAGCAGAATCGGGTTGACCACGATGGTTGCCGAATTGCCATTAATCGTAACCTCGTTGGAAGCTTCAAGATCGAAATCAAGTATCAGGGCCGCCGGTTTTCCGGGCGTAATTTTGAATCCGCTTTGTTCATTGATCATCACTTCCAGCGTGACACGGGTCAGTGGTTGTCCGGATTCGTTGAGTGCCTGGGCCGGGATCGAGTTACCGTTTTCATCTTCGACGGTGATAGCGGCGTTGCTGTAATCGAGCGTGATTTCAGCCTTGTTATAACTGCCCACCGGCACCGTCGCAGTCGATAGAAACTCGGTGACTTCAACGTATTGTGAAAAATCCAGGCGCGCGGTATTGGGCAGAGTTTCTATCACCGCCCCGTTGGTCCTGTATAAATTGATGCTGTCCACGTCGATGGTGTACTGGTTGAAATCACCTTCGGCATCGGTCAGCGAAATCGTCAAATCGCCAAATTCGTCGTCACTGGTGCTATCGTCACCACCCCCGCTGCTGCAGGCTCCCAGCGCCAGCGCGCTGAAAGCTATCAAGAATATCCAGATTCCCTGCCTGATGTTTGCCATAGTCATAGCTATACCCGTTTGTTGGTTATCGTTACCAATAGAAACGAGTGACTTTGGATTTGGTTGACAGGATTGTTAAAAAAAATCTAACAAAAGAGATAAGACCCGATTGACTTCATTGGGTAACGCTGGTTATTCGCCGATGGTGATCGTGGTACTACCTTTGGTTGGGAGTGGAACAGAAGGCAGGCAGCCCGCGGCTATGGCCGTAATTGGTGTCTTGCTCGCGTAGCCGACAGGACGCAAAACCTGAGACTACGGCCGCTGGGGTATTTCAGGTTACTCGTCTTCGGTCAGCATCGCTAAATCATGGGCGGCTTCACGCAACAAAGGCAGGTACCGTTCGCTGTGATTGATGGAGATACGTGACGCCGGAGCCTGGATCGCGAGCGAACTATAATACCTGCCCCGCTTGTCCTTGATAGGTACCGCGATGGCGACCACGTCATCGTATAATTCCTGGTTGTCGATCGAGACCTGTTGCCGCTCAATATTATCGATTTCGGCGAGCAGCATGTCGGGATCAGTAATCGTGTTTTTTGCGAGGGCCTTAAGCTTTAGCTTATTGATTACTGCCTTACGCCGGGGTTTAGGTAGCGTACTCAGGTAAAGTTTGCCACTCGCGGTACAGTAAAGCGGAACCCGCATCCCGATCGAAAACTGCAGCCGCAAAGGCGCCTTGGTTTCGACGCGATCGGAATAGGCCATGTACAAACCATCGGGGTAGGCGATGTTGCAGGTCTCACCGACCTTCTCTGACAGCTCGGTCAGTATTGCATGGCGCGTAGCACTGAAGCGAGAGTTGGCCAGAACACCGACAGCAACGTCATAGAGACGATTGCCGGGCTGGTAACTTTTACCATCAATTCTTTTAAGCAGGTAACCCCGTGCTTCGAGCTCGGCGCAGAGCCGGTGCGCGGTGGCCTTGGGCAAGTTCAGCACTTCGTTGATCTCGGTTGCGCTAAGCGGCTTCGTCGATGCGGCGACGGTGTCGAGAATATCGAGCACCCGCCCGATCGTGGAACCGCGTTCGCGTTTCATAGGTGCCGGCCTTTGCCAGGATAGATATCAGCATGCCGGGTGCTTGCCCATGACAAGGTAGATCGAAGGAGATGCACAATGATTTACCCACCAGACATTATTTTGGGTAGCCAAAGCACCATTTGCGGGAAGGAAAACAGCAGGATGAGACCGAGGAGTTGAATCATCATGAACTGCATCATGCCCAGGTAAATGTCCTTGAGATCCCAATCCGGCACGACACCCTTCAGGAAGTAGGCCGACAAGGCCACAGGTGGGGATAGCCACGCTGTCTGCAGGTTCACAGCGACCAGAATGCCAAACCAGACCATCAGGTCGTAGCGATCCAGCCCGTGTATGTCTAACGCCTCGACTGTCGGCAGCAAAATTGGCACCACGATCAAAACAATGGGCACCCACTCCAGTGGCCATCCAAGCAGGAAGATCAATGCCATGACCAATATCAGAATGAGGTAAGGTGACATGTCGAGGCCAAGTAGCATCTCAGTCATCATCTTGGGCGTGCCCAAAGCACTGAATTCGGCGCCAAAGAAGTTCGACGCGGCAACCAGGAACATGATCAGAACCGTGATCTCCAGGGCTTTAACCAGACTGTCAAAGAAGCTGGGAAAGGTGAATTTGCCGTAACCAAGAGATAACAGGATGGCACCAAAGGCGCCCATCGCCGCGGCTTCAGCAGGTGTTGCGAAGCCGAGAAGAATCGACCCCAAAGCAAAAGAAATCAGGATCGTGGGCGGCATGAGCCCCTTGAAGAACTCATCCCAGAGTTCCGAAAAACGGAACTCAGTTTCAGCCGCAGCGCTATAAATCGGCCGCCCCAGATACGCCAGAAGCACGGTAAATGCGCCAAAGGTGATCGACCAGGTCGGCAGGCCACCATCCTCACCCATATTCGCAACGATCATATAGAGGTGGAAGATCACCGCGATCGGAACCACGATCCTGAGTACATTCAAACGACGGTATGCGGCATAGGCGACGGCACAGGCAATGGCCAAAACGAAAAAGCCGCCAAATGGAATCAAACCGCTAAAAGTACCGCCCATGGCCTGGCCAAAGACTCGGCAAACGGTCAAAACGCCGAGGCAGATCAGCGCCACCTCGGCACCATAAAAAGCGGACGTTTCAGGTTGATCTTCTTCGGACAAAACTGGTCCCAGGGACGGATTCAGCCAGCAGCGTCCAAGCGTGTAGACCAGGTAAAGGGTGGCCAGCAGGGCACCGGGAATAAAGGCTGCACGGAAGAGGTCAAGGGTTGAGACCTCCAGAACCGGTCCCATGACGATCAGCATAATCGAGGGCGGGATCAGAATGCCCAGTGTGCCGCCGGCAGTGATGGTTCCTGCCGCGAGCTGAACATTATAGCCGGAGCGGCTCATGGTCGCGCCAGCCATGATCCCAAGCAGGGTCACTGAAGCACCCACGATGCCAGTGGCTGCTGCAAAAATCGTGGATACGATCAGCACGGCGATGAACAGCGCGCCGCGGACGCGCGACATGATCATCTGGATCGACGCAAACAGCCGGTCCATCAAGCCCGCCGCTTCCATGACAATCCCCATCAGGACAAACAGCGGCACCGCCATGAGCTGATCGTTCAACATGGTGGAGTTTGTGTTCAGCGTCATCAACAGCGTGGTCAGCTTGAAGTTGGCGCCCCAGATACCGAAGACAAAGGCAAGGAAAATCAACGTGAACGCGATTGGAAAGCCGATAAAGATCACGAACAGCATGGCTGTCAGCATGATCAATCCGATGGTAGCCTTGTCCAGGTTCGGGCGGGCAGACATGATGTCGGAAAACCATTCGCCACCGGGGACCAGGTCCGGCTGGAATATAGCCAGATTGAGCCATAGCAGCCCGATGACATAGACAGGCAAGGCCCGTACGAACAAGCGTTCGCGCTGTTTGCCCATCTTGTGAAATGCGCGGAAAATCTCAGGGATGCCTTGCAGCATCAAGAGGAAGCCACCGATTGGCATCGCCAGGCGCGCGGGCCACAAAAGGGGTCCCCAGGCACTGTCGATCTGCATGGTTTCACCTCTTGAAAAGGCGAGCCACCAGAACTCTGAGGCGATAACGGTAAAGAAGATCATCGAAGGCATAAAGAACAGCAGGTACAGGGATGCATCCACTGTCGCCTGTGTCTTTGCCGACCAGTTTCGGTAGAGGAAGTCGGCGCGGATATGAACCCCACGCATCAGACCGTAGCCCGCGGCTGCCATGAAGAGCACCCCGGCTATCATACGACTGGTGTCATACACCCAGAGCGTAGGGCCAAGCCCAAGGGCCTGGGCTAGACCTTCGAAGCCTGCATTTTGCAAAATCGCAAACGAGTTTCGTGAAAGGACTTCGAGCACCACTACGGCAATCAGCGGCACCATGAGCAGGGCAATAGCCTGGCCTGCGCGGTAATTAATAACGTCAATCGCTGCGGTTATCGGGCGTTGCCAGGGCGTCATATCCTCTGGCGTTTCACCCGGGGCCTCGGCACGACGCTCCGCAATCAGCTCGTCCGCAATCTCGAGATCTTCTGGATTTACCTCATCTTCAGCCATGCCCCTTCTCCCCTTTATGTTTGGGCCCATTTTGGGCTCTAATTATTTAAACAGGGCCAAGGCCCTTACAGAAACTTCGAAGCGAGGCCTTGACGGGCCTCGCAACGAAGTCTTTATTTTACTTCAGTGTATCTGCGTGTGCGCGACCCAAACTTGCGTTTGAGGTCTGTGCCCCCGCCCAGAATGGTACCACGGTGTCGGCGAAATCCTTTTGCGACTGCCACACTTCTGCGAAGAACTTGTTTTCGTCCGCAGCGGCCTGGAGCGACTTTTTAGCGGCCGCCATGTACTCGGTGAAGTAATCCGCAGGAGTATCTTCCAGGATAACACCGTGATTATCCGTCAGATCTTTCAGTGCCTTACCGTTCTCAAAGATTCGGTAGGACATGGATTTTGACAGAGACGCGTTTGCCGCCACTTCCAGTGCTTTCTGCTCGAGCGGGCTCAGCGACTTGTAGAAATCGCCATTCACATACATGTCCGCGTTCACGGTCACCTGGTGCAGACCCTGGAGGTAGTAGTGTTTCAGCACTTTCTGGAAACCAAACACGGAGTCTGGCTTAGGGCAGCACCACTCGGCTGCGTCGATCGTGCCTTTCTCAAGCGCTGGCAGGATGTCGCCGCCGCCCATAGCAACAGCTGGAACACCGATTTCAGCGTATGCGGCACCAACCATACCCGGAGGTGCGCGGAAGCGCAATTGACGGAAGTCATCCATCGATTTGATCGGCTTTGGGAACCAACCGAGGGCCTCAGGGCCCACTGGCTGCAGCATGAATCCTTTGACGTTCACACCCATTTCATCCCACAGGCGGTCATACAGCTCCTTGCCACCGCCGAACTGGAACCAGCTCAGGAACGCGATGTTGTCGAGACCTACACCGGCACCCGCAACAGGCGCGCCGAACAGGTTAGCCGCAACGTGCTTGCCACCCCAATAATGTGTCCAGGCAAAGCCGCCTTCAACCAGCCCCGCGTCGACGGCATCAATGATGTCTCGTGGTCCAACAACAGCGCCTGCTGGCAGAACTTCGATGGTGAGCGAGCCTTCAGTCAGCGCTGCGACGTCTTTACCGAACTCCTTCAACATAACGACTTCGTCTGCTGAAGTGGGTAGCACCGACTGGATACGCAAGACCTTTTTAGCCGCCATGGCAGGCGATGCCATGAGGGCCAAGGCTACTGCACTGACGGCAATATATTTTAGTTTGTTCATATCTACTCCTCTGGTGTAAGAAAGCCTTCGCCATATTATGCTTCGCGAGGCTGAAGGCAGCGCCTCGGTGCTTATTGGGCCGGCGGTCCGACCCGGGTATAAAACTGGAAATCGAAAAACTTAGTTTATAATGAGACTTCCAGTCTCGATATTACAGTTTTTTGCGGTTGAGTAAAGAGTTAAATACACATAAATTTCGTCTCGGTATCCCATAAACACCGAACTTGATGGCGCTATATTCAGATGTAGAATCACCTAACAGATTCGTTAACAGGCCTTAAACGAGAATATTTGTTCCATTTTAGCGAAACTTATTGTATCGTCGAATCGAAACATATAACCATAAGGGGCTCGTGAATCAATTCGATTATATCGTCGTTGGCGCCGGATCGGCTGGCTGCGTGCTCGCCAATCGACTGTCGGCTAATCCGGCGCACAAGGTGCTGTTACTCGAGGCCGGCGGCAAGGACTTAAACCCGTGGCTGCACGTTCCGGTCGGTTATTTCAAGACCATGCACAATCCGGCTTTCGACTGGTGTTACATGACCGAACCCGATCCCGGCATTGCCAACCGCCAGCTGCAGTGGCCGCGCGGCAAGGTGCTCGGCGGTTCCAGCGCGCTCAATGGTTTGCTCTACGTGCGCGGCCAGCCCGAGGACTACGATCGCTGGGTCGAGCTCGGCAACCCGGGATGGGCTTACGACGAGCTGCTGCCGTACTTCAAAAAATCGGAAGACAATTCGCGCGGTGCCGATGCGTTTCACGCCATCGGCGGGCCGCAAAAGGTTTCCGACCTGCGTCTGCGGCGCCCGATCGCCGAACATTTTATCCAGGCGGCCACCGAAATCGGCATTCCGC
>JAOTXY010000073.1 GCA_029862125.1 Gammaproteobacteria bacterium | reverse complement strand
CCGAGCTTTGCGAACGCTTTGCCGCGGGATTGGATTTATTCTTGAAGACAGAATGGAAAAAGGCGTCCAAGGAATTCAAGTCGATATTGAAAAGCTTTCCTCATGATGGTCCGTCTCGGTTTTACTTTTCGCAGTGTCAACAGCGAATCAGTGCGGCATCGTTACCCGATAATCCTTACGTGATCAACATGACACAGAAATAGATTCCCGCGTAACATTGCAATGAAGGTAATGTGAAAGACCGTCCTATCTTAATGCTCGCCACGGCGCAGACGCTGATCTGGGCCTGCCTGTATTACAGTTTCCCGGCATTGTTGTTGCACTGGGAGCAGGCGCTCGGCTGGAGTCGTGCTGACCTGACCGCGGCAATTACGCTGGCGGTGTTTGTATCTGCGATTTGTTCACCGCTTTACGGGCGCCTGATCGACGCGGGTAAGGGTGCCGTAATGATGACGTCGGCAGCGGTACTGGGGGGCTGTTGCCTTTTGCTGCTCACCCAGGTTGAATTCCGTTGGCAGTTTTACTTGCTGTGGGGCGTTATCGGGGTTTGCATGGCGGGCAGTTTGTACGAACCCTGCTTTGCGTTGATTACCCGGGCCCGTGGTGAGCATGCCAAGCGCGCCATTATCATGGTTACGCTGATAGCGGGATTTGCCGGCACCATCAGTTTCCCGGTGGCGCATAGCATGGCGGTTGAGTTCGGCTGGCGCAGCGCGATGATCCTGTTCGGCCTGACCGCGATCCTGGTGGTGGCGCCGATCATGTGGTTCGGTGCAAGCGCGGTCGAGCGAGACGGAAACGCGCGCCGTATCGCCGATATTTATCCTGCCACGACGCAGCGATCATTTCTCTATTCACCAGTATTCTGGTGTCTTGCAATCGGATTTGGCCTGACCGCGTTGATGCACGGGATCACCTTGCACCATTTGTTGCCGATCCTGGATGAGCGCAGTATTCATCCAGAAGTCGCGGTGATTGCGATTTCGTTTATCGGGCCGATGCAGGTCGCGGGTCGCCTGGCGATGATGGCCGCGGAACGTCACGTCTCCAATCACGGCATTGCAATCAGCTGTTTCGTGTTGATGGGTATCTCGGCCCTCCTGTTAATTGGTGCCGACGCAACCCCGGCCCTGCTGATCGCGTTCGTGATATTTTTTGGTGGCGCCTGGGGGATGGTCAGCATTGTACGCCCCGTGATCGCTCTTGAACTGCTGGGCGAACGTCAGTTCGGTGCCAAGTCTGGAGCGCTGGCGCTGGTTTTCCTGGCGGGTTCCGGATCGGCGCCTTTTATCGGCTCGCTGGTGTGGTCCTGGGGGGGATACGAGCTGGTATTGCCGGGTTTGTCGTTGCTCGCTTTGACGGGCCTTGCGCTTTACCTGGTCGCACAAAAATCAGCCACGACGACCTGAATTTGGTTAGACTATGGACCTGATTCTCAGGTCGGGGTAACAGCAATGTCTCAGCAGTTCATCGCCTATTTACAGCAGGAACTTGAATCGATCGAGGCGCAGGGATTGTACAAGCAGGAACGGCCCCTCGATTCCGCGCAGGGCGCCAGTGTGCATGCGCAGAACTGGGATAACGATTTAATCAACCTCTGCGCCAACAATTATCTCGGTCTCGCCAATCATCCGGAGATGGTCGCGGCGGCGCACCAGGGGCTCGACAGTCATGGCCTTGGGATGGCTTCGGTGAGGTTTATCTGCGGCACCCAGGATATTCACAAGGCGCTCGAACAGAAGCTCGCAGCCTACCTGAAAATGGACGATGCGATCCTGTTTTCTTCCTGCTTCGATGCCAACGGCGGCATTTTCGAAGTGTTGCTCGGTGCCGAGGATGCGGTCATCTCGGACAGCCTCAATCACGCCTCGATTATCGACGGGATCCGCCTGTGCAAGGCCCAGCGTCTGCGCTATGCCAACAACGATATGGGTGAACTTGAAGCCAGGTTGGTCGAGGCTGAATCGTCCCGCTTCAGGTTGATTGTCACCGACGGGGTATTCTCGATGGATGGCACCTATGCCAATCTGCCGGCAATCTGCGATCTTGCCGAACAATACGATGCCCTGGTAATGGTTGATGACAGCCATGCTATCGGCTTTGTCGGTGAACGCGGTGCAGGCACCCCGGAGCTGCATGGTGTCGAGGGCAGGGTACACATCACCAGTGGAACCTTTGGCAAGGCGCTAGGCGGCGCCAGCGGTGGTTATATTACCGCGCCACAGGCAGTTATAGATTTGCTGCGTCAGCGCGCACGCCCCTACCTGTTTTCAAATAGCCTGGCGCCGAGCATTGTTACGGCCACGCTGCATGCACTCGAATTGCTCGAGCAAGGCGTATCGTTGCGCCAGACCTTGGCGGAAAATACGGCTTATTTTCGCGGTCGCATGCAGGACGCCGGCTTCGATGTTATTCCCGGTGAGCATCCAATTGCACCGGTCATGACCGGTGACGCGGTGATGGCCCAACAACTCGCGAGCGAGCTGATGAAACACGGTGTTTATGTCACGGCGTTCTCGTTCCCGGTAGTGCCCAGGGGACAGGCACGGGTGCGTACCCAGATGAGTGCCGCGCATAGTCGCGAACAACTCGATAAAGCCATCGATGCCTTTATTGTCGTCGGCAAACAGATTGGATTAATCCAATAGGAGTTTGAGATGAAAGCCCTGGTAAAAGCCCACGATAAACCTGGCCTGTGGCTACAGGATGTACCCAAGCCCGAATTCGGACCCGAGGATGTGCTGATCAAGATCAACGAGGTTGCTATCTGCGGTACCGATTTGCATATCTATAACTGGGATCAATGGGCACAGGAACATGTGCCGGTGCCGATGACCGTGGGACACGAATATATCGGTATTATCGAAGAAGTCGGTGAGTTAGTGCATTCGGTCAAGGTCGGTGACCGTGTATCCGGAGAGGGCCATATCATGTGCGGCGAATGCCGTAACTGCCGCGCCGGTCGTGGTCACTTGTGTCGCGATACGCGTGGCGTCGGGGTTAACCGCCCGGGTGCGTTCGCCGAGTATGTCTGTATCCCGGCCGAAAATGCTTACAAGATACCTGAAGAGATCAGCGACGATATCGCATCGATACTGGATCCGCTGGGCAACGCGGTGCACACGGCCCTGTCATTTGATCTGGTAGGTGAAGATGTACTGATCACTGGCGCCGGTCCCATCGGTTTGATGGCAACCGCGGTCGCCAGGCATGTCGGTGCGCGTCATGTAGTGATCACCGATGTCAACGAAAAGCGTTTGAGCATGGCTAACCAGTTTGGCGCGACCCGCACCGTCAGGGCAGGGCAGGAGGATTTACACGATGTTATGGAAGATCTCGGCATGCTCGAAGGTTTCGATGTCGGCCTCGAAATGTCGGGTAATGAAAACGCGCTGGACGATTTGATCGATATCATCAACCACGGCGGTAAAATTGCGCTACTCGGGATTTATCCCAACAGCCCGCGGGTTAACCTGAACCGGGCGATTTTCAAGGGCATCAGCCTGAAAGGGATTTACGGGCGTGAAATGTTTGAAACCTGGCACAAGATGGTGGCGATGCTGAGTAGTGGCCTCGATGTGAGCCCGGTAATTACCGACCACATCGATTTCGAGGATTTCGAAACCGGCTTTACGCGACTCAATGCCGGTGAAGCCTGCAAGGTCGTAATGCGCCTTTAGTCCTCGCTGCACTCTCTTCGTCATTGCGGGTTTAGTCCTACGCTCCCCATCGATCATTCCCCAGCTCCCTATCCGTCATTCCCCGGGCTCCCCCTCCGTCATTCCCGCGCTCAGCTAACGTCATTCCCGCGCTCAGCTAACGTCATTCCCGCGCTCAGCTAACGTCATTCCCGCGCAAGCGGGAATCTTATAACACACCGCCTTTACAAGATCCCCGCTTGCGCGGGGATGACAGTAATAGTAGCGGGGATGACAGTAACTTAAAGGACGCCACCGGAAAGCTGGTAAATCCACGCAGTGATTATTGATCCGGCCAGGCCGAGCATTAAATAGAGCGCGAAAACCGGTTTTTTAACCAGCGCCCAGACCGCAATCGCCGCCGGAATCGACGATACCGCACCGGCGGTGACGAATGCCATCGCGGCGCCCGGCGTCATGCCGATTTCGATTAACCCCGAAACCAGCGGGATTGCAGCATAACCGTTCAGGTAAGAAGGGGCCCCGACGATTGCCGCCAGTGGGATCGCGAAAGGATTGTCGACGCCAACGTAGGCTGCTATCCAGTCCGATGATAGGTAAGCGATCATCAGGCTTTCGAGGAAAAAAGCCAGGGTCAGCCATTTACCGAGAAATACACCTATCGACATCGTCTCCGCCTTGAAGGCTTGGATGCGGGCTGGTTCGTGCCAGAATTTCCATGACGGCTGGACTGGCTTATCGTCGACACAACTGGAAGCACCACAGCTGATGATACCGGCTCGTAGTGGATCCTCGAGCCCGCCATAACGCTGAACCACCAGCACCGAGAAACCCGCTAATAAGCCCATTGCCATCGCGGCAAGGGTTTTGGCGATGGCAAAATTGAAACCGATACCCGCCGCTGTAAGGATGAACATTTCGGGATCCATGATAGGTGATGCAATCCAGAAAGCCATGACCGGTGCCAATGGAACGCCGGCGCCCAGCATTGCGGCGATTAACGGGATGACGCCACAGGAACAAAAGGGTGATATGGCGCCTACCAGGGCAGCGAGCACCGTTGCACGGACCGGGTTACCACTAAACGCGCGTGCAATCAGCGCATCAGCGCCGCTTGCCTTGGCATAGGCAGCGACGCCAATTGCCAGCGCAAAGAAAGGTAACATTTCCCAGAGGGATTCGAGTGTCGAAAGCGTGCTGACCGCAAGCTGTGGTAAATCGATGATAGCCAGCAGAATAGCGACCAGGATCATTGCCCGGAACACCTTGTCTTTTGCGATCGATATTATGACGGGTCGCCACTGGTTACTATGAAGTTCGGTGTCAATAACTGTATTCATATTTCTAGTAATCTCGAAATATAGAGGTTAAAAAATCAGGCCGCATTGTCGCGTGTAATCGCATCAGCACAACACTCTTCGGTCAGGTAATCGACCAGGTTATTGATCACGTCGTATTCAATTTTGCAGATCAGCGTGGCCTGTTGGCGTTCTTGCCGGATTACGCCCGCGGACTTGAGATGCGATATATGATGCGTCAGTGTTGAGCCGGGGATATTCAGATTTTTTTGAATCATCCCGACCGGTAACCCTTCGGTTCCGGCCCGAACCAGTATACGCACGATTTTTAAACGGGTCGGGTTACCAATCTTGGCGAGAATATTGGCTGCAGTTTCGAGTTTCATGAGGGCGATGCTATACGATTTAACTATAAATATCAACTATATTACTAGAATAATCGAAATAACTTTTAAATTAGTACCAGTTCCATCTTCCGTCATTCCCGACTTGCCCCGGGATCTTTTAACCTGTGACGTGTTTGATAAAACCAGGGAATATCGAAACGAGGCTATTCTCGGAAGACGTGGAAAGAACGCTGTCGCATAGTTGACCAGCCTGATCTTCATTTAACCCGCCGTGCTGTAGTAACCCCGTGGCCTTGATGCGCAGTTCGTCATTATCAAGCGCCAGTTCCGGGTCTCCCCTGCAATTCTTTCGCGATACCTTGAAGCTTTCGTTCGATTCGCTAAGCGCAATTACCTCGGCTCCCCAGGATACCGGGTAACTCGAAGCGTAGGGATCTGTAATCGAGACGCTGGTTTGACGGCGCAAAGATGCACTGCGCGCTCTGGCTTCGGGATTGAATGAATTCAGCCCGACCTCACCGTCGAGCAATGCAATGGCGGCGGTATGGTGAAGCGAAAACTTCGCCTGATACTCGGTTTCGGGCTCCGGGTAATCGCACACATCCAGTGCGGCCTGGTAAGTTTTGAGGTTAATCTTTTGAGCCTGTTTGCCGTCGAGCAAGCGATGGAGCTCGAGTGCGCAATCGATAATCGGGTGGGTATGTCTGCACGATGGCCAGGGCTTGATCGAAGTTAAACGCAGCTGCCAGATCGCCTCTGGATCATCGAGTATCTTTTGTGGCTTTGGGTCTGCGCACATCGCCGCAAAGAATCCTTTTTTGCCTTCAAGAATTTCTGGCGAGCCGGTAAAACCCTGCGCTGCGAGTTCGGTCGCGAGCATACCCGACTCACAGGCACGACCGGCGTGCAGGTGTTTGCTCATGGCGCCGGTTTCCATGAATTGCCAAAAGCCACTGGACTGGGTGCCGGCGTTGCCCAGGGCATTCAGGGCTTGCTCGTCGTCGAGTGCCTGTAGCGTGGCGGTAGCCATCGCCGATCCGAACGGACCACAGGTCGAGGTGTTGTGCCAGACCTTGTAGTGGCTCGGGCCCACTGCCGCGCCGATGCGGCACATGGCTTCGAATCCGTGCAAAATCGCGATCAGCATTTGTTCATTGCTCGATCCCAGCTTTGCTCCCATGGATAGTACCGCGGGCACCACGACACAACCGGGATGCGTGACCGAGGCCCGGTGAAGGTCATCGGTTTCGGTGATATGAGTGAGTGCACCCATGAACAGGGCCTGGCGTTTGCCGTCCATGTCTCCCTGTGCAGCCCAGCCACGTAAAATTTCACCGACTCCGGTGGCACTGCCGGCATAGGCACAGGCGATCGCATCAAGGCTGAACAAAGCGGCTTGTTGCAGGTCCTGGTCTGAAACCGGTTTGGCGCGGATCAAGGCGATTAGTTCTTGTGTCAGGCTCATCTAGATTCCAGAATAGTGATTATTTTTACAGTCAAGTTTCCCATAGATTTAAGCCAAAACATAACTGGGAGTGCATAGCATGTCGCGAAAAGAGATTATAGGAGCGCCGCTGGAAATCGATGGGCAGGTATTATCGCTTTCTCGAGCCGTGCGCGCCGGGGATTTTGTTTTTATAACCGGACAGGTTCCGATGCACGACGGCAAGCCGATGACCGATGGTAATATCGAGGATCAAACCCGTGCCTGCCTCGAAAGCCTGCAGCAGATTCTCGCCGAAGCCGGATGTGATCTCGGGGACGTCGTAAAATCCATGGTGTGGCTCAAAAAGAGAGAAGACTTTGCAGGGTTTAACGCGGTTTATTCCGAATACTTTCCCAGCGAACCGCCGACACGGTCTGCCCTGGTCAGCGAATTTCTGATCGATATCCTGGTTGAGATCGAGTGCGTCGCTTACAAACCTCAATAATCAGTTAGCAGCGACAGGGCATTGGTCAGGTCCGAAAACAGCATCATCATGTTGGGGTTGTCGCGGTCTCACCTCGATCTTCGAACCAGCGGAAGATATAGCCCCGTGGTTTGTCGCGCCCGCTGATCAGGTAATCGAGGGTATAGGCGTTATTCATGGTCGCCGAGAGTAAGACTTCGCTGTGCTCGGTACCACAGAATAATATTTCATCACCGGGCAAGACTGGCTCGTCATCGCCAGGCAGCATCATGCATTCCTCGCCACGCTTGATCGTCAATGGCATACAGGCGATCAAACCATCAAGATCGTGTGGATCTCGTCTAAGCTGCCCCAGGCTCAGGGATTTGCCGCTGTCCAGATGCTCGCTAACCGAACTGGCTTCCGTGCTGTTAATACAACAATGCCATAGATGCGGAGGTTCGTCGCCGATCATCGATTTCAGACGCTGCACAGCCAGAGCACAAATATCTTCGCCCTGATCGCGGAGGTAATCGACAAACTGCTGTACCTGCGGTGAAATCAGGTGTTTAAGCACCCGCCTCGCCGTGGTCAGGCTGGATTGCAATACCAGGTCCGCATCGGTGACATCGAAGCCTATCTGATTTTCATGCCGGTTTTGACGTACGATGGTAAAGGCGTCGTGATTTAATGATTTTACACTCATCAGAATGCTCAGATTATCGTGATCGTTATCGGTACCGGCCACCACGCCCGCGGCATGCTCCAAACCCGCTTCCTCGAGAGATTCGCGATTAGCATGCCGATTAATCACCATGGCCGCTCCCTCCACATTACCTGCATTAGGATCGACAATAACCGGTTTTATGCCTTTACGAACAAATTGCTGGTATAGCCATTGACCCATGCGCCCGTACCCGCAAATAATCCAGTTGCCGGTTGGCACAACTATTGGCTCACCCAGTTTGGCTTTCGGATTATGCACCAGGCAGGCATTCAGATTGTGCAAGCGCGGAGCGGTGATCGCCATGCTGATCAGCTGGGAAAAGATTTCAAACGGATTGATAATAGTGACGTTTCCAAGCGAACACAGGTGCTCGATATGTCGTTTTCTGGTGGAACGGCACAGGATATGGATATCTGGATTCAACAACCGGGACATGACCGCGATACGCGCGTTGACCTCGTCGTCAACGGTTAGAATGACAACGCCCTTGCAGTTGGGCATGAGCACGCCAGCGTCCACCAGGTGTTTCGGAACCGCGGGATCCGCGCACAAGCCCGGCATCCTGACTCGATAATCCCGCAAAGCCAGGGCTTTGATGCGCTCCGGGTTAATGTCAATGATGACGGCACGCATCCAGTGATCGCTAAGACCCCGGGCCAGTAGGCTGCCGGTATCACCAAAGCCGCAGATGATAAAGAACGGACGATGGATACGCCGTACCTTCTTGGCAAATCGATGCTCGTTGAGCGCCAGCAGGAAATGCGGATTTTTCCATAGGTGGAAAGTGGAGCCTATCGCATATAGCCAGGCGACTACTCCCATGTAGAGACAGAGAATCGCCCATAGGCGTTGTTCATCGGTAAACTCGGAAGGTATTTCTCCAAAGCCAGTAGTCGTCGCTGTATAGGTGAAAAAATAAAATGAATGAAACAGGTTCATGTACTCGACGTTGCCGTCTGCATCCCGGCCCGGAATCAGCGCCATGCCGGTGATACCGATCGCGTATACGACAATCAATACGAAAACCGGTCCGCGCATGTAGCGCAGGACCACCATCGAAACCCGGTCAAGTTCTGAGGTAGTCGCCATGGTATTGCTAGCGTCGGGACATCAGCGTATCGCTAACCAGGATGACGACGGTGACGATACTGGCTAACAGTGCGCCGCCGGCTAACGAGACGATATTGGCCATGGATTCGGGACTGGGTCCAAGTGCTGTCTGGTTTTCATCGATGACCCAGATGACACGCGCGGCAATCAGCAGTACGTCGACCACCAGGCTGCTCGCCAGCAAAAGCGCACCCACCTGGGAACGGTCGCCCAGCTTGAGCCCGGTGGCGATCAGGTTGATCAGGATTGCAATCGTCAGCAACCAGACATTGTGATGGCTGGCATTGTCGATATCTCCCATCACGAAGGCGAAAGTGAAGGCTAGCGCCAGAATAATAACAAACCCAAAAACAACCCGTTCCAGGTTCATGTCCCACCTCGCTGTACTGTTATTATTGCGACAAGAATACGCCGATCAGGCTGATTCGTCACGCGTCACCAAAAATGTCGATTTATTTGTCCCCACCTGTATTATTCTCCCTGTTTCATATCTCAGGTTTTACTCGAAAATGAGTGCAGATTTAACCTTGGTCGTCGACACTGAAACCCAGGCCAGGATCCAGGCTTATCGCGTCGAACAGGTCCGTAAAAGATTGATCGAAGCCGATTGCCCCGCGATAGTACTGTTCGATCCGGTTCATATTCGCTATGCCACCGGCACGCGCAATATGCAGGTCTGGACCATGCACAATATCTGTCGTTACGCCGTTATTTTTGCCAGCGGTGAATCGGTTTTATTTGAATTGAACAGCTCGGCACACCTGTCACGGGATTACGTGGCGGATATACGACCCGCGTTGACCACTGATTTCATGGCGGTCGGCAACCGTGTTACCGAAATGGGCCGGCGCTGGGCCGAATCGATGATTTCATTATTACGTGAGAAGGGAATTACCGAGAACAAGCTGGCGATTGATCGTGCCGATTTAACCCTGGTGCTGGAAAGCCAGCGCCGTTCGCTGCAACTGGTTGAAGGGCAATCGATCATGGAACAGGCGCGCGCGATAAAATCGCTCGATGAAATCGAGGTTTTGCGCCGCTCGTTACAAACCTGTGAACAAAGCGTTGCGGCGATGCGCGAAAAGTTAAAGCCCGGCATGCGCGAGGCCGATGCACTGGCCCTGCTGATCGATGGCAGCATCCAGCGCGGTGGCGAGTACCCGGAAACCCGGTTATTAACCACCGGGCCGAGAACCAATCCCTGGTTCCAGGAAACCTCGGACCGGGTTATCGAAAATGGTGACCTGCTCGCTTTCGATACCGACCTGGTCGGACCGATGGGATACTACAACGATATTTCGCGCAGCTGGGTCGTCGGCGACAAGCCCCCGACCAACGCGCAACGGCGACTCTATGCCCTGGCCTATGAGCAGATGCAGCACAATACCGCGCTGCTCAAACCGGGAATGGGCTTTCTCGAGTACTCGGACCTGAGCTACCAGTTACCCGAATCCTGCGTTCCGAATCGCTACGCCGATATGGCGCATGGTTGCGGGCTCGGTGTCGAGTACCCGTTTATCTGGTATCGCGAAGACGAGGAATGGGGCGCTTACGATGGCGTGTTCGAAGAAAACATGGTGGTTTGCATCGAGTGTTACGTCGGCGAACTCGGCGGCCACGAGGGTGTGAAACTGGAGCAACCGGTCTGGCTCAGTGCGAACGGCCCGGTGGTTTTATCGGATTACCCCTTCGAGCTGGATTACTTGTGAGGTTACTATTATCCCGGCGACAATATATATCGCATTCAGGGCTTCTGATAAGTGTTAGATCAAGGCGTGGCTTGAAGGCAAGACCCAATGCATTCGCTGCGCTCATGGGGCCGGCCCTGGTTACTCCATTGGCAAAAGCCACAACGCAGAGCTGACACTTATCAGAAGCCCCTAACAGATTAGTCATTAAAGAGATAGGCCATCGTGTGCCTGCCCACGGACGGCGTTATCAGAACTTGCTGCAGAATAACTGCAGCGGCGTTCTGATGCCTTGCCGTGAACAGGCGCACGATGGCTGAATGCGATATATATTGTCGCCGGGATAATAAAATGAAAATAGGATTTATCGGACTTGGAAACGTCGGTGCGAAACTGGCCGGCAGCTTGCTGCGTAACGAGTTTGGCCTGGTAGTTCGCGACACTGATCGCGAAGCCGCACGGCAGCTTCTCGATCAGGGCGCACAGTGGGGTGAATCGGGTCGGCAAATGGCGCAACTTTGCGACGTTATTATCACCTGCCTGCCATCGCCGGCGGTATCGGCGCAGGTCATGGAAGAAGAGCAGGGCGTGCTCGCAGGTCTGGAGCCCGGCAAGATCTGGCTTGAAATGAGCTCCACCGATGCCGATGAAATCCGGCGTCTCGGTGCACTGGTCGAGGCCAGGGGCGCGATAGCGCTCGATTGCCCGGTGTCGGGGGGATGTCATCGTGCCGCCACCGGCAATATCGCGATCTTTGCCGGTGGTAAACGCGAGGCCTTCGACAAGGTGTTACCGTTATTGACCACGGTCGGTCGTAATATCCTGCATACCGGGGAACTCGGCAGCGCTTCAATCCTCAAGGTTGCAACCAACTATCTCGCCGGGGTGCAGTTGATTTCAACCGGCGAAGCTTTCATGGTGGCGAAGAAAGCGGGTATCGATCTCGGCATCGCCTACGAGGCGATCCGAATTTCATCGGGGAATTCATTTGTGCATGAAACCGAGGGCCAGTTGATTTTAAATGGCAGTTACGATATCAATTTCACCATGGATCACGAGGTCAAGGACCTGTCGCTGTTTGACGATCTCGGCAAAAAACTCGGGGTGCCGCTCGAAATGTCGCCGCTCGCGGTGCAAATCATGCGCGACGGACTGGCGAAATATGGTCCGCGGGCCTGGTCGTCGATGGTAGTTAAGCGCCTCGAGGACGCCTGCAGCGAAGACTTGCGTGCCCCCGGCTTCCCGGAGTATCTTACCGACCTCGAACCCGAGGCCGCAGGCGCCGAAGTCATTCCACGTAAGGGGCAGGTATCAAAGCCATGACGACAAAATTCGAAACTATCGAAGTCTCTCCCTTAAGCCCGGCCCTGGGCGGTACTATTTCGGGTGTCGATATTGCCGCAGGCGTCAGCGACGAACAGTTTGCTGAAATTCGCCAGGCTTTCATTGACTACAGCGTAATTTTTTTCCGTGACCAGCAGATAACACCCGATCAGCACATCGAGTTTGCGCGTCGTTGGGGCGAGATCAACGTGAACCGTTTTTTCCAGGCGGTCGAAAGCCACCCGATCATCGCCGAGGTGCGCAAGGAGGCAGACCAGAAAGCGAATATCGGTGCCGAATGGCATACCGATCATTCTTACGATGAAGTTCCGGCGATGGGATCGATATTGTATGCGCGCGAGGTGCCAACAGTGGGTGGCGATACGCTGTTTGCCAGCATGTACGCGGCCTACGACGCGCTCTCCGACGGGCTTAAGCAGATGCTTTCGACCATGAATGCCGAGCATTCCAGTCGTCATGTCTTTGGCGAAGTGGCTTATGGCGATCGTGACCTGGACGATTTGGGCAGCAGGCTTGGTAACACGGATGCTGCAACCCAGGACTCGATCCACCCCGTCATCATCAGGCACCCGCTATCGGGCAGGCCGGCGTTGTACGTTAACGGCGATTTTACCGTGAAGTTCGAAAACTGGACGCAGGAGGAATCGCAACCGCTGCTCGATTACCTGTATGCCCATGCACGCCAGAATGAATTCACCTGCCGTTTTCATTGGCAGCAAGGCTCTATGGCGATCTGGGATAACCGCGCCACGCACCATTGTGCGCTCAACGACTATCACGGCGAACGCCGCTTGATGCATCGCATCACGATCGATGGGGTAGGGCTGCAAGCCGCGGCAGCCTGAGGACTGCCGCGGTTGTAGTCGTTAACTGGCCGCCTTAACCTCGTGCATGTACACATCCTGCTGCGGGTAAGGTATCGAGATTCCGGCTTCGTCGAACTTCACCTTAATGTTCTCCAGCAGGTCCGCACGCACCGGCCAGTAGTCCCCGGAATCGACCCAGGGACGAACATTCAGGTTGACGCTGCTGTCGGCAAGCTCGGCGACTGCGATCGCGGGAGCCGGATCTTTGAGGATACGCTCGTCGGCTTCGATGACCGCCATCATGATGTCGCGCGCCTGGCCGATGTTGTCGTCGTAGCCGATACCGAACACGAGATCGATGCGGCGCGTGGGCAACGCGCTGGTGTTGGTAATATTGCCACCAATGATGGACGAGTTCGGGACAATCAGGCGCTGGTTATCACCGGTGTGCATCATCGTCGCGAACAGCCCTATTTCATCCACCACCCCGGAAACGCCGCCCGCGGTAATGAAATCACCGATCTTGAAGGGCCGGAAGATGATAATCATGACCCCAGCGGCAAAATTACCCAGTGAATCCTTAAGTGCGAGGCCGATTGCGAGACCGGCGGCGGCAACGATCGCCATTAGTGACGTGACGTTGACCCCGAGCGAGTCGATGGCTGCGAGCACCACCGCGACCAGCAATATGCCGTAGGTTATGTTGCCAATAAATCCAACCAATATGGCGTCGGTACCGGCTCGAGTCATAGCCTTTCTAATCAGGTTGCTCAGTATTCGAGCGACGATTTTACCGACGATAAAGATCGCAATCGCAATTGCGATCCTAATGCCCCAGTCGAAGGCGTTTTCAGATAGCCAGGTTGTTATATTTTCCATGATGTCTCCTTGAAGATAGATCTGTGTCGTTAATTTAAGCGGCGCGATTGTGCCATTTATGGGTGGATTTGGGGAGTATTTTTTGCCACCGATTAAAAAGCTAATAATTAGCTGAATGTTTTATTATGATTCGGGTCGAAAACATCTAATAACTATTGCGAGGCCCCTATGGAACTGCCCTTTGTCGGTGACGCTATTAATTCCTTCGTGTCCGGCTTCCTGTCGACGGTTGCGACATTGTTTGTGCTGGCGGTATGCGTCGGTTTTATATCTTTGGTTGTGATTTATATCATCGATGTAACGCAGACCAAGCATGCGATTCGGCGCAACTACCCGATTGTCGGCCGGTTTCGCTATTTCTTCGAGCACCTGGGTGAGTTTTTCCGGCAGTATTTTTTCTCGATGGATCGTGAAGAACTGCCGTTCAACCGGGCCGAGCGTTCCTGGGTTTACCGTGCGGCCAAGCATATTGATACCACGGTCGCCTTTGGCTCAACCAAGGATTTAAAACCTGCGGGGACCACGATATTCGTTAACTGCGCCTTCCCGACCCTCGGTGCCGATGCAGTACCACCGGGTGAAGTCGCCATCGGACCTTATGCTGAGCGACCTTATGTCACGCGCTCGCTTTACAATATTTCCGGTATGAGTTACGGCGCGCTCTCGGCTCCCGCGATAACCGCGCTCGCCAACGGTGCTAAAAAGACCCGTTGCTGGATGAACACCGGGGAGGGTGGCGTATCGCCGTTTCACCTTGAGTCCGGGTGCGACCTGGTGGTACAGATCGGCACCGCCAAGTACGGCGTGCGCGACCTCGAGGGTAACCTCGATGATGGCAAGCTCAAGCAACTCGCGGCTTATGAGCAGGTGCGCATGTTCGAAATCAAGCTGAGCCAGGGCGCCAAGCCGGGCAAGGGCGGAATCTTGCCCGGGGCCAAGGTGAGTCCCCAGATTGCCGAGATTCGCGGTATACAGGTTGGCCAAGACTCGATCAGCCCGAATCGACATCCCGACATTAACTCGGTAGATGAGCTGCTTAACATGATAAATCACATCAGAATTCTCACCGGCCGCCCGGTCGGATTCAAATCCGTTATCGGCGCCAGCGGTTGGCTGGAGGAATTATTCGATGAAGTTAACAGACGAGGCATCGAATCTGCACCGGATTTCATCACCGTTGACGGCGCGGAAGGGGGCACAGGTGCGGCGCCGATGCCGCTAATAGACGAAGTGGGCCTGCCCTTGCGCGAAGGTTTACCGCTGGTGGTCGACAAGCTCAACCTGTACGGTTTACGCGACCGGGTCAAGGTAATCGCTTCCGGCAAGCTGGTACATCCGGCAAAAGTCGCCTGGGCGCTCTGCATGGGAGCCGATTTCTGTACCTCGGCCCGCGGCTTCATGTTTGCGCTAGGCTGTATCCAGGCACTGCAATGCAACAAGAACACTTGTCCAACCGGAATTACTACCCATGATGGCAAGTTACAGCGCGGACTGGATCCGATAGACAAGGCACAGCGCGTTGCCAGTTTCCAGGACCAGATCGAGCACGAGGTCGGTATCATCGCGCATTCCTGCGGGGTTCACGAACCGCGCCAACTGCGCCGCTTCCATTGCCGCGTGGTACAGGATGATGGTCGTTCGGTACCCCTGGATGAAATCTACCCGGATCAAGCCACGCCTGAACCGGCGCCCGCGTAAGGAGAAAAAATGAAAGCCAGTGACTTGTTTGTACGATGCCTCGAGAACGAGGGCGTCGAGTATATTTTTGGTATTCCGGGAGAAGAAAATCTTGATGTTATGGATTCGATGATCGGCAGCAGCATCAAGTTCATTACAACCCGCCACGAGCAGGGCGCGGCATTTATGGCGGATGTCTACGGTCGCCTGACCGGCAAGGCAGGGGTATGTCTCTCAACACTGGGACCGGGCGCGACCAACCTCGTCACCGGTTTCGCCGACGCCAATATGGATCGCGCTCCGATTATCGGTATTGCCGGTCAGGGTGCGACCACGCGCATGCACAAGGAAAGCCACCAGGTACTCGACCTGGTTAACCTGTTTGCCCCGATTTCAAAATACAGCGTGCAGATTCGTGAACCTGAAATCGTTGCCGAAATCGTGCGCAAAGCTTTTAAGGCAGCCCAGGCGGAAAAACCGGGTGGTAGCTTTATCGACTTCCCCGAAAATGTTGCCGAAATGGAGGTAGAGGGTAAAGAGCCACTCAGGGTTCAAAGTCCAAAGCCGCCGTTGCCGCCGGTCGACAAGATAAGCCAGGCAGCCGAAATTATTTCCAGCGCTAACTATCCGATCGTAATGGCGGGAAACGGTGTGGTGCGCGCCAATGCGAACGATGCGCTGGTTGGTTTCGCGGAAAAACTCAACATTCCAGTCGCAACCACTTTCATGGCCAAGGGGAGTATTCCGTTTTCGCATGAGCTCTCGCTTGGAACGGTCGGCTTGCAGGCCCAGGACTATGTTGCCTGTGGTTTCGATCGTGCCGATGTCGTGATCTGCATCGGCTACGACATGATCGAGTACCACCCGCACCTGTGGAATCAG
The DNA here is from genome assembly GCA_029862125.1 of Gammaproteobacteria bacterium. Lineage (GTDB taxonomy): Bacteria > Pseudomonadota > Gammaproteobacteria. Next base: position 639 of record JAOTXY010000073.1, on the reverse strand, counting down.
AATAAAACGGCCCGGATCATACACATTGACATGAGCGCCGCGGAGGTCGACGAACACTATATCCTCGAATGCGGTGTGGTTGGTGATATCGGTGCTGCTTTGACGGCGATTGCGGCCGAAGCCACACCGCAGGCTGAATTAAAGGCACAGGTCCTGCGAGAAACCATTGTTACTGAATTGAATTCCCATGAAAGTAATGATGCGTTTCCACTGTCGCCACAGAGGATTATTCTGGATTTACGCAAGGCTCTGAATGCAGACGATATCGTCGTATCCGATGTCGGCGCGCATAAGATGTGGATGGCGCGCATGTACCAGGCCGAGCGCCCCAACACCTGTATAATTTCCAATGGTTTTGCGGCGATGGGGATAGGGCTTCCAGGGGCCATCGCGGCCAAGCTTGCCTTTCCTGACAAAACTGCCGTAACCGTGACCGGAGATGCCGGTTTCATGATGAATTCACAGGAAATCGAAACTGCCTTGCGTATCGGTGTCGCGGTCGTAATCCTGGTGTGGAACGACAGCAAGTACGGCCTGATCAAGTGGCACCAGGACCGTCGCTTTGGTCGTGAAACCCAGATCGAGTTCGATAATCCGGATTTCGTCAAGTATGCGGAGAGCTTCGGTGCCAGGGGTTAC
>JAOTXY010000072.1 GCA_029862125.1 Gammaproteobacteria bacterium | reverse complement strand
GTCACCCACGAAAACCAGCGGAATCCGCGGTAACGCCCCGATGCAAATTCCTTGAACAAATGCAGCAGGACCGTGATGATGACCGCGTCCGAGGCATAGCGATGCAGGCTGCGCATAACGCCCGCCGCGTACCATTGGTCATGGGTCATGTATTCTACCGAGGCATATGCCCCGTCGAGGCTGCCATGAAACGGGATGAACAGGTAAATGCCGCTGACCAGGATGACCCAGAACAGGAAAAAAGACAGGGTACCGAGGTGGTACAACGGATTCCACTCGGTGCCGAAGGAAATGTTGAACCACGATTCAAGCGCGAGATATGCTCGCTTTAGCGGGTTGATTATCACCTGTTCGAATTCTCAAAAAATAAAAATCAGATTCAAAACCGTACCCGAAAGACGTTAAAGTCGATCTGATTAAAGTCAATTCGGGCTGTTTCTAGCTTCTATGCCAACCGCGCACGACCACGGTGCCGGCAAAGAGGATGATCGTAGCACCGATGAACATGCCCAGAAACAACGAGTAGTCGAAGTAGTACCCGTCGCGCACCGGGTCGTAGGTGGTGCAAAACAATTTTATCTTGCTGACCAGGCTAGCCAGCAGCGGTTGCTCGGGCGCCTTGCGGCCAAGCACGAGTTCAATCAACGGATCGACCAGCATCGGCGTTTCGAAGACTTGCCCGTAGACCTGCCGGTAAACCCGGCCACCGGCATCGATAACGGTCGCCTGGATCAGGTGATCAAAGCCGTTGGAAGACGGGTAATAGAGGAACCCAAGGTCCTGTGACAGCTCCTTGATCGTTTGCGGGTCGGTACTCAGCAGCTTCCAGTCCTGATCACTGACGCTCTGTTTGGCACCAAAGTATCGCATCGCATCGGGAGTATCGACCGCGGTATCAAAACCCACGACGGCGACGGTGAAACTGTCATCGCCAAGCGCTGCCCGCGCCTTTTGTACAATCTTCGACAGGTGCCGCGTAGTCATCGGACAAATCTGGTAGCAGCTGGTGTAAACCATGCTTAGCACCAGCGGTTTACCCCGCAACTGTCCGAGCGTCAGGACCTCGCCGTCGGTATCGATAAACTGGTAATCACCCACCTCGGAGCCGATCGCCGCCTGGCTGGTGGCGAGTGCCTGCTCATAGTCAAAGGCCGGGACCATCTTTGCAGAACTGTCGCTGGTTGCTTCTGTTTGCGATAGCGCCCAGGCGACCGACGACAGCATCATATGCAGCAGAACACCACATATCAGCAGTTTGAATCGCATGCGAATTAGCCTGGCCGAAACCTAACCAAGTATCCAGACGTCGAGGACGGCGCCAACAAGCAGTGTTACCAGCTGCACCAACGATGCAAAGAAACTCTTCATCGCGACACGCGGGGACGGATCCCTGAGCATGAGCCAGTTATGGTAGATGAAATAACTGCCGCCACCGGCCGCCGCCAGCAGGTAAATCCAGCTCATACCGTAGAAAAAAGGCAACAGTGCAATCGTAACCAGCATCAACGTGTTGACCAATACCACTTCGGCGCAACGACGATTGCCGATTATGACGGGCAACATCGGAACCCCGGTGCGGGTGTAATCCTTGCTTTTGGCAATGGCGAGACTCCAGAAATGCGAAGGCGTCCACAAAAACAGCACCAGCGCGAGCATGATCGGCACCGGGCCTAAATCTGGATCGACCGCGGCCGCACCCGCGAGCACCGCAAAGCTGCCTGATGCGCCACCGATAACGATATTGGTCCAGGAACGGCGTTTCAACCAGACGGTGTAGACGATCGCATAGAAAAAAGCGCCGAGAAAAATATAAAACGCTGCCGACAGGTTCAGTACCAGCGCAGCGGAGCCGACACCTACAACGAGCAAAAGCAGGATAATCGCCAGCCACACGGGACCTCGGTGGAAGTACCCGGTGACGAAAGGTCGGTTGCAGGTACGAGCTACCCGGCGATCGAGATCGACTTCGTAATACTGGTTGAAGGCACCCGCGCTACCGGCCGATACCAGTATCGCAAACGCGAGAACCAGCATCTCTAGCCCACCGGGTTGCGTACCCGGTGTTATCACCATTGCTACCATCGCGGTTAACACCATAACCACGCCGATCCTGAACTTGAGAACGTTCGAAACCTGGCTGAAAAAAACATTCAATGCCAGCCTCGATTGTTCCCGCGAGTCGGGTTCGCGATCACGCGGGGCGATTCCATTTGCCCCCACTGAGTTCAACATCGCCATTAGCTAAGCGGCCAGACCGAAGCCAGGTAATCCCAGTTAATAAAGTAATAGACGACGAAACAAACCAGCAGCGCCAGTGCGAGCGCAAAGGTGCCGGGCGCTTCGAAACCGGCGGAACCGTGTTCCTCTACCGCGAGTTTGGGTGCCATCGGTAAACGTTCCGGCTGTGTAACGTCGTAGGAAGACGGAGCCAGCGGTACGCCAAAGCCCTGGAACAGGCCGGCAGACGCGTCGAGCTTCTTGCCAAACAGCAATGATCCGACGGTTACCACCAGGTACATCGCGCCACCGAGTACACCGAGCACGCCGCCGATACCGGCCACCGCCATCATTGTGTAAGCCGTTCCCGGATACTCAAAGGCCATCATGGCACCGGTAAAATCCATATCCCAGTGACGCCGCGAAACACCCAGCGTTCCGGCACCCAGCATGAACAGGATCATCAGGGTCATGCCGGCCGAGAACACGTAAGGCTGCCACTTGGCGACCCAGGGCAGGAATAGCGCGCGCCTGAACAACACCGGAATCAGCAGGTAGGTCAATGCCATGAAGGTTAGCGTTGTACCCACGGCAACCGTGGCATGGAAATGTGCCGGCACGTAGATGGTGTTATGGATAATGATATTGATCTGCTCGGTACCCATAACAACGCCGGTGATACCGCCGATGAAACCGAAAATTATCAGCGAGAAGAAGAAACCCGAGAACACCGGATTTCCCCAGGGTGCCTTGCGCAACCATTCGAACATGCCCTTGGTCAGCCCCTTGGCACGTTGCGCGACTTCCATCGAGCCCGGTACGGTGAGGCCATGGATCATGCTCGCCAGTACCGCCAGGTACATCGCGTAGCTGGTGTTGAATACCTTCCATTCGGAACTGATCCCGGGATCGACCAGAATGTGATGTGCGCTTGCCAATTGCAGGAACAGGATGTAAAGCAGGAATGCGGTACGGCTTACTTTCTCCGACATCGGGCGGGCGTTGAACAGCACGCCGACGATCAGGTACCACACCGAGACATGTGCGGCGACGTTTATTTGTTGCGACGAGTGCCCCAGGCCCCACCAGATGACACGGTACATTGCCGCGTCGATATGACCGATGTAACCGATCGACCAGAGGAAGGTAGGCACCAGGATGATAGCACCGCAGGCGATGGTGAAAATCGCGATAATGCAGGCAGTCAGTGCGCCGAAGGTTACCAGTGGAATCGAACCCTCGTAAGTGCGATCGTCTCTCGCTATCACCAGTGTACCCAGGAACACGAAACAACCGATCAGTGCACCCACGGCGAACAGGATCAGGCCAAGGTAAAAGTGAGGTTCAGCCTGCATCGGTGCGTAGGACGTCATCATCACGCTCGAGTTACCCTGCAGCACCGCGATGTTATTCATGACCATACCGATGATCATCAGCGCAAATCCCGCCCAGGCCCAGCGCGGCGCCGCCAGGCGAGTACGCAACAGCGTCGACGAGGCAAAGTACAGGATCGCCATTTCGAAAAAGATAATCCAGAAAATCAGCGCGTTGATGCCATGTCCCGTCAGCGCCTGGTAAAACACGTCGGCTGGCAGTAAATGAACTTCCTGCCAGCGTGTCAAAATAACCCCTAACCCCAGGATGCCCGCGATTAGCAATGAAACAGCACCGGCAACCGCGTTCGCCTTCATCAGGCTCTCGGCGGACTTGTCAAAATAGAATCCCGAATCCGGGCAAACTCTGAACTGTGCCATTTTAATTCTCCCTCACGAAGATTTTACCGAGCATCAGGTGATGCCCGATGCCGCAGAACTCATTGCACACCACCGTGAACTCGCCCGCCTTGTCAGGGGCTACCGTTATCACCATTTCATAGCCGGGAATAATCTGCAGGTTGATATTGACCGGTTGCAGTGAAAATCCATGATTCCAGTCCATCGATGACAGGTGCAGGCGATAACTCTGGTCTTTTTCGAGCTCGAGAATCGGATACCACTGCCACAACCTGCCGAGCATGTAAACGTCACTGCCGGCCGGCGGTTTTACAATCGGTATCCCGGCCTGTTCACCGACCTTGTATTGCGCGACCATTTCATCGACTCTCGACTGAAATCGTTCAGGGGTAGTCTGGTAGGCTTCATTGGAAAGGTTCTGTTTTCCGTAGATATGCCAGTAAGGCATCATCACGAACATGATCAAACACCAGACCAGTGCAATTCCAATCCAGATGACTTCCTGTTTTCCAACCGGCGTACTCCACCAGTTACGTTCCGATGGGGGTAAGAATGAGCTCATTATGAAGTTCTCCTTAAGGTTGTTACGGCGCTACAGGAATAGTGGCGATTTCCATAATGCCCCACAGGATGTAGAACACGGTCGGCATCACGATCCCCAGGAACAGCAACAGGAAAGGGTTTTCGAGTACTCGCTGGAAAAAGGGAATGCGTTCGGGTTTGGGTAGATCGGCTTCTTCTGACATGGCTAACCTCGGTTTATTTAGTTAAGCCTCGAAGATCACTACTCGTAGCCACTCATTCGCACCTGCCCAGGTTACGAAATGAACTGACAACCGGCCCACGATTAGTGACAGTTTCGGCAAATGTCAGATTACTCAAGCGATGGCAAAAATGATTTGATAAAAGTCAAATTGAAAAACTGACAATCTCTCCCCCCTGCCTTACAAACGGCGGTTTGAGGTTTGACTTTCATCAATTAGCAACAACAATGGTCGTGATAGCTTGACGAACCTGAATTGCGAATAAACATTGTGGAGCCTGTTGATGGCATTGATTGAATGGCGCGAAGAGTATTGCACCGGGATTAAAGGGGTCGACTATGAGCACGAAGAGCTCATTCGGCAGATCAATGCCGTGCACGCGTTAATCACCGACCAGGCTGACAAGAGCCTGGTAATCGACAGCCTGGGTGAAATCTATGGCAGCATCTCGGCCCACTTTGCACTCGAAGAAAAAATGATGCAAAGGCATAACTACGACCACTATCTCGAGCACAAGGCCGACCATGAGCGCCTGCTGGATGATATTCGTGATATAACCGACGAGTTCGAAAAGTCAGCCAGGCTGGATGAACCCAAGTTCAAACAGAAGCTGGCAGATTGGTTCCAGCTGCATTTCAAAACACACGATTCCCGGTTACATAATCTTGCCGGAATGCGGTCGCATGACCCGGTAAGCCAGTCAACCCTGAAAACACTGATTCAAAATGCAAAAAACAAACTATTGCAACGCCGGGTCCAGCAAGTTTAAAGGCATTCTGCTTGGCTTGCTGCTCGCTGCCGTCGCGCTCCCCGGCTCAGTCTGGTCCGCACAGCAAGCGGAAACCAGGGAAAACCTTTCCGGTTTCTATTCCCGGGATGGCAACAACGGCAGCCCCGCGAAGGCCGCCGGCAATAATATATATATCAAGTTTTTCGAAAACCGCTGGCTTGGCATGATGTTCGTCCCTTATCCCTACGCGATCGAGGTCGATGTGCCGGTCATCGCGAAAGTTTTCAAAGCGGCACGAAAACAGGCCTCGAGCGCCGCTTTTTTGAGAGGTAAATACGAACTATTATCTGAACCTGCAACGATTCAAATCGAAAGATACGGTTATCTCGAGGATCGCATCGTTTTTGAATGCGGTTCACTGTCACCCTGTACCATAAAACTGGGTGACGGCTTTCTCGAATTGATCAAACCAGGCGTCATCAACGAACACATCATCAGGTACAGCCATGTTGCTACGCCCTGATCCAGAACCTGTTATCGGTTGAGTCGTTTCATCGATGGCTAAAAAGCAGATCCTACCAATCGGCACCCTGGTGATTGGCCTGGTTTTCGGGCTGGTCATGTTGTTCACCCATCTACTGGTAAAGCCGCCATCTCCGCCTTCCGAGCTCGAGGGTGTAATACGCCCGGAATTCCGCCAGGTGACCTCTTTTCAGCTACAAAGCCACAATCGAGGCCCACTAAGCGAAAAGGATTTACTTGGCAAATGGAGTTATATTTTTTTCGGCTACCTGTCATGCCCAGACGTCTGCCCTAACACCCTGCACGAGTTGAATCGATTTCGGACATTACTGAAAGATGAAACCGGGCTGGAGCCCGAGGACCTGCAAGTGATCTTTGTTTCGGTTGATCCAGGCCGTGACAGCACAGAAAACCTGGCCCGGTACGTCGACCATTTTAATAAAAAATTTATCGGTGCGACCGCGGGTAAAGGCGCCATCGACAGATTAACAAAACAATTCGGGGCGGGGTACATTCTCGAAGCAGAAACGGCTACCGGGCAATACCTGGTTACTCATACCAGCGCTATTTTCCTGGTCGATCCGCTGGGCCGACTGGTGGCGACTTTCTCACAACCGCACTATGCCCCTACCCTGTTATCCCAGCACAGGAAAATCAAGTCATATTTTTCGGGTAGCGGTTAGATGACTTACGCCAGGATAAAATTACTCCTCCCGATCCCTGGTTTTCTTCGATTGCCGAAAGGCCCAGATGAAATAGGCCGCAATCAATAACAGGTTGATGGCAATACCGATTCCAAAAAACCCCATCGAGGGACCACCCTGCTCAGGTGTCGATGCCGCTATCGGTTGTTCGGTAGAGGTGGTAAGTTTGTCATTCATAGTAATCGACGAATTTTATCCATGCTAGTAAACCAGTTTACGCTACCGGCGCCGGCTAGTAACGCTTGTAAGTTAACCACGGGCTGGCTGTTGTTGGGACTTGCGGCGCTTGTCATCGGTGGTTTGTATACCATTTTAATCGTGTTGTCGCGCACTCCGTTCTTCCAGGAAATTGTGCCCTGGGTCGATTTCTTCCGCACCGCGCTCGTGGTTCACGTCAATCTCACGGTACTGGTCTGGTTCCTCGCCTTTGCCGGTGTTTTCTGGAGCTACACCAACTCGATGCGCTGCCTGCGCCTCGGCTGGGCTGCGCTCATGCTGGCCAGCCTCGGAACCCTTATCATCGTCATCTCCCCGTTTACCGGCGAGAGCCACCCGTTGATGAACAACTACGTACCGGTGTTACAGAACCCGGTATTCTTCATCGGACTCGGCGTCTTCGGAAGCGGATTCTGCCTGCTGGTAATACGTAGCTGTTTCACCTCATTTGACAGCGACAACCAGACCAGCGGCGAATCAAGTTTGCGCTTTGGGCTGTTTGTCGCGGTGGTGGCGTCGCTGTTTGCGCTGGCCGCGCTACTGTTATCTTACCTCGGAATTGACGCGGGCTTCGAAGGCCTCGCCTACTACGATCGCCTGTTCTGGGGCAGCGGCCATATTATCCAGTTCAGCCATACCCAACTGATGTTGGTGGCGTGGTTATGGTTGGCCACGGTCAGTGGCGGTTACCTGCGCATTTCACCGCGCGTGACGCTGTTCTTGTTCCTGCTCGGGCTACAGCCCGTGCTGGCAGCACCGGTCATATACCTGGTATTTGACGTCAGCTCGGGTGACCACCTGTTCTGGTTTATCCAGTTGATGAAATACGGTGGCGCGATTGCCGCGGTACCGATCGGCGTGGCAACGACACTTGCGATTGCCGAAAAATGGCGCCCTGCCCCGGGCTTCGAAATCGAGAGAAACGCGCTGTTGTTCTCGGTTTTACTGTTCGGCGTCGGGGGCTCGATCGGTTTCATGATCAGCGGCAGTACGGTCACCGTACCAGCGCACTACCATGGTTCCATCGTCGGCATAACCATTGCGTTTATGGGCATCAGCTATCACTTGCTGCCGCACCTGGGATTCAGAAAAGTCGAGGGCAGGATTGCTCGCTGGCAGCCCGGAATTTACGGCACGGGGCAGCTACTGCATATAATCGGCCTGGCCTGGTCCGGTGGCTATAACGTGGCGCGCAAATCAACCGGCGCCGAACGCGGCTTCGAACAGATAGCGGGTATGGGCTTGATGGGATTCGGCGGCCTGGTTTCGATCATCGGCGGAATCATCTTCCTGGTACTGATGTACCTCGCGATGAAACCCGGCAGAAAGCTTACCCGGGAACCATAGAGTCTGCGTTTGCTGGCAAGCACCGGCCCGCGACATCAGCTCTTTTTTCTATCACCCGCAATAAGTGCCACTGCGGCCTCGAGCAGATCCCGCTCGGTGACAATACCCAGTAACTGACCACGAGCGACAACCAGCAAACAACCGCTATCAGTTTCGAGCATCCGCACAAACGCTTGGTCAAGCGGTATGTCTGGAGAAATGGTGAGCGGATTGGTCTGCATTACCTTCGAAACAGGAATCGGCTGCTGTGGTGTTTCGGTTTCGGCTGAATACAGGCGCAGCAGTTCGCGCGTTGACAGTAAACCAACCAGTTCGCCAGCTGCACTTTCAACCGGAACATGCCGTACATGCCTCCATTCCATGGTGCTGGTGGCCAGGTCCACCAGGTCTTCGGGACGTACCGTGAACAGGTTCGTCGTCATTACATCGCCCACCTTTTTGTCAACCTTCATGTCCTCAGCTCCGGTATCTGGCGCAACCAGCTCCCAGTCGTGTACGGGTATGTCACGACCCTGGCGTTCGCACATTAATTTCACTGCCTCTTTACATACTCCCTCACGCTCCTCCACCGGCACATTTTCCAGGCTGTCCAACAACCACCGGGCACCGGTACGTCCACTTTTGGTGCGAGCTTCGATGATACCGAGGTAATAGTCGATATCTGCGCTCGGCACCTGCAGCGCTTCTAGTCCACTGCGCGCGACCGGAATCAACTCTTGCAGCAGGAGTTCGCGTGCACCCAGCCGACGTCCATCAAGCCAGGTAAACCGTGTATCGAGCCCGTGCTGGGCTGCCGAGAAGAGATTGAGCCTGGCATCCTCGAAGGCGATACGCTGTGGAATCTTGTCGGCATCCGTCTCGAGACCCTGCATCAATCCGTAGAAAAGAGCGGTGTTGGCAACCTCATCAACGATTGTCGGTCCGGCCGGCAGGGCACGATTTTCGATGCGCAGGTGCGGCTTACCATCGGTGATCCCGTAGCAGAGCCGGTTCCAGCGCCACACGGTACCGTTATGCAGCGACAGCGCGCTCAGCTCCGGAATGCTCCCGTCGCGCAGTATCTGGAAGGGATCATCAATTGGATCACTGACCATGATGACATGATGGCGCATCGCATTTTCACGAAAGATGTCCAGCACCGAGTCACCTATCCAGGTTTCTCCAAATCCAACGCGGGTCGGAACATTACGCGCAAGCTCCGGTGTGGAACGGTATTCAAAGGTGCGTTCGAACAATGCCACCCTTGTTTCGTGCCAGACGCGTCGGTTGAGGAGTACCGGGGCATTTGCCGCTACTGCAAGCAACGGCGCGGTGATTAGCTGAGCGAGATTGTACAGCCTCCCTGCCTCGTCAGGCGCCACTTGTAAATGGAATTGAAAACTGGTGTTAGCGCCTTCGATAACGGCACAGTCATGGCTGAATTCGAAGTGGTCCACACCGTCAATTTCCAGCTTGATCCTGTCACCGCGCGCCGCCATACAGGTATCGTTGAGGCACTTGTAACGAACCTCAGGTGTCAGATTATCGAGCGAGACATGTTCGTCTTTGAGTGTGGGCAGGATTCCGGTAAGGACGATGTGAGCACCTATGTCATTGGCCGCGCGATTCGCCTGCAATAGGACGTCGTCGAGCCCACGTTCCATGGCTCGCAGAAAATCGCCACCGATCAGTTCAGGATCGAGATTTGCCTCGAGATTGAAACGTGCCAGTTCGGTCGTAAATCGATCGTCGGCAAGACCTTTAATTAACTGGTCGGAGATGGGAGCCGGGTATCCCTCGGCGTCGACGATATACATTTCCTGCTCGACACCCACGCGATGCGTATTACGCTCGATGAGGTCTTGCTCAATCATAACCTCCAAAGCCCGTATGTCATTGAGCATTGCGCGAACAAATCTCCGCGTGCGCTGCTCGTCCGACGTGTCATGCACCCGGTGTTCGCCCATCTTAAAATCTTAACATCTTGAATCAACATGGAATTGAGCCAGATCAACGCAGTATGCTAGCCACAACACCATACTGAATCCAGTAAAATCAGGATAATAATCTTTGTTACACGTGCCAAATTCAAACCATGAGTAAGGTCACGATTGCCGCCGGCAGCCAGATAACCGCTGAAGCCGGTGCGAAAGTTGCAGAACAGGGTGGAAACGCAGTCGATGCTGCGATTGCGGCCGCTGTTGTTTCTATATGCACCGACACCGGAATCATGTCGCCCGGCTGTGGGGGTTTCATCACTGTCTGGCCACCCGGCGATGAACCCGTCGTCGTCGATGGCTATTCAGCGATGCCCGGCCGCGGGCTGGAAGGCGAACACTTTGGCGATGCCACGCACGAGGTCGTATTCGATTATGGCGGCGAAACTCACCAGCGCGTCGGCTATGGCACGATCGCGACCCCGGGCGGGTTTGCGGGGTTGGCGCACGCTTCGCAACGATTCGGACGATTGCCCTGGAGCAGCCTGTTAGAGCCGGCTATCGAATGGATTGAACAAGGTTTTCCGCTCACGGGTGGCGCAGCGGAATACCTCGGCTTTACCCACGCCGCGATCTATTCCTGGCACCCCGACAGCTACCGGATATTGCACCACGAGGACGGCAGTCCGCTAAGTCAGGGCGACATTGTACGTATCCCCCACCTGGCCGATACCCTGAAGACGATTGCGCGCGATCCGGCTTCTTTCTACGGTGGCGAACTTGGACGGCACATCGCCACCGGCATAAGAGCAAACGGAGGCCTGCTTGGTATCGAGGATCTAGAGGCCTACGAGGCGGTGGAGCGTAAACCAGTTAGAGCAAAAATCGGGGACTGGGAGGTTGCCACCAATCCGCCACCGGCGGTCGGCGGCTCTTGCCTGGCCGCCATGCTGCTGTTACTCGAAAGACTGGGACCCGGCAACAACCTCGAAGAATCGGTAAGGCGCATGGTGACTGCACAGCGCGCAGTTCTCGGTTTCCGGGCCGAACACCTCGACGGTGCACACAAAGCTCTGCCGGACGAGGTGAAAAGGCTACTCAGGCTGGCCGACCTCGCTGATCCCACCTTGCTCAGCGCACCCTCTACGAGCCACATCTCAGTAGTCGACTCAGACGGGCTGGCCTGCGCAATCACGGCCTCGGCCGGTTATGGATCAGGGGCCATGATCGAGGGCACCGGTTTCTGGCTGAATAATTCGCTCGGTGAGCTCGACCTGCTGACCAAGGGCCTGGTCGGCCTGACGCCAGGTACCCGACTCGCTTCCAACATGGCACCCACCATCGCGAAACGACACAGTGACGGAGCCATTGTTGCAATTGGCTCGCCGGGTGCATCCCGCATCACCACGGCAATCGCCCAGGTACTGGTGAATTTCGCCCGTAGGAACATGAACCTTTTGGACGCCGTCAATTATCCGCGCTTACACGTTGAACTGGCGGCAGACCCCGGCACTATTGCTTTTGAGCCCGGCCTGCCGGTCGTATCGATGCAGGATCTGGAACCGAGACCTTTCAGCGAACCATCAATGTACTTTGGCGGCGTACAGGCAGTATTCGGATCGCAGCACGATGGTTTGCACGGGATTGCTGATGCCCGCAGGGGCGGCAGCGTCGCCAGCGTCTAGACAAATTACCCCGCATGAAACTAAATGCAGTGGTGGCAGGCATCAATGTAGTCCGTGAGATTTCTGTCGACCGGTTGAGCTGACAACCCACTCCGGACACCCAGAAAATTTGATGTGTTGCGTCGATCAGTTGAACTCACAGCCCATTACAGATACTCATACCCATTCTCAACCATACTGGTAAGAGTTGACGGGTAGCTGCCAACAATCACAGGATCATGCGCCCGCTGACTACAACTAGCTCGATCCAAACACGAGATGTTCGCTGCCTTGATTTCAAGTTAGCGGGTGGTGAAATATTTCAAGTACGAGAACATCCGGTACACGGTATGATCTCAACTATTTAAATACCGTACAAATACGGATGGATACATTACTATCAATTGTTGGATTGACTGTGTTACTTGTTGCTCTAATATAATTTTTGGTATTTTGGTTGATTCCCCTCAATTAATACATTCCATACTATTGGAAGTAAATGAAACGATTTTTCATCAAACTAATCATGCATGGTATCGCCCAGTTACATTGGCGGGGTATCCAAACTCTCGGGGATTGGCTGGGTTGGCTGCTTATGAACACTAAGAATCGACAACGTCGAGACGCACTAATCAACATCCAATTATGCCGCCCTGATCTCACTCCCGTACAACAGAGAGAATTACGACGCAACAGCATAATCCATTTTGCCCGGACTTATATCGAATTTTGCGCTATGTGGCTCTGGCCCGTGCAAAAGGTATTGGATTTGGTAGTCAAGGAATCCGGCACTCACCAGTTGGACAGGGGTTATAGGCAGGGTCTTATAGTACTGATACCCCATCTAGGGGACTGGGAAATTGTTGGACTCTATATGGCGGCTCGAGGCCCAGTCACCAGCATGTACCGTCCTCAGAAGCACATAGACGAGTTAATCCTGCAGTCCCGTCAGCGTAATGGGGCCAGACTAGTCCCGGATGATCTGCGAGGTGTTAAGCAATTGTTGCAAGCTTGCCACCAAGGCGAAACTGTATGCATACTTCCAGATCAAGTGACCCGAGAGGATACAGGGTCAGTGTACGCCCCCTTTTTCGGAGTTCCTGCCGTAACCATGTTACTAGCGTCAGGTCTGATCCGGCGTAGCGGAGCAAAAGTAGTCTTTATGTTCGCCGAACGCTTGCCTCGGTCCGATGGTTTCCATCTGCACTGTCTACCAGCGCCTAAGGGGCTGGACTCAAGTGACTCAGTTACAGCAGCAAAAGCGCTCAACCAAGGTGTGGAGGATTGCATTGCCATCTGTCCAGAACAATATCATTGGACATACAGGCGTTTTCGACGTCTACCGGATGGTGGGCCTTCACCTTACAGGGGGCGTTCTATATAAGTCTATTCTCTCCGTTTTACATCTGTAAATACCCTAACCTTGGACAAAACCCTGAATACGGCTAGATGCTTTCCGTTATGGTCAAATTTTTAAATTTAGCTTCTGGCACTTCAGAGCCATTGCTTAGAAGTTTGTTAATGATCGGAGTATGCCGAAAGCTGTTGTTGAGTATTAATTTCTGAGTGTCGGCTGTTGGCCGAAGATTGCCTCCTGGCCTAGCCAATTGAGTGTCTCCTTTGGAGAAAGCTGACGCTCAAATCCTATAAATCAGCGGCGATTTACGACCCAAAATCGACGCTTAACTATTCTGATGAGTATTACCTGAAGTTCGATATTGGATCGTCTACAGAGGCCCTTCATAGAATTTAAGTACTGGCCTTCGAATCTGATTTTACTGTTCTATTATCTTATCCCGACTAGTGCATCCAATTGCGCATCAGGTTCAGGCATGTGCAGGATGATCGAGACGCGTCGGTTATGTCTACGTCCCTCTGAAGTATTATTTTCCGATCGCGGACGGGTATCTGCATAACCGATTGCACGGATACGATCTGGCGCAATATCATTTGCGATCAGTTGTCGTGTAACCATCGTGGCACGAGCAGAGGATAGTTCCCAATTAGAAGGAAAATGCGCGTTATTGATAGGCACACTGTCAGTATGTCCCTCAACAGACATATTTAATTTTGAATGATTGATTATTACAGCTAACTGGCTTAATAATTCCAGCCCCCCTGATTTCAGCTCTGCGCTACCTGGCGGAAAAAGGATCTTATCGCTGATTTCCAGATTAACGTGATCCTTCTCTTCACTAATTTCGATTTGATGATCCAATCGTGATTTTTTTATCTCTCCGATCAGTACATTGATTCGCTCGTGCGTGAATGAGGTCATTCCCTCCTCATGAGTTTTTGAATCCGCAAGATCAGGCATAAATGATCTCTCCTCAGGCTGCTTATACGATTTCATCTCATCGCCTGAATCCGCGGGCATATTTTGATTTTCTAGTTTGTCCAGATTTGCACTGACCTGCATCAATGATTCATTGTCTGGATAGAAATCTGACATCGCCAGCAAAATAACAAACAAAGTTAATAACAGAGTCAGGATATCGATGTAACTGATTACCCATGCTTCTTGGTTTAAATTTGTGGATGTATTGGGAACATCGTCCCATGCGTTATCATTGAACTGTTCAAAACCTAACTCTGATGTCTGACCTGATGCATTTGGTCTGTAAACGAACTGGTCTTCTTTATTCGAAGCTAGCACTGCACTTATGCTCAGGCAGCTCTCGCTAGAGAATAGTCATTTTCATTGAATGATATATCTTCTGGTTGTGTCCAGAAGAATTTAATCGCATCCAAAATCAATGCGGGGTGGCGTCTTTCCTGTACCATAAGCAGTGCTTCGCAGAGCATATGATTCACAGCAAATTCAAGTTGTTGACGACGTTCGAGTTTCATAGCCAATGGCTTCAGGATCAGATTTGCTGCAACAATTCCGTATAAGGTTGTTATCATCGCAAAAGCCATGGCCGTACCAATCTCCGAGATTCCACTTGAACCAATTCCATGCAGCATGTGTATGAGGCCGAATAGGGTTCCCATCATGCCAAATGCCGGGGCAAAAACCGCCATGGTGCGCATAATGTTTACATCGGATTCGGCACGCTGTCGTTGATTATGCATTCGATGGCGGAGGAGTTTAATCAATTCATCTCGACTGCCGCCATCAACGATATGCCGTAAACCGGTAAAGAGAACAGGATGCTTGATTGCCGGTAGCTGGCCCTCCGCAATACGCAATTTACCCAGTCGATATAATTCGGCAAAATTGAATAACTGCTGTATCTCGGTTGCGACGTTTGGACTGTGGTCTTCCAGCAACATGGGTATCTGTCGCAGAATACGCACCACCTCTTTCATTGGCCTACTGACCAGAGTTGCAGCCAACGTGCCACCCAGTACGACAAATAAACCCGGGATGTTAATAAAAGCTCCGATATGTTCAGGCACCAGTAAAATCATACTGATTATAAGTAGTAAACCGCTACAAAGCCCCACGGTCGTAGATTGGCGTAAACCTTTGAGTGTTCGTTTCATACTATAACCTGCATACCGTTTGCCGATTTTGTACAAACGGAATACAAGCAATAACTATTCCATAATCCGGATTCCTAGTTAAGGCATTGATAATCCAATACAATTTTCTTATGTGTTATTAAGATTAAAAGCTCATAGGTGGCAAACATCGGCCACATACCTGGCAACAACTGGAATAAAATAAACAGAATACAGGTAGCACAATAGTTGGAGGCACGAAAAATAGAGGAGTCGCTGATTAATAAAAAATGTGTATCAAAAGAATCAGTCTAGATCAGATTTATTTAACCACTTAACGTCTGCTCCTTGGTTTGGCCCCGGATTTACGGACCACCTAACTTAGCGCGATAATGCGCAAGGGGGTGTGTCATGGGAAGAAGAAAGCGATACAGCACAGAGTTCAAGCGACAGGCATTGAAGCGAGCTGATGAACCCGGTGTTACCGATACTTTGGTCTGTGAAGAACTGGGTATCAGCACTCGACAGCTTCGACGGTGGCGAGATCTAGTCAACCAGCATGGTGAAGTACAGGCCTTTCCGGGTCACGGTAAGAGCCGGGATGAGGAGGTGACGCAACTCAAGCGGGAGTTGGCCAAGGTCAAGGAGGAGCGGGATTTTTTAAAAGAAGCGGCGAGGTACTTTGCCAAGGAGTCGAAGTGAGATACGGGTGTATCCATCGACGCCGCGAACAACATTCGGTGAGGATGATGTGCCATCTGCTCAGGGTTTCACGCAGTGGATACTACGACTGGTGCAACCGAGACGAGTCCACCAGGCAACGCCGGGATCGGAGATTGATGCCACTGGTTCGCCAAGTGCATTTGGAGAGCCGAGGTGTTTACGGGGCCCGTAAGATTCACCGTGAGTTACGTGCGATGGGGGAAGCCTGTGGTCGACACAAAATCGCCCGTTTAATGCGACAGGCCGGTCTTAAAGGCTGTCCGAAGCGTCGCTTTCGCAGGGTTGCGGGAAGTCCACCCAGCTACCCGGTCGCCCACAACCTATTGCAACAAGACTTCGCCGCTGCACAGGCTAACGAGCACTGGGCATCCGACATCACGTTTATCTCAACGCGTCAGGGTTGGTTGTACCTGGCGGTGGTGATGGATCTGTTCTCTCGACGTATAGTCGGCTGGGCGATGGATCGGCATAGCAGTCGACAGCTGGTGGTAGATGCCATGAAGATGGCCCTGGGGCAGCGAGATAAGCCAGCGATGCATCACTCTGATCGTGGTCCCCAGTATACGAGCGATGATTTTCGTGGCCTGTTGCGTCAGCATGGTATTGAATGCAGCATGAGTGGTCGAGGGAGTTGCTACGATAACGCGCCAGTGGAGAGCTTCTTTTCCTTGCTGAAGCGTGAACGTATTCGACGGCAGACTTATCCAACACGAGAAGACGCCAAGACAGATGTGTTCGATTATATCGAACGGTTTTACAATCGATGGCGGCGTCATGCTTATCTTGGATATATCAGTCCTGTAGAGTTTGAGAAACAGGCAATGAGGACTTAATCAACTGGTCCGAAATACTAGGGCCGAATCACCTGGCCGTTCTCGGACCCACGAATTGCACTTTTCAGTGTCCGCTTTGGAGAATATCAACGCTCAGAATCCATATTTCAGAGTCGGCTAACGACCCAAATCGATCACTAAGTAGCTGTCAAAATTACTTACATTTTAATAGTTACACTAAATAGTATGTTATATGCATGTATGG
>JAOTXY010000071.1 GCA_029862125.1 Gammaproteobacteria bacterium | reverse complement strand
TGCCGGGCGACAATGTGAAGATGGAAGTGGCGCTGATCGCGCCGATTGCGATGGAAGATGGCCTGCGCTTTGCGATCCGTGAAGGCGGTCGTACCGTGGGTGCCGGCGTCGTATCCAAGATTATCGAGTAATTACTATGGCTACCAATCAAAATATCCGTATCCGTTTAAAGGCATTTGATCATCGTCTGATCGATCGCTCGGCGGCTGAAATAGTTGAAACCGCGAGACGCACAGGTGCGCGGGTCAAGGGTCCAATTCCCCTGCCGACCCGTAAAGAGCGTTTTACGATCCTGATTTCACCCCATGTCAACAAGGATGCACGCGATCAATACGAAATTAGAACGCATAAGCGGCTGATGGATATTGTTGACCCTACTGACAAAACTGTTGACGCGCTGATGAAGCTCGATCTGGCAGCCGGGGTCGATGTCCAGATCAAGCTCAACTGACAAAAACTACGGTTTCTGGCATCCGCCGGAAACCATAGTTTTTGTCATCCCGGAAAGTGCGCAAGCACTTATCCGGGATCTAAGAATGTGCTACCACTCTAAGATTCCCGCTTGTGCGGGAATGACGTCAACTTCTTCGCCGGAATGACGTCATTTTCGAACCTCGGATGCCTCACTTACCGGCAAGGCAAAAAAGATGCCAATATTGCCGATAAGTACTTAACTTCCTGATTTTTATCTGGTATAGTGCGCGCCCTCGCGGCCCGATACGGACATCCTGTATCGGGCCGCGCGTTTGAAAGCAGGGTAGTAAATTATACGGCGATGTTGTGACATCGGCCGCTGTAAAGGGAATTACAGGCGTTCTCCATGGCAAGCAAGTCATTGAAAACGAAAGAAAAATATAGAAGGTTTATATTTTTCGTCATTTGAAAATTCGCGGATGAATTAATCAAATGCGACCGCTAATTATTTTTGAGGTTTGACAATGTCTCTCGGTTTGGTAGGACGAAAAGTCGGTATGACCCGAGTTTTTTCTGATAATGGTGCTTCTATCCCGGTAACGGTTATCGAAGTTGAGCCCAATCGGGTCTCACAGATCAAAACAGTTGAAACTGACGGCTACGTTGCGGTACAGGTTGTAACCGGTACGCGTCGTGCCAATCGTGTGACCAGGCCGATGGCCGGACACTACAAGAAGGCAGGTGTTGAAGCTGGACGTGGTGCCTGGGAATTTCGCGTCGATTCGGTCGATGAAATCGAACTTGGTTCGGAATTCAAGGTTGACCTTTTCGAGCAGGGCCAGATCGTTGATGTTTCCGGCGTTTCCAAGGGTAAAGGCTTCCAGGGCGGTGTAAAACGTCATAACTTCAGTATGCAGGATGCCACTCACGGTAACTCGATTTCCCACCGCGCCAACGGTTCCATCGGGCAAAACCAGACCCCGGGACGCGTTTTCAAAGGCAAGAAGATGTCGGGCCACATGGGAGCAGCAAATACCACCGCCCAGAACCTGGAAGTCGTCAAGGTCGATGCCGAACGTAACCTGCTGTTAATCAAGGGTGCTGTGCCGGGTGCGAAAACCGGCGATGTCATTGTTCGCCCGGCATCCAAGCAAAAGTAACACGGCACCCCAGAGTCAGAGAAATAGAGATAATAAATGGACATCGCGATTCATAATTCGAAGAAAAAGGTATCCGTATCGGATGATGCCTTTGCCGCCAGCTTCAATGAAACGCTGGTGCATCAGCTTGTCGTGTCATACATGGCATCAGGCCGTGCCGGTACCAAGGCGCAGAAAACCCGTTCACAAGTCAGGGGTGGCGGCGCCAAACCCTGGCGTCAAAAAGGAACGGGCCGTGCGCGCGCCGGTACCATTCGCAGCCCGATCTGGCGTTCAGGCGGTGTCACCTTTGCGGCGACCCCGCGCGATTACGGCAAGAAACTGAACAAGAAGATGTATCGCGTCGGCATGCGTAGTCTTGTGTCCGAGCTGGTACGTCAGGATCGCCTGATATTGATCGACAAGCTCGGCGTTACCGAACCAAAAACAAAGCAGATGCAGGCGCGTTTGCAGGAACTGGGTGTCGATGACGCGCTGGTGTTGACCGACGGGCTCGATTCAGCGGTGTATCTTGCGGCACGCAATATTCCCAACATCCAGGTGATGGATATCGCGATTGTCGACCCGGTCAGCCTGGTCAGGCAGGAAAAGATTGTCATCGACGAGGCAGCGCTGAAGAAACTCGAGGAGCGTTTGTCATGAACCAGGAAAGAATTTTCCAGATATTAATAACCCCGCACATTTCTGAGAAGGCAGCTGTGCTGGGTGATGCCGCCAATCAGGCGGTGTTTCAGGTCGCGAACGATGCAAAGAAGGCCGAAATCAAGGCTGCCATCGAGCAATTGTTTAACGTCAAGGTTGCCAATGTGCGCACGGTCAATATGAAAGGTAAAACCAAGCGACAGGGCCTGCGACGTGGCACGCGTTCAGACTGGAAGAAAGCATATGTTTCACTCGAACTGGGTCACGAAATTGACCTGGCATCCATAGGTGGTTAAGCATCATGGCACTGATTAAAGCAAAACCAACCTCTCCGGGTCGCCGCTTCGTCGTCTCGGTCAAAACCCCTGGCTTACACAAAGGTAAGCCGTTTGCAGGGCTGATTGAAAAGAAATCCAAGACAGGTGGTCGTAATAATGGTGGGCGGATCACTACACGTCACATCGGTGGTGGTCACAAGCAGCGTTACCGCGTTATCGACTTCAAGCGTAACAAGGATGGAATCGATGCAGTCGTCGAGCGAATCGAATACGACCCCAATCGCAGTGCCCATATCGCACTGCTGAAGTACATGGACGGCGAACGCCGTTACATTATCGCTCCGAGGGGCATTGCCGAGGGTGCAAAGCTGCGCTCCGGTGAGGATGCGGGTATCAAGAACGGTAACAGTCTGCCATTGCGCAGCATCCCGGTGGGTTCGGTGGTGCACTGTATCGAGCTTAAGCCGGGCAAGGGCGCCCAACTGGCGCGCTCAGCCGGCACTTCGGCGCAGTTTGTTGCGCGTGAAGGTGCTTATGCCACGTTACGACTGCGATCAGGTGAGATGCGTAAAGTTCTTGCCGACTGTCGTGCCGTAATCGGCGAGGTCGGTAATGGTGAACACAGCCTGCGCTCACTGGGTAAAGCAGGTGCGACCCGTTGGCGTGGTGTTCGTCCCACCGTGCGCGGCGTGGCGATGAACCCGGTTGATCACCCTCATGGTGGTGGCGAAGGGCGGACTTCGGGTGGCCGTCATCCGGTTTCACCCTGGGGCACCCCGGCCAAGGGATACAAGACACGTTCGAACAAGCGCACCGACAATCTTATCCTGCGCCGTCGGAACAAGAGGTAATAGTAGATGCCACGTTCACTGAGAAAAGGCCCGTTTATCGATCAGCACCTGATGAATAAAGTGACTGATGCGGTTGCCACCAATAACAAGCGTCCGATCAAGACCTGGTCGCGGCGTTCCATGATTGTGCCCGAGATGGTTGGTCTGACCATCGCAATTCATAATGGGCGGCAGCATGTGCCGGTATTGATAAACGAGAATATGGTCGGCCACAAACTCGGCGAATTTTCGCTGACGCGAACCTACCGCGGCCATATCGTCGACAAGAAAGCAAATAGATAGGTAACGGACATGGAAACCAGTGCTAAACATCGTCACGCCAAGATTTCGCCGCAGAAATGCCGCCTGGTCGCGGACCAGGTGCGTGGACTGCAGGTCGAGAAGGCGTTGACCCTGTTGACTTTCAGCAACAAGAAAGCCGCGGTATTAGTGCGCAAGGTGCTCGAGTCGGCGATTGCAAACGCCGAGCATAATGATGGCGCCGACATCGACGAACTCAAGGTTGCGTCGATCTATGTAGACCAGGGACCCAGTATGAAACGCATGCGTGCTCGGGCCAAGGGTCGTGGAAATCGAATTTTAAAGCGTACCAGTCACATTACCGTGACTGTCGCGGACAGTTAAAGAGGCCAGCAT
Source organism: Gammaproteobacteria bacterium (assembly GCA_029862125.1). Classification (GTDB taxonomy): domain Bacteria; phylum Pseudomonadota; class Gammaproteobacteria. Next base: position 13,043 of record JAOTXY010000071.1, on the reverse strand, counting down.
GGGACAAAAAGTTCATCCAACAGGGTTTCGTCTCGGGATTGCCACCGACTGGACCTCGAAATGGTATGCGGATACATCGCAATTTGCCGATTTTCTCGACGAAGATCTGAAAATCCGTGAATTCCTGAAAAAGAAGCTGGCGCAGGCAGCGGTCAGTCGTATTCAGATTTCGCGTCCGGCGAAATCGGTTGCAGTAACGATTCATACTGCGCGTCCGGGCATCATCATCGGCAAGAAAGGCGAAGATATTGAAAGGCTGCGTATTGAAGTAGCGTCGCTGGTTTCGGCGCATCTTAATAATGTCAAAATCAATATCGAAGAAATCCGCAAGCCGGAGCTGGATGCCCAGCTGGTAGCCGAGGGTGTTGCCTCGCAGCTGGAGCGCCGCGTGATGTTTCGTCGGGCGATGCGCCGTTCGGTCACCAATGCAATGCGGATTGGTGCCGAGGGTATCAAGATTAATGTTGCCGGCCGTTTGAACGGTGCGGAAATCGCACGTAGTGAATGGTATCGCGAAGGTCGCGTGCCACTGCATACCCTGCGCGCAGATGTCGATTACGGTTTTGCCGAAGCCCTGACTACCTACGGTATCCTTGGCGTAAAGGTTTGGATTTACAAGGGTGAGGTTTTCGATCTTGAAACCAAGGGTGGCGCTGGCAAGCCCGCGGCCAAGTAAGAGAATCGAGTTATGTTACAGCCTAAAAGAACAAAATTTCGCAAGCAGTTTAAAGGCCGCAACCGTGGCCTCGCAACTTCCGGCGGTAAGGTCAGCTTTGGTGAATTTGGTCTCAAGGCCGTTGAACGCGGCAGAATTACCGCGCGCCAGATCGAGGCAGCCCGTCGTGCGATGACACGTCACGTCAAGCGTGGTGGCAAAATCTGGATCCGTGTTTTCCCGGATGTGCCGGTTTCGAAGAAACCGCTGGAAGTGCGCATGGGTAAAGGTAAGGGTAACGTCGAATACTGGGTTTGCAAGATCCAGCCCGGGCGCATGCTCTATGAAATGGAAGGCGTGGACGAAGGTATCGCCCGTGAAGCGTTTCGCCTGGCGGCCGCCAAGCTTCCGTTTAAGACAATATTTGTTTCCAGGACCGTAATGTAATGAATGCTGCAGAACTACGTGGAAAGACTGAAAAGGAATTACGTGAGGAGTTGCTTGCGTTACGGCGCGAGCAGTTCAACCTGCGCATGCAACAGGGTATTAATCCGGATGGTGTGCGCAGCGATCGTATTACCAGCGTGCGTAAAGATATTGCGCGCGTAAAAACCGTTATGAATGAAAACCGTGGTGGTAAAGAATCATGAATGAAAAGGTTTTAAGAATCCAAACCGGCTCGGTTGTCAGCGACAAGATGGACAAATCCGCGGTGGTTATGATCGAGCGCAAAGTGAAGCACCCGGTCTACGGCAAGTTCATGAAAAAGTCGACCAAGTTCCATATCCATGATGAAAACAATGAATGTGGCGTTGGCGATACCGTTCAGATCTCAGAATGTCGCCCGATTTCCAAGACCAAGTCATGGAAACTGGTAAAGATTGTTGAGAAGGCAAACTAGAGCGCGCAGGTAGCAAGCTATGATCCAAATGCAAACAGTTTTAAACGCCGCAGACAACAGCGGTGCGCGCAAAGTACAGTGCATCAAGGTGCTCGGTGGTTCTAAGCGCCGTTATGCCGCGATCGGCGATATCATCAAGGTCAGTATCAAGGATGCTATCCCGCGCGGTAAGGTTAAAAAGGGTGAAGTTTACAATGCCGTCGTGGTGCGTACCGCGCAGGGCGTGCGACGTCCGGACGGGTCTGCGATTAAGTTCGACGGCAACGCAGCGGTAATCTTGAACGCTAATCTGCAGCCGATTGGCACGCGTATTTTTGGCCCGGTAACCCGCGAACTGCGTGGTGAAAAGTTCATGAAAATCATTTCGCTTGCACCTGAAGTGCTCTAGGTATCGGGATTAAGAGTTATGCAAAAGATTAAAAAAGGCGATGAAGTCATCGTGATCGCGGGGCGCAGCAAAGGCCAACGCGGTAACGTGCTGAAACGACTCGATGACAGTCGTTTGTTGGTGGAAAACGTCAACATGGTCAAAAAGCACGTCAAGGGTAACCCGCGTAGCGGTGAAGCCGGTGGCATTATAGATCAGGAATCCCCGATTCAGATTTCTAACGTAATGCTTTTCAACCCCCATACCCAGAAAGGTGATCGGGTTGGTTTCAAAACCCTGGAAGACGATCGCAAGGTCCGTTACTTCAAGTCTAACGGCGAAGTCGTGGATATTTAGGAATAGATAATGACCAGATTAGAACAACATTACCGGGACACTGTAACGAAAGATCTGCAGGCGCAGTTTTCTTACAAGTCATCGATGGAAATTCCGCGTATCACCAAGATCACCCTTAACATGGGTGTCGGTGAAGCCTCGCAGGATAAGAAGATCATTGAACATGCGGTCGAAGACATGACGCTGATTGCCGGTCAGAAACCGGTGGTAACGCTTGCCAGGAAAGCGATTGCGGGCTTCAAGATACGTGAAGAAATGCCTATAGGCTGCAAGGTAACGCTGCGTCGCGACAAGATGTATGAGTTCCTGGACCGACTGGTTAACTTTTCAATTCCGCGAATTCGGGATTTCCGTGGTCTTAGTCCCAAGGCGTTTGACGGGCAGGGTAATTATAACCTGGGGATCACCGAGCAGATCGCATTCCCGGAAATCGATTATGACAAGATTGACAAGCTGCGTGGATTGAATATCAGCATTACCACCACTGCGCGTAACGACGATGAAGGACGTGCGCTGCTGGCGGCTTTTCAGTTTCCTTTTAGAGGTTAGACGAGTTTAGATTATGGCAAAAAATTCCATGGTACAGCGTGAATTGAAGCGGAGTCGCCTGGTGGCGAAGTACGCTCAAAAACGCAGTGAGCTGAAGGCGACCATCGCTAGTAGTGATTCGACCTACGACGAAAAGATGGCCGCGGTTGAGAAGCTGCAGAAGTTACCGCGCGATTCATCCGCGGTACGCCGGCAAAACCGCTGCCGTGTCACCGGAAGACCCCATGGTGTTTACCGTAAATTTGGGCTGTGCCGTAACAAGATCCGTGAAGCCGCGATGCGTGGTGATATCCCGGGCCTGGTTAAGGCAAGCTGGTAAGAGGACAGAAATGAGCTTACAAGATCCAATCGCAGACATGCTGACTCGCGTGCGCAATGCGCAAAAGGCGAACAAGGTCAACGTAATAATGCCCGCGTCCAAGCAGAAGTCGAGAATTGCCGAAGTGCTTAAAGACGAAGGTTATATCAGTGATTACAAGGTTTCGGACGATAAACTGAAGCAGTTGATTATCGAATTGAAGTATTACCAGGGCAAGCCGGTAATCGAAAAAATGCGACGCATTAGTCGCCCCGGCCTGCGCATTTTTAAATCGAAAGATGACTTACCGTCGATTAACGGTGGGCTCGGTATCGCGATTATATCTACCTCGAAAGGGGTTATGACCGATCGCCAGGCCCGCGCCGCAGGTTTCGGTGGCGAAGTCATCTGCTCGGTGGTTTAGGTTTAGGACATGTCCAGAATAGCTAAAAAACCAATCGAATTACCCAATGGCGTTGAATTCAGCGTCAATGGCAGGGAAGTATCCGCCAAGGGTCCCAAGGGCTACCTGACGCTGACCCTGCATGATGCGGTCAACCTGACCCAGGAAGATAACGTACTGACCTTGTCGCCAAGGGACGAGCGCCAGTCATCGCTTGCGGTTACCGGAACCATGCGCTCCGTGGTTAACAATATTGTCGAGGGTGTTGCCAACGGTTTTGAAAAGAAACTGCAGTTGGTCGGTGTCGGTTACCGCGCGCAGGCACAGGGTAAGCAGCTCAACCTTTCCCTGGGATTGTCGCACCCGGTTATCTACCCGGTCCCCGAGGGAATCGAAATAGAAACCCCGGCGGCAACCGAAATTATCGTGCGCGGGTGCGATAAGCAGCAGGTTGGCCAGGTGTGTGCGGAAATCCGCGCATTCAGACCACCCGAGCCTTACAAGGGCAAGGGTGTTAAATATGCCGACGAGCAGATCGTCCGCAAAGAAGCGAAGAAGAAATAGGTTAGGTTATGGATAAGAAACAATCCCGAATCAGACGTTCGCGTCGCACGCGTGGCAAGATTGCATCCCTGGGTGTGAATCGATTGTGTGTGCACCGTACTCCGCGTCATACCTATGCGCAGGTTATCTCCGGTAAAACCGGAACAGTGATTGCCGCTGCATCAACCCTGTCGGCTGATGTTAAAAAGGCGATCAAGTACCCGGGTAATGTCGATGCAGCGACTGCCGTGGGCAAAGTGATTGCCGAAAAGGCAAAGGCCGCCGGTGTCGAGTCTGTTGCATTCGATCGCTCGGGTTTTAAGTATCACGGTAGAGTCAAGGCCCTGGCCGACTCCGCTCGTGAAAATGGTTTGAAGTTTTAAGCGCGCCTAACCGGGAGATTCGAATGGCAGAACCCAGAAATACACAGGCTGGTGACGATTTGATGGAAAAGTTGGTCGCGGTCAATCGCGTGGCCAAGGTAGTCAAAGGCGGGCGTCAATTCGGCTTTACTGCGCTCACCGTCGTCGGTGATGGTAACGGTAAAGTTGGTTTTGGATATGGTAAAGCGCGTGAAGTGCCGCTGGCTATCCAGAAGGCGATGGAGAAAGCGCGCGCCAACCTGACGACTGTTGCGATTACCAATGGTACATTGCAATATCCCCTGAATGCCCGCCATGGCGCGGCAAAGGTTTATATGCAGCCCGCATCGGAAGGTACCGGTGTTATTGCCGGTGGTGCGATGCGTGCGGTTTTCGAGGCCGTAGGTATACATAATGTACTTGCAAAATGTAATGGTTCGCGTAACCCGATTAACCTGGTACGTGCGACCATCAGCGGCTTGCAAAACATGAAGTCACCCGAGGATATTGCCGCCAAGCGCGGTAAGACCGTCGAAGAAATTACAGGTTAACGTGATGGCTGACGAAGAAAAGACTGTTAAAAAAGCCGCTAAAAAGGCGGCGCTAAAGAAAGCTGTGACCAAGAAGGCTGCGGTCAAGAAGGCGGTCGCCAAGAAAGCTGTCGCCAAGAAAGCGGCACCGAAGGTTGAAACTGTGGTTGCCAAAGAGGCAACTGCACCGAAAGCTGCGGCTAAAAAAGCGGCCGCACCAAAAGCAGATTCTGCTGTCAAAAAGCTGAGTGTGACGCTGGTACGCAGCAAGCACCATCGCCTGGCCTCGCACAAGGCTTGTGTGGCGGGCCTGGGTCTACGCCGTATGCATCAGACCGTGCAAGTGATCGATACCCCTGAAAACCGCGGTATGATCAACCGGGTCCACTATATGCTCAACGTCGAGGAAGCGTGATGTACCTGAATAGTTTGAAACCTGCGAAGGGTTCTACCAAAGCATCCAAGCGTGTCGGCCGAGGAATCGGCTCCGGCCTTGGCAAGACTGCTGGACGAGGCCATAAAGGTCAGAAGTCCCGTTCAGGCGGTGGTGTGCGCGCTGGATTCGAAGGCGGACAAATGCCATTACAGATGCGTCTGCCGAAGTTCGGATTTACCGCGCGTAAATCCCGGTTTTCGGCAGAGGTACGCCTGAGCGAAATCGAAACTTCCGGTCTTGATAACATCAGCCTTAAGGCACTGCTCGAAGCCAACCTGGTACCAACACAAACCCGCCAGGCCAAGATTTTCCTGTCGGGCGAACTGAAGCGTAAGGTTAGCGTTGACGACAGCGTTGGCGTGACCAAGGGTGCACGCGCCGCAATTGAAGCCGCTGGCGGCAAGGTAGCATAGGCGCATCATGGCCGGTCCCTCTGCACAACAGTTAGCCAGCAGCCTCTCCGGAGGCTCGTTAAGCGAGCTGCGCAAGCGCATCTTTTTTGTGATTGGCGCGTTGATCGTATTCCGTATCGGTACCTTTATTCCGGTTCCGGGAATCGATATCAACGTGATGCGGGAGATTTTTGAGCAACAGCGGACAGGCATCCTGGGCATGTTCAACATGTTCTCGGGTGGTGCGCTGGAACGCATGTCGATATTTGCACTGGGTGTTATGCCCTATATTTCGGCATCAATTATCATGCAATTACTGACGGTTGCGGTACCGACCCTGGAGCAATTGAAGAAGGAAGGTGAATCCGGTCGTCGCAAGATTACGCAGTATACGCGCTATGGTACGGTCGTCCTGGCAACCTTCCAGGCGATTGGTATCTCGATTGCGTTGTCCGGACAAAGTGGGGGCGGCGGTGCGGCACTGGTCGTCAACCCGGGCCCGTCTTTCATTTTTACCGCGGCGGTTACGCTGGTCACCGGCACCATGTTCTTGATGTGGCTTGGTGAACAGATTACTGAACGCGGCGTCGGTAATGGTATCTCGGTCATTATCTTTGCCGGAATTGTCGCTGGATTGCCATCGGCGATCGGTGGCACTTTTGAACTGGTACGTACCGGCGAACTGAATTCACTGGTGATCCTGGCACTGTTTGCCGGCGCACTTGCGGTTACCTACTTTGTTGTTTTTATTGAACGCGGGCAACGGCGTATTACCGTGAACTATGCCAAGCGCCAGCAAGGGCGCAAGATGTATGCGGCACAAAGCAGTCACCTGCCGCTGAAGTTGAACATGGCCGGTGTCATACCGCCGATTTTCGCTTCCAGTATAATTCTATTCCCGGCTACGTTGGGTAGCTGGTTTGGCCAGGCTGAAGGCATGCGCTGGTTACAGGATATTTCTGCAACGCTGTCTCCAGGACAGCCCTTGTATGTCATGTTTTATGCTGCCGCGATCATATTCTTTTGTTTTTTCTACACCGCGTTGGTGTTTAATTCGAAAGATACCGCGGAAAACCTGAAGAAATCCGGTGCATTTATTCCGGGTATTCGTCCAGGCAACCAGACAGCGAATTATATTGATGGTGTGATGTCCCGCCTGACCCTGGTTGGCGCAATGTACATTACCGCGGTCTGTCTGTTGCCGGAATTTTTAATACTGTTCTGGAATGTGCCTTTCTACTTTGGGGGCACATCGTTGTTGATTATCGTCGTCGTGACGATGGATTTTATGTCACAGGTGCAGGCACACCTGATGAGTCATCAATACGACGGTTTGATGAAGAAATCAAATTTTAAGGGATATGGCGGCGCCGGTGTGGTGCGCTGATTCCCGGGATTAAGGTAGGACCATGAAGGTAAGAGCTTCAGTTAAGAAAATGTGTAAAAACTGCAAGGTGATTCGTCGCAATGGTGCAGTACGCGTGATTTGCACCGACCCGCGCCACAAGCAGCGCCAGGGTTAGTCGTGCACGTGGTTGATTTGTTGATAGATTTATTGAATTTTGGGCGCTCGAAGGCTAGAATCTGCGCCCATTTTGGCCTAACGGCTTAGGAGAACGATTTTTTATGGCTCGTATTGCAGGCGTAAATATACCTGACCACAAGCATACAGTGATTGCATTGCAATCAATTTTTGGTATTGGCGCGACGCGCTCTGCCAATATCTGTAGCGCGACCGGTATCGACCCCCAGACCAAGGTGCGTGAGTTAAACGAAGAGCAGCTCGAACAGATTCGAGCCAGTATCGAAACTTTTACCACCGAAGGCGATCTGCGGCGCGAAATTTCGATGAATATCAAGCGTTTGATGGACCTCGGTACCAATCGCGGGATTCGCCATCGTCGCGGTCTGCCGGTGCGTGGTCAGCGCACCAAGACCAATGCTCGCACCCGCAAGGGACCGCGTCGTCCGCTGAAGCGATAATCCAGGATTAACAGGTAACAAAATGGTTGATACAGCACGTACCAAGAAGAAAACCAGGCGCGTCGTTTCTGACGGCGTAGCTCATATTCATGCGACTTTTAATAATACTATCGTGACCATCAGCGATCGCCAGGGCAATGCTTTGACCTGGGCTACCGCGGGTGGTTCGGGTTTTCGCGGTTCGCGCAAGTCGACGCCGTTTGCGGCACAGGTCGCGGCAGAACGCGCGGGGCAGGCGGCACAGGAAATGGGCATGAAAAACCTCGAAGTCATGGTCAAAGGTCCAGGACCGGGGCGGGATTCAGCTGTTCGTGCACTGAACGGAATCGGATTCAAGATTTCGCGCATAGATGACGTTACGCCGATTCCGCATAATGGTTGTCGTCCTCCCAAGAAACGTCGTGTGTAGGCAGGTTTTATAATGGCAAAATACATCGGACCAAAATGCAAGCTGATGCGTCGTGAAGGCGCCGATCTGAGCTTGAAATCTTCACGTCGCGCGGTTGATACCAAGTGCAAGATCGACAATCCTCCCGGGATGCATGGTGCAGGTACGCGTAAACCCCGGCAGTCGGATTACGGATTGCAGTTGCGTGAAAAGCAAAAGTTACGCCGTATTTACGGCATCCTCGAGCGTCAGTTTCGAAACTACTACAAGGAAGCCTCGCGTTTGAAAGGCTCTACCGGTGAGAACCTGTTGCAGTTGCTGGAGGCCCGGCTGGATAACGTGGTTTATCGTATGGGTTTCGGTTCAACGCGTGCGGAAGCCAGGCAACTGGTGAACCATAAGTCGATCCAGGTGAACGGTAAGATCGTTAATATTCCGTCGTACGTGGTCTCTGCCTCGGATATCGTCAGCGTGCGGGAAAAATCCCGTAAACAGGCACGTATTTCCGAGTCACTGGCGTTGGCCGAACAAACCGGTTTTCCGGACTGGGTCGATGTTAACCAGAACAAGTTTGAAGGTACCTTCAAGGCGCTGCCAGAGCGCAGCGAATTGCCGCCTGATATCAACGAGCAACTTGTCGTTGAACTTTACTCCAAATAATTAGCGGGTTATTTATGTCTAAAATGTACTCTGATTTACTGAAGCCGAAGCATGTTAAAGTCGAAGAACAGGAGACTTACCATGCGAAAGTTTCAATCGAGCCGCTGGAACGCGGTTTTGGTCATACCCTCGGTAATGCGCTGAGGCGTATTTTGCTGTCTTCGGTGCGTGGTTGCGCCATCGTTGATTGCCGCATCGAAGGTGTGCTACACGAATACACAACGATCGACGGTGTTCAGGAAGACGTGATCGATATCCTGCTCAACCTGAAGGGTGTCGGCATCATCATGCATGCCAAGGACGAGGCGACCCTGACCATATCCAAGAAAGGCCCGGGAGTTGTCACAGCCGGTGATATCCAGCTCGACCACGATATCGAGATTGTCGATCCGGATTACGTTATTGCAACCCTGACCAAGGCCAAGAAATTTGAGATGTCAATGCACGTGATGAAGGGCCGCGGTTACCAGCCGGCTAATACACGCCAGACTTCGGAAGAAGATGCAGCGCTGGGCCATCTGCAGCTTGATGCATCCTTCTCACCGGTGCGCAAGATTGCCTACAGCGTTGAAGCAGCGCGCGTTGAACAACGTACCGACCTGGATAAGTTGATCATCGATATCGAAACCAACGGAACGATTGATCCGGAGGAGGCGATTCGCATCGCTGGTAGCATCCTCAAGGATCAGCTATCGGTCTTCGTTAATCTCGAAGGTTCGGATGAAGAAGTCGAGCACGAGCCGGAATCACATATCGATCCGATTCTGCTGCGCCCGGTCGACGATCTCGAGCTGACTGTGCGCTCGGCTAACTGCCTGAAAGCAGAGAACATTTACTACATCGGCGATTTAATTCAGCGCACCGAAGTCGAATTGCTGAAAACCCCGAATCTGGGTAAGAAGTCCCTGACTGAAATCAAGGACGTGCTGGCGTCGTATAGCCTGTCACTGGGCATGCGTCTCGAGAACTGGCCTCCCGCCAGTATCGAAAACGACAGCAAATTAGCAAGTTAAGAGGTTTAAACGATGCGTCATCGCAACAGTGGGCGACAGCTCAATCGAAACAGTTCACATCGCAAGGCGATGTTCAAGAACATGGCTGCTTCCTTGATAGATCACGAAGTGATTCGCACTACCGTGCCGAAAGCAAAAGAACTGCGTCGTGTTGCCGAGCCCCTGATTACGCTCGCCAAGGAAGACAATGTGTCCAATCGGCGCGTGGCTTTCAGCCGTCTGCGCGACAAGTCTGCCGTGGGCAAGTTGTTTGCCGATCTGGGCCCTCGCTACAAGGAGCGTCCCGGTGGTTACATGCGTATTCTGAAATGCGGTTTTCGTCCCGGCGACAAGGCTCCCATGGCCTATGTCGAGTTAGTGGATCGACCGGATGTTGACTACGACGACGAGTAAACCTCGCTCACAATCAAAAAAGCCAGCGTCAAGCTGGCTTTTTTTTGCCCGCTGCAGGGAACCGGCCTGATTGTTGCGCTGAACCTGGTTCCCGGCTTTCGTCAGGCTGCCAGGTCGGTGGCACGACGCCCGGCGATACTGCGCCTGTTTATTCCGAGATTCGGCAGGAATTCGTCCAGTTTACCCATCTCGACGCGACGATCCGTGCCGCTGCGCCGATCGTCGAGGAAAATGTAGTGACAGCTACAGTCTTGCTCGGTGCAGTTTTCAAGTGGCAGGGACGGCGCTTCCTGCGACAGGAATATTTGACCGGATATACCGGCGACACGATCACAGGCAATGAGTCCAGGGCGTATTTTTACCGATCGCCACTTGGTGTCTTCTGAATTTTTCTTGCGATGGTCCTGGTTTTCGATTTTCTCGAAACGCTGTAGGTTTTCACCATAATCGTATGGCCTGAACACGAGCATGATGATTGCGACAAGCATACTTAAGATAACGATAGCAAAGAGTATCGAACTCATACCAATCTCTGAGATCTGGCTTAAAAACCCTTCCATCTTACCAATTTAGCTATTTTTAGCGAGTTGACCCAGTTTTTCTCCGGGTGAAAAAAAAGCCAACTATATGTAGTTGGCTTTTTAGTTTCACTCTTTTTATTAACGATGTCTAGCACTCACCAGTGCATTTGCCTCGGCTATCGAAGCTCATGGTACGACCACTAATGGGCACATGGACCGGCATTTTACTCAGTTTACTAAAGCTATCGACGCGCGTGCCCGCAATTACCTTGCCGTTCCTAGTGGATGGCTGGTTGGCGTGAGAGGCGATAACGGAATTGGGTTTTATCAATTCGTTAACGACCCATGCCGCCTCAGTCGGTCCGGTGGTGAAGGTATCGCCGATATTAATCACCACCAGTTTTGCATCATAGTGGTCATTGACCACGGTCTCTTGTTCCGCGGTAATACCGGTGTCGCCGGACAAATAGGCAACCAGGCCGTTCGAAAAGGTCAGCACATAACCTGTCGGTGGACCGGCGTAAGCGGTCAGCCCCGCGGCATTGAGCATGTCACCAAGTTCACCGCCAATCATGTGGCCCGAAATGCCATTGGAATGCACTGCCGGCACCGTGGTAATGGTGACGCCACCAATCATTCGGGATGCGCCGAAACGAACCAGCTGTGAATTCTTGGGATCACTACCCAGGGCTTTCAACTTGGAGGCGAAAAATTTGGGCATTTCGCTACCGGTCACGATCTTTGCTCCCTTGGCGTGGGCGATGTTGGCGGCATTGGTATTCGGCAGCGCGTTGATTGGGAAACTCGTGCTTTTACAGTCGCTATCGCCGGGCGCTTCAATGTGCTTGTCGCCGACATGATCGCCATGCATATGGCTGACGAGTATTACGTCGATTTTACCCAGTCGCGGGTCTTCTGCACCGGCAACAGTGCGACCTGGATCATAGAGAATTCGAGTTCCATCGGGGTCTTCGAGGACCAGGGCCCGATCGAGCTGGCAAAATTCACCTTGCTGGCTGCCAAGCGGGGTAATTTTTACGTCAGCCGCCGATGCTGACTGATTGAATAGCAGAGCCGACAATGCGACGGCGACAAAATAGGGCAGGGTTTTACCGGGTTTCATTTGAGCCTCCTATGGTAATTTTTCTATCAAACAATGTTGTTTATCAGATCGAGGATTTCGTCTCGGCGCCTTTCCATCAGAGCGTGATCGCCACGGGTCTCGAGGTTCATGCGCAACAGTGGTTCGGTATTGGAAGCCCGCAGGTTGAAACGCCATTCTCCGAAATCCATGCCCAGGCCGTCGGTGCGATCAATGTGGTGAGGCAGTTCGGCGTAGTGTGCTTCGACTCTTTTAATGACCATCGCAGGGTCGGCGACCGTGGTGTTAATTTCACCGCTAACCGGGTATCGTTCGATACGTTCGTCAACCATTTCGGCAAAAGATCGGTTCTGGGTCGAAATCATTTCGCTCAACAGCAGCCACGGGATCATGCCACTGTCGCAATAGCCAAAATCGCGGAAGTAATGATGGGCACTCATCTCGCCGCCATAAATGCCGTTGACCTTGCGCATGGTTTCCTTGATGAAGGCATGCCCTGATTTGCTTTGCACGGGTTCACCATTGCTTTGCGATACAAGGTCGATGGTATTCCAGGTCAGGCGCGGGTCGTAGACGATGCGCTCACCGGGGTTTTTCCTCAGCAGCTGCGCACCCAGCAAACCAACGATATAGTAACCCTCGATATAACGCCCGTTATGATCGAACAGGAAACAGCGGTCGAAGTCCCCGTCCCAGGCGACTCCCAGGTCGGCGCCATGCTGTTTTATCGCCTCAATGGTCGCGCCGCGCCCCTCGGGCAGCAGCGGATTGGGGACGCCATTGGGGAAACTGCCGTCGGGATCATGTTGTATCTTGATGAATTCGAAGGGCAGACGTTTCTGCAGCAAATCGATGACCGGACCTGCCATGCCGTTGCCCGGGTTGGATATGATTTTGAGTGGCTTCAGGTTATCGGGGTTACCGATATAGCCCAGCAGGTGATCGATGTAGTCGCTTGACAGATCGGTCGCCGTAACGCTGCCTTTGTGTCGGGATTCACTGAAGGATTCTTCCTCGGCAATACGACGGATGTCCTCGAGCCCGCTATCGGCACTTACGGGTTTGGCGCATTCGCGCACGAATTTAAATCCATTGTAGTCAACCGGGTTGTGGCTTGCGGTGATCATGATGCCACCGTCGAGTTCGAGATGAAAAGCGGCGAAATAGACCTGCTCGGTGCCACACAAGCC
>JAOTXY010000013.1 GCA_029862125.1 Gammaproteobacteria bacterium | reverse complement strand
CGCCTGCGTTCTTGCATCGGTACCCTTCATCACTAGTGATAGAACACGAACGCCCGGGTTTCGACGCTTTCGCGCGGTTTCGCGTCGGTCGGCGCATCCGCCAGGTGGATGGCGGTATGTATGTTGCAGGGATGCGTACCGCCGTCGATTGAATCGAAGGTCTTGAACAACAGTACCTCGTCGGGACGCATTGCCGAATAATAGAACCAGCGCTGCTCCGGATCGTGCAGTGCGAGCTGAATTTCACCAACGTGGTTCGGCGCGCGGCGCTCGGTGTCGACCAGGTTTTCCGCCTTGAGACTGCGCGAATCGACCAATGCCAACGGGTAATCCTCGACTGGATCGGTAAGCGGCCGCCAAACGTTGATAATCTGGAATCGTCCCCTGGCGAGTTCGTCAGCCTCGGCGCCTAGATTCTCCTGCAAGCAGACGAAACCCGATGTCGAGGTGTAATCATTGTGCACCAGGGTCGCCGGCTCACGTACGTTTTTCTGCTCGCGCAGGTCAGGATCGGAAGCGCGTACCGTGTGATCGAAGATATGCACACGGTAACCTCCGGTCACTCGCTTCAGAAAATCGATAATCTCGCCCTCGTATACCGACTCGATCCTGTCCTGGTCGAGAAAGTTGTCGACGCGGGTCTCAAATTTGAGCAAGTCGAAGCCAGAGGGATGTTGACCGAATTCGCGCGTCGCGTCCTGATCGGCACGATCGCGTGCGTCGTCGACATTTACGGTGACGATATTCATTGGCTGGTCGATGTCGTGCTTCGCGTTGCGCCCGGCGCTGGATGCATAGTAAATCGGACGCTCGGTGCGCTTCGACAGAAATTCGACTTCGGCCTGGACGGACATATCAACCTCGTTTCAGTTCGCGATGGCGGAAGCAGTCGACGGTATGATCGTTGACCAGTCCGGCGGCCTGCATGAAGGCATAACATATGGTGCTGCCGACAAAAGTAAAGCCGCGTTTTTTCAGATCTTTCGACATGGCATCGGAAATTCCGGTGTTGGCCGGTACCTGCGCGCTTTTTTTCCAGTTGTTCTGCAGCGGCTTGCCGTCGACGAAATCCCACAGGTATTGATCGAGCGTAATGCCCTGCTCGCGTATCTCGAGATAGGCGCGCGCGTTCTTGACGAAGCCATTGACCTTGAGGCGGTTGCGCACGATGCCGCTATCTTCCAGCAAGGCAGCTATTTTTTTATCCGGGTAGCGCGCTATCTTGTCGGCATCGAAATTATCGAATGCGCGCCGGTAATTATCGCGCTTGCGCAGGATCGTGATCCAGCTTAAACCTGCCTGGGCCCCTTCGAGGCATAAAAACTCGAACAGCAGGCGGTCATCGTGTACCGGTACGCCCCATTCTTCGTCGTGGTAATGTCGGTAAAGTTCGTCGTCCCCACACCACCAGCAACGTCGGGTTTCTCCAGCAGCCATCACAGTGTCTCCAGGAACGCAGCAATGCGATCGCAGGCCTCGCGCAACTCGTCATCGCTGACGGTACAGGATACGCGCACGTGACCCACGGCGCTGGCACCGAACGCGGTCGCATCGAGCACCGAAACCCCACAGGTATCGTAAAGGCGCTGGCAAAATTCGGGCACCTCGAGACCGCTACCGCGTACGTCGACCATCATGAACATGCCCGCGTCCGGCCGATGCGGCTTCAATCCCGGCATGGATGTAAACTGGTCATACAGGTATTCAAGCCGTTGGCGGTAGATATCACACATCCGCTCCCGCTCGGCCGAGCAATGCTGCAACGCATAAAGGCCGGCCTGCATGATAAATCCGGGCAAACCGTAAAGCATGCACAGCGCGAGCTTCTCCATGTTGGCAATCATTTCAGTCGGCGCGACCGCCCAGCCGAGTCGCCAGCCCGACATGGCGTACGACTTGGACATGCTGCCGATGGTGACGGTGCGCTCGGCCATACCTGGCTCGGAAGCGATGTGATGGAAATCGCCGTTGAATACGAAATTGGCGTAAACCTCGTCGGCGACGACCCACAGATCATGCTTGCATGCCAGCTCGGCAATTAATTGAACCTCTTCGTGATTCAGCGCAATCCCGGTCGGATTACTCGGCGAGGCGTAAAATATGGCGCGCGTGCGTTCGCTGATTGCCTGCTGTAGCACATCGGGATTCAGGCGAAACTCGGTTTCGGCGTCGAGAACCACCGGTACCAGCTTCGCGCCTGAAGCCTGGACTGTCGCCTCGTATGTCACGTACATGGGTTGCAACACGATGGCTTCATCGCCGTGATCGAGCAGGCATAGTGACGATGCAAACAGCGCATTCTGCGCGCCGGAGGTAGCGATAACGTTTTCAGCGCCGACCTTCTGACCAGTGCTGACCTGGTGCTGCTCGGCTATACACTGGCGCAGATCGTCGTGCCCGCTGATCTGGGTATAGTGGGTATCGCCCTCCCTCATCGCCCGCAGCGCTTCGGCGATGATAGCATCGGGGGTTGCGAAATCGGGATCGCCAACGCTCAGAACAATGACGTCGTCACCGCGGCTGCGCGCCTGCTTGGCAACCGAATGCAGGTCCCAGGCATCGGCGGCACCGCCCTTTACCCTGTCGGTCAACGAAGAATATTTCATGACTATTGCCAGCCCGGTTTCAAATCGTCGAGTAACGGTACTATCCAGGACTTGTGCGCTTCGAGCTCGGCGCGACTGATTCCGGTCAATTCGTAGGGCAGCACCAGCCAATCACTGGATTGTTGCAAAAAATAATCGGGCGCAGGATGCAAGTTGCTGGCACCAGCACGATAGTAAGGTGCCGCGATACGCACGTCTTTTGCCATGTTTCTCTTGGCTTTCTGTTGCAGGCGTTCAACCACGGCATGGGTGTTACGACCGGTACTGTAAACATCGTCAACGATCAACAGCGCATCGTCGGCATTCAGGTTTTCGAACAGGTACTGCAGGCCATGCGCGCGCATTTCGTTGCCCTGTTGCAGCTGCTTAAAGTAATCGTCACGCCCCCGGTAAGAGGTTCGGATCGCGATATGATCGGTCTCGACACCGAGGTACTGCAGGCATTCCTGCACGTAAATCCCAACCGTAGAACCACCGCGCCACACCCCGACAATAAAATCGGGACGAAAGCCGCTCTGGTAAATCTGTACCGCCAGTCGGTAGGAATCTTCGAGTAACTCCTGTTCTCCGATGAAGCGTTTATTCATCTATTAACCCGGTGACAATGCGCTGTGATATTCTTGCGAAGCCTACCAAGTGACCTGGATTAATGCACGCAAGATGAGTGAAAAACTGTACCTGTCAGCGCAGCAGCTGCTCGAGGATTCATTCCGCCTCGGCGCCGATATAATCAGGGACGGATTTCGCCCCAGCATCATGATCGCAATCTGGCGCGGTGGCGTACCCATGGGAATTGCAGTACAGGAATTGCTGTCCTGGTATGGTATTGAAACCGACCATATCGCGATCCGTACCTCGTCCTACAGCGGGATCGACGGGCAATCGCATGAAATCAGAATTCATGGCATGAATTACCTGGTCAAGAACTGTACCCGCGAGGACAGCCTGTTGATCGTCGACGACGTATTTGACACCGGCCTGACGATCGAGGCCGTCGTCGCCTACCTGCAGCAAAAAGCCAGGCTTAATACTCCGCATGACATTCGTGTCGCGGTGCCTTATTACAAACCATCACGCAACCAGACCGATCGCGAACCGGATTACTACCTGTACGAAACCGCACAATGGTTGAAATATCCGCACTCGCTGGAAGGCCTGAGCGTCGCGGAAGTTGCAGAAAACCGTCCCGAATTATACGACATTATCAAGGATCAGCTGGACTAGCGACCTGCGAAATAACCGATTGATCGTCGCTCAACGCGGTTGTCCTGAAATTCAGGAACAGGCAGATCAAACCCGCACTTAAGGCCATTGCCGCGGCCATGATGAATGCATAACGCAGCTCGAATTCGCCGATCAGTCCTGCCAGCAGCGCACCGAACATGCCGACGCCATCGAGCACAGTAAACACGATGCCGAGCGTGGTGGCCTCCGATTTGCCGGTGTATTCGACTGCCGCAGCAAGTATCACCGGTCGTATCGCGGTCAGGATAGCAACCGCCGGTAACAGGCCAAGGATAGCCCAGTAAAGGCTATCGCTAAGACCCGCAAATAGGGCAAAGAAAGTGGCCCCGAACAGGGCCAGTAGTATCAGTGGTTTACGACCCCGGCTATCCGTGTATTTGCCGAATAAAGGTTGAAAAATCGAACCAATCATCAGGATTGCCGCAAAAATCAACCCGGCGTAAAAAGGAGATAATCCGTGTTCGTTTTGAAAGTAAAGCGGAGCCATCGCAAGTTGCGCCATCAACGCCATGTTGTAAAGAATCATCATCAGCATCAAGGCAAGCCCCGCAGGTTTGAACCATTGACGCGCGAGCGTCCGCAAATCGATATGGGTAACCTGTCCCGGATTATCACGGCTGATGCGTGCTGCTACCGGAATAAACAGGACCCCCATAAAGACGACCGGCAACACCAGGATTTGCAGGGTCGTCTGCCAGTCGAAGAAACCCAGCAGAAAACCGGTACTGAGTGGTCCCAGCACCTCGGCACCAATGCTGCCGCCAACCGCGTGAATGCCGAGCGCCTGTGCCCGCCGCTGCGGCATCTCCTTGACTAGCACCCCGGTTGCAATCGGATGCCAGAAAGCGTCTCCCATGACGCCGAAGGCGAGTAACAGCGTAATCGCCCAGAATCCCGGCACCAGGGTGGCACTCAGGTAGCCGATCGCAACCCACCAGAAACTGAGCAGCATCAGGAAACCGGGACGGGTCGAGCGATCTGCAATCACACCCGCTGGAATATAGGCCAGTCCGGCGCCGATACCGTTGATGGTCAGGATTAAGCCGACTTCCGCCGGTCCCAGGCCCATGCTGGCTGCAATAGCGGGCGCCAGTAACCACAGGGTTCCCGCGACCCAGTCGTTGGTCATGTGACCCATGAACAACGCGCCCAGCAGGAAGCGATGTTGTTTGTAGGATTCAGCTGCCATGTTATTCCTGGGTCTCGCTAGGCACGGGTAGACGTTCACAACCAGGGTAGATGACGGATTCGATCGCGGTCGACATCGAACCGGGATGGTCCCACAGGAATATGGCTGCGTGCATTAATCAGGTACGCGTACTTGGCGAATCGCAGCTTCGATTCCGGGGAAGTAGAATAGCAGCGATAAGGCTCGGATCAACATGAAAAATGCGAGTCCGAAAAATAATCCGTGATTACCAAACATCGGAATGGCGAGTTGCAATAGCAGTAGATAGGCAACCAATGAAAATATCATTGCGTTACGCATGGCACTTGTGTGCCCGGTGCCGATGAATATTCCATCGAGCTGAAAACTCCATACCGACAAAATCGGCGCAATTACCATCCACGGCAAATAGCGCGAAGCGGTGTCGGCAACAGCGTCAATACTGGTGAACAGGTTTATGATCGCATCGCCAAACACGAAGTAAACCAGCCCTGCCAGTAAAGCGATGACGGCACCCCACAAAGTGGTAAGTAATACGGCGCGCCGAAACAGGCGTTGCCGCCCTGCCCCGTACGCACTACCGGCCATTGCTTCTACGGCATGTGCAAAACCGTCGAGCCCGTAAGCCATGATGCTTTGCAGGTGTAACAGGATTGCATTCGCCGCCAGAATAACCTCACCCTGGCTTGCGCTCTTGGCGGTAAAATAACTGAAGGCAAACAGCAGACACAGGGTACGGATGAATATATTGGAGTTGACAGTAAATAGTTTTACCAGCGCGTCACGGGCCAGCAGGCGCGTACGATTATAGTGAGAGATTGCCGTGCTGATCTGCGTGCGCAACAGGTAAAAGCCGCATAGCATCGCCAGGTACTCGGCCAGCACCGATGCCAGCGCCACGCCTTCGACGCCCCAGCCAAAACCGAGCACAAACAAAAGGTCGAGCAGCATGTTGCTGATGTTCAGTATCAGTTGCAACACGAAGGCGGCACGGGTGTTATGCATGCCGATAAAAATTCCGGTAAAGGCATAAACGCAAAGCACCGCGGGCGCGCTCCAGATACGAATATGCGAGTAATCGGCGGCAAGCGTTTCAATTTCGGCGCTACTGTCAATCAGGTAGAGGACGAAATCAATCAGCGGCCAGCCGATGACAATAGTCACCAGGCCCAGCAGCGGGGCCAGGATTAGCACTCTCAACAAGGTGTCCGATAATCCTTTCCAGTCACCGGCACCGTAGGCTTGCGCGATAAATCCGGTAGTCCCCATACGCAGGAAACCGAATCCCCAGTAAAGAAAACTGAATATCAGGGCACCCAGCGCAACCGCCCCGATCGACTGCGGTTCAGGCAGGTGTCCGACTACCGCGGTATCAACCGCACCAACCAGCGGTACCGAGACGTTGGAAAGGATGATGGGCCCGGCCAGCATCCAGACCTTGCGATGTGAAACGATTAATGCATCCTGCGGCTGGACCATAAAGCTAACGTGAACCTGTCAGGTTTTGGACTCGTTGTCGAGATCAAGTTCGGTCACGTGCTCCGGCGTTTCATCGTGCGCGGAGAGATAAAGCTGACTCGATGTTGACTGGGTCGCAGGAACCGCGACGAAAGGTTTGCGCTTGTCGGGACTTCCATCGCGGCGGCGCTTGAAAATTGCAAACGCGGAAAGCAATAAACTGATCAGGGCAAAGTAGAAAAACAGCCCCTGCGGACCGAGCACACCCATAAACTGGCCCGCGACTATCGGCCCGGTTACGGCGCCGGCACCATAGGTTATCAACAAGGCACCAGCCACCTGCACTCTTTGATTGGCGGTGACCATATCATTGGCGGTCGCCGCGGCCAGCGAATACAGCGTGAACACAAATGCGCCAAACACCATCGCGCCGATCAGGATCAGTGCATATTCTATCGCAAACACCATCCAGATCGCGGCAAAAGCTACCAGCACCGGGATGTAAACCAACAGCGGTCCTCGACCAATGCGATCGGAGAGATGTCCGATCGGCCACTGTAAAAAAAGGCCACTCATGATCATAACCGCCATAAAGGTCGATAGTTGTGCTTCGGAAAAGCCCATGTTGGTCGCATATACCGGGCTTAAACCGTGCACGCTCGAATTAACCAGGCCACAGCAAAACACTCCGAATACACCAAGCGGGGCGATTCGAAACAGCGTCCACACATGCATCCGCGTCGAATGAACCGGTACCGGTGCCTTGGCACGGGTCAGTAATACGGGTATCAATGCCAGTGAAAATATGATCGATGCCAGGCTGAACAACTGGTACTGCGACGGATCGCCGGTAGTCAACAGGAACTGCCCACAACCGGCAGCGAAGTAATTGGTGATCATGTAAAACGACAGGACCTGCCCGCGGGTTTTATTACTCGCCGCCTCGTTAAGCCAGCTTTCGGTGACCATAATCATGCCCGCCATGCAAAACCCTGCCAGCATGCGTAGCATCATCCACGCAACTGGTGTTACAAATAGCGGATGTAACAGGGCTGAAATCGACACAAACGATGCGAATGCCGCAAAAGAACGAATGTGACCAACCCGGGTCACCGCCCGGCCGGCGAACAACCCTCCCAGCAGCAAACCGGAGAAATAGGACGCAACGATGAATCCGACCGTTGTCGAAGAGAATCCCTCGACCTGGGTGCGTACCGCGAGCAACGTCGAAAACAATCCATTGGCAAGCAATAGCAGCCCGTAACTGAGGAGTAGTGACGCAACGGTGCCAAGGGTTTTAAACAAGTGTCAGCAGCAGGTGAAGTTTTTAATTGTCGCTACTCTAAACCAATCAATCCCTGAGATCATCTAATGATTAGTATATGCAAAATTTTTTCGATTCTGCCAGTCTTTGACAATAAATCGCACTCGTTTTACCCTATGAGGACGTTAGAGTGTTTTATGCGTAAGTTTCCCATCAGGATCTTCAAACAATAAACGCGAATGCGTGGGTTCATGTTACGTTAATTAAATGCCGATAAAATAAAAGCGACATCCAACCCGAGGAGTGAAAATGAAAGACGATAAATCCAAATCCGAACTCAATTACAAGGATTTGACCCAGTCCGACAAGGATCTGGTGGCAAAACTGGTAAAAGGCGGCTTCTCCCGTCGTGAAGTTCTTAAATTATCCATGGTCACCGGCGTCTCTCTGGTCGCCGCAGAACACCTGTTATTCAATGGTAAAGCGGCAATTGCGGCAACGCCGAAAAAAGGCGGCTCGGTGCGCATGTCTTCCAACCTTCATGGTCCGGACGACAAACTCGACCCGGCAACATTTACTTCTACGATCGACTATACCCGCGGTCGCGCAACCTATAACAGCTTGATCCAGCATGCCAATGACCTGAGTCCACAACCCGAGCTGGCAGAATCGTTTGAACCGAATGGCAATGCGACCGAGTGGACCTTCAAGATTCGAGACGGCGTCACCTTTCACAATGGTGGGAAACTTACCGCTGACGATGTCGTCTACACGATGAAACGTCACCAGGGCGAAGACTCAACCTCGGTTATCAAATCAGTGCTGGCATCGGTCAAGGAATGGAAGAAAACCGGGCCGATGGAAGTCAAGGCGATCCTCGAATCGCCCAATGCCGACTTGCCGACTCTGCTCGGCCTGTTCCAGACTAAGATTGTCAAGAACGGTACGACCGGATACACGCAAAAAGAGGATGGTTCGCTAGAACAAAATGGTACTGGTCCTTATATAATGGAATCTTTCCAACCAGGCGTAAAGTCGGTCCATACGCGCAACGAGAACTACTGGCGTGAAGGCGCAAACCTCGATGCCTGCGAAATTACCGCGATCACCGATCCGGTGGCGCGTGTCAATGCGCTGATTTCGGGCGATATGGACATGGTGACCCAGCTTGAACCCAATTCGTTCCGCCAGGTCGAAAGCGCGAAAGGCGTTACGCTGTTGTCAACCCCGGCAGCATTGCAAATGGGTATCTGCTGTCTGAAGAATTCCGAACCCGGCAGTAGTGACGATTTTGTCAAGGGCATGCAGTATATTCAGGACCGTAAACGCATTGTCAAACGAATCCTAAAAGGCAAGGGCTCGCTAGGCAATGACACCCCAATCAGTCCTGCGCACGGCAAGGACTGGTGTTCCGAGTTGCCACAACGTGAATACGATCCCGATAAAGCCAAGTTTCATTTCAAGAAATCGGGATATACTGAAGCAGAACTCTTCGTCGCGCCGGTCTCTGGCGGTATCGAAGATATTTGCCTGACCGCGCAGGCAAACTGCGCGAAGATCGGCTTCAACCTGAAACTGAAAAAGGTGCCGACCGACGGTTATTGGGGTGCAGTCTGGATGAAAGAACCCTTGAACGTGGTGACATGGAACATGCGGCCAACCGCGAACTCGCAATTGGGGATTCAATTCGGCCCCGGCGCCGCGTGGAACGACACTTTCTGGAACAATGCGCGCATGGGCGAATTGTTAGCACAGTCACTAGCCGAGACCGATCCTGCCAAGCGTCACGCCATGTATTGCGAGATGCAAACACTAGTCCATAATGGTAGCGGTATGGTTATCCCGGCCTTCTCGAACATAAACGACGGTATCGCCGATAACGTGATGGGCATGCCCACGGTACCACTGGGTCAGTTAGGCGCCTGCGAATGGCCTGAATTCATCTGGCTAGCGTAACAAGAGAAGTCTAAGTAGTTCGAATGAGGCCTGTATAAAGAATTTATACAGGCCTTTTTCGTTATAAAAGAAAGTTAACAGGGGGAAGTATCCAATGATGACGCGAATGGTCATGCAGCGAATCGGCATCGGTTTCGCTACCTTAATCGTGGTTTCCATTATCGTATTTATTGCGACCAGTATTTTACCCGGGGACGTGGCCCAAATCGTTCTCGGGCAAAGTGCAACGCCGGAAACACTGGCAGCACTACGAGCCCAACTCGGTCTGGATCAACCCGGATATATCCGTTATTTCTCCTGGCTCGGTAACATGATGACAGGCGATTTAGGTATCTCCAAGGCAGGCGGTGCGACCATCTCAAGCTTGATCGGCGGCCGCTTCGGTAACACCATGATGATGGCTGGTTTCGTGGCATTGATATCGATCCCGATATCTATCGCGCTGGGCTTGTGGGCCGCGATGCACCCCGGTACCTGGCTCGATCGCCTCGTCACCTTTGGCACCCTGAGCCTGATCTCGGTACCAGAATTTTTTATTGCCACGGTGGCAGTGCTGATCCTCGCCGTGGAACTACACTGGCTGCCGTCGACGGCCTACATGACCGGTGAAGAAACCTTCTTCGAGCTCATGAAGGCGCTGGCGATGCCGCTGATCACGCTCGTCATCGTGGTCTCCGCGCAAATGATCCGCATGACGCGCGCGGGTATTCTTAACGTCATGAGTTCCCCCTATATCGAAATGGCGATTCTGAAGGGCGTACCGCGAGGCCGCATTATTCTGCGCCATGCGTTCTTCAATGCGATCGGACCAATCATAAACGTTATCGCCCTGAACCTGGCCTATCTCGTCAGTGGCGTGGTCATCGTCGAAACCATCTTCGCCTACCCTGGTCTCGCGAAATTGATGATCGATGGCGTGCAGACCAGGGATCTGCCGTTGGTACAAGCCTGTGCGATGATTTTCTGCGGCACCTACGTAATCCTGATTCTGATTGCGGATGTCGGCTCGATTCTTTCCAACCCGCGTTTGCGCAATCCGAAGTAGTTTGAGGGGATATATTGATGACAGATCAAATAGTAAATAAAGAAGCTGAACAAGAAGTCCTCGCTAAACTGGATGCGTTTGCCGAGTTACCCGATGCGCCGCCAAAACGAAAATTCAGACTAACCTGGATCGGTTATGTATCCTGCGCCGTGGTCGCATTCTGGCTCATCATTTGCGTTGTCGGACCGAGCATAGCGCCTTTCCACGAGATGGATATGGACGGTGATGACAGCTTCCTGCCTGCTGGCCCGGGCGAATACGGCTACTTCTACCTCGGCACCGACTATCTCAGCCGGGATACCCTGTCGCGCGTTCTTTATGGCGCGCGCAATACCATCGGTATTTCACTGGCGGCAACGCTGCTGGCCTACCTGATGGGCATAACGCTGGGTATTCTGGCTGCCGTGAAAGGCGGCTGGATCGACATGGGAATAAGTCGGGTCAACGACGCGATACTCGCGCTGCCGACGATCATGCTGGGCTTGATCGTCATCGCCGCGCTGGGCTCCTCGATACCAATACTCATCGGTACCGCGGCGGTGATCTATGCGACCAGCGTATTCCGCATCGCACGGGCGCTGGGACAGGATATCATGGTGCAGGATTACGTCGAGGCCGCGGCCACCCGCGGGGAAGGAGTCTGGTGGATAATCCGTGCCGAGGTGTTACCGAACGCGGCGATGCCGCTGGCTACTGATTTCGGCCTGCGCCTGGTGTTCGTGGTGCTGTTCATTTCGAGCCTGAGCTTTCTTGGCCTCGGCGTACAGCCACCTGCCGCCGACTGGGGCAGCATGGTGCGCGAAAACCTGCAGGGTCTCACTTACGGCTCCTATGCCGCAATCTGGCCAGCGCTCGCAATCGCTTCCTTCACTATCGCGATCAACCTGATCGTCGATGATATTTCCGCCAAGTCCGGCGGCAGCCTCGCGAAGAAAATGGTGTAACACGATGGGACATAATGATATGACAAAGGAAAAACTATTCGAAGTCAAAGATCTGCGAATCAGTGCCTATAACGATGAAGGCGAAGAAGTTCCCATTGTCAAAGGCGTCAGTTTCGATATTCATAAGGGTGAAGTAGTTGCCCTGATCGGCGAGTCCGGTTCCGGTAAAACCACCATATCGCTGGCGACGTTGGCTTATACCAAGCCGGGCCTGCATTTTACGGGCGGCGAGTGTCAGCTCTTTGGGCAGGATGTGCTAACGATGCAGGCGGTGCAGCAACGTGACCTTCGCGGCGGCAACGTCGCTTATCTCGCGCAAAGCGCCGCTGCAACATTCAATCCGGCGATTACGATCAACGAACAGGTCACTGAAGCGGCAGTATTGCATGGCCGCCTGACGCAGGAACAGGCTAACGATCGAGCAATCGAACTCTACCATGCACTGGAATTGCCCGATGCTGATCGCATTGGATTCCGTTACCCGCACCAGGTGTCGGGTGGTCAGTTGCAGCGTTTGATGGCGGCCATGGCGCTCTGTGGCAAACCCGACCTGATGGTGCTCGACGAGCCCACCACGGCGCTCGATGTCACCACTCAAATCGAAGTCCTGAAGGCATTCAAAAAGGTCATCCGCGAAGAAAACTCGGCCGCGGTTTACGTCACGCATGACCTCGCGGTGGTGGCCCAGGTTGCAGACCACATCGTCGTGCTCTACAGCGGCGAAATCATGGAACAGGGTTCCGCCGATCAAATCATCAATAATCCATCCCACGCCTATACCAAGCGCCTGATGGAAGCCGTGCGACCGATACCCGAAGCCGGCCAGGGGGTCGAGCTAACCCACGAACATCATCGCGATATCGACAATATCGAGGTCAAGGAAATGACCGCAGGCTACGGCGGTATCGTCGACGGGGAGCCCGTGATACCAATCCTCAAGGATATTAATGTCAGCGTCAGAAATGGCCATGTGGTCGGGGTTATCGGCGAATCGGGCTGTGGAAAGTCGACACTGGCCCGTGTCATGGCCGGCATGTTGCCGCCGGCCCGCGGCGACATCATTCTCGACGGTAAAAAACTTGAAGGTGACTTGCACGATCGCAAGTTATCTGAATTGCAGAAAGTGCAATTCGTGTTCCAGATGGCCGATACCGCGCTCAATCCAAAACAGCTGATCGGCAATATCATCGGCCGACCGCTCGAGTTTTACCATGGGCTCACAGGCAAGGAAAAACATGCCAAGGTGGCCGAGATTCTGGATTTAGTCGAATTACCGGCTGCCTTTGCGAGCCGCTATCCATCCGAACTTTCTGGTGGTCAGAAACAGCGCATCAACCTGGCGCGTTCACTCGCGGCAAACCCCGAGGTCATGCTCTGTGACGAGGTCACCTCGGCGCTCGACAGCATCGTTGGGGCTAACGTCATCAAGTTATTGACTGCGCTGCGTGACAAGACCGGTGTCTCGTTT
This sequence comes from Gammaproteobacteria bacterium, assembly GCA_029862125.1. Lineage (GTDB taxonomy): Bacteria > Pseudomonadota > Gammaproteobacteria. Next base: position 47,627 of record JAOTXY010000013.1, on the reverse strand, counting down.
GTCTTCATCAGTCACGACCTGTCGACGGTTGCCTCTTTTGCCGATGAAATCGTCGTGCTCTACGCCGGACGCGTGGTCGAACAGGGACCCACCGACGAGGTCCTCGAACCCCCCTTTCATCCCTACACCCGCCTGTTGATCAGCTCTGTGCCAGAGATGCGTATCGGCTGGCTCGAGGACACGATGAAGAAACGCGAGATGGCGGTAGGTATCGCGCGAGGTGTCGAAATTACCGCAAAAGGTTGTCCTTTCTACAATCGCTGTCCGCTCGCCATCGACGGCACCTGTGAACTGAAGACACCACCAACACTGGAGCTCGAGAACGGTCACGAAATTTCCTGTCACTTGACCCTCGAGCAGTTACAGGAAGCCGAAGCCGATGCGCAAAAGATCTTGCTCGGTTACGAAAAGCTCGGCCAGGAAGACCCGCAGGTCCACGTCCCATAACCAACTCAGGATTAACAAAATATGAGCGACTATCCAAAACTGACCGAAATGGGAATTAAACATCCCGAGGAAATTGAAAAGTTCGCGATTTACACGGTGGGACGTACCGATATCCTGCGTATTATTTATGATCGTAAGAAAGGCTCATTACTGCCGGTCAGTAAACGCTACAAGTTCCCACAGATCAAGAAATCGGTGCTGGTCGATAGCGGTACCCGGCAGACCGAGACGCTGTTTGAAAGCTCGCCGGCATTCAGGGAAGCCCTGCACGAACTCGAGGAACTCAAGGCAGCCCGTGACAAGGGACAGGACCTGGTGGCGATGATTAAGGAAGAAATCAAGCACCTGGAAGAAGATATCGCGCTGCGGTCACAGTACATACAAGCGCTTCTCGACAAGCTCTAGTTTAGATACCCTCGATTCACGGCGCCTCTGACCCGGGCGTCAGAATTTTAAATCACACCCTTATCGGCGAGCGCGGCGATCGCATTGTCATCGTAGCCCAGCTCGGCAAGTACAGTCGCATTGTCTTCGCCGTGCTGCGCGCAATGTTGATCAAGGTGCGGGCCATGTTCAGCAAAATGAAATGCCGCAATCGGGGCGGTGTAAGGCTTGTCGGGTACCCGCTCAAACTGGCTATGCAGCGCTCGCTGCCCCTGCTCCTGTTCCAGCATTTCGTGTAAATCCCTGACCCTTGCAGCCGGCACATCGGCGTTATTGAGTACCATTTCCCATTCAGCAGCACTTTTATGCGCGAGGCATTGCAACATTTTCTCACGCAACTGCGGACCATTGTCTCGTACCCACTGACGATCAAAATCTTCCGGTATTTCAATAATTTCTTGCAGTGCAAGCACATTAAACAGTTTGCGATGATGTTCCAGCGTGAAGGCACCGATCATAAGATTATCATCGTGACAGGGATAGACCCCGTACCCTGGTCGGTCTATTTGCACGTTGCCGGTACGCTGCTCGGTTTTTCCGGCATGAATGGCATTGGCAACCAGTGGTGACATCATGACCAGGGCTGCATCAAGCATGTTGGCCTCGATCACCTGGCCTTTGCCGCTCAAGTTGCGTTGGAACAACGCGCTCGCAATGGCAAAAGCGGTTTGCGCACCCATGCCATAATCAATCAACGGTGGGCCAACCCTTAGAAACTCTTGATCCGCGGTACCGTTTAACGACATCATGCCGCTCGCGGCCTGGATCACCGGGTCATAGGCTGGCCGGCCGGCAAACGGATTATTCTGCCCAAATCCGGTCATTTCGCAATAGATCAGTAGCGGATTAATTGCCCGCGCCTGTTCGGGTCCAAGCCTGTATTTTTCCATCGTTCCAGGGTAGTTTTCTACCAGCACATCGGCACTTTCGATCAACTGCACCGCGATCTGGCGGCCCTCGTCGCTATTAAGATTGAGACTGATTGCCTTTTTGCCCTGGTTGTTAAAGACGTAGCTGGTGCCGAGGCCCTGTTCATTGAGTGCCTCATCAACACCTTCAAGTCGTATCTGGTCGGGTTTACCGGGTGCTTCGATCTTGATGACCTCTGCCCCCATCACGGCCAGTTGAAAGGTCGCAAACGGACCAGCATAAACATGGGTAAAATCGAGTACCCGAATGCCTTCAAATGGTCGCAATTAAATGACCTCGAAAAGTTTTACCCAACATTCTCATTATGCTCACTGGCTATTCGATTATTCGATAATGGCGGTTCAATGAATTGATATTACTACCCGATTCATGTTAAAACATTCGCACGAAGACGTTATATATCAAGCCTTTCATAAAATCACGTAATAGACGTAACATCAGGAAAAATATAATACCTGAGTATTAATACAACCAACCTTGAGGAAATAACCAATGGCGGACATCAAAGATCTCGAAAAAGCGGCGAGAGAGGGAAAACTCGATCGGCGTGAATTTATCAAGCGCGCCGGCGCCCTGGGCCTCGCAGCACCTTTTGCCGCAACCCTGCTTTCACAATCCGTGCAAGCGGCGATGCCAAAAAAAGGTGGCAAATTCGTGCAGGGCACTGCGCACGGTTCGACCACCGACAACCTGGACCCGGCAACCAATGAAAACGGCTTTTCACAAAATGTTGTTTTCACCTACTCCAACCATCTATTCGAAGTAGATAATACCGGGCAGTTAGTGCCCGAACTGGCGGAAAGCTTTGAAGCCAGCAAAGATGCCAAAACCTGGGTCTTCAGACTTCGTAAAGGCGTCGAATTCCATAATGGTAAATCTTTGACCGCCGACGACGTGCTAGCTTCGTTGAACCACCACCGCGGAGAGGATTCACAGTCGGCAGTCAAGGCGCTGCTTACCCCAGTCGAAAGCATCAAGAAAACCGGTTCGCATGAAGTTACCGTTAAACTCAATGCGGGAAATGCAGACTTCCCGTTTCTGATGAGCGATTACCACTTTGCTATCCTCCCTGAATTCAACGGGGAAATGGACTGGCAGTCAGGTTTCGGTACCGGCGGCTATATCATCGAGAAATTCGAGCCCGGCGTACGTGCGACATTCAAGCGTAATCCAAACTACTTCAAGTCGGGCCGCGCCCATTTCGATGAAGTCGAAACGATTTCACTGATTGATACCACGGCGCGTCAGAATGCGATCATGAACCAGGAGGTGCATGCGATCGGCCGGGTCGATCCGAAAACCGTACATTTACTGAGCCGCAATCCCAGTCTCAAGATCCTGGAAACCACAGGCACCCTGCACTACACCTTCCCGATGCGTGTCGATGCCCCTCCCTTCGATAACTACGATCTACGCATGGCGGTCAAGCTTTCGGTCGATCGCGAGCAGTTGGTCAAGAAAATCCTGCTGGGACACGGCGCGATGGGTAACGACCACCCGATTTCAAGTTCGCAGCCCTTCCACAACGGTGAGATGCCGCAACGTATGTATGATCCTGATAAGGCCAAGCACCACCTCAAGAAATCTGGGTTCGAAGGCGCTCTGGATCTCAGCACTTCTGAAGCCGCTTTCTCTGGCGCTGTCGATGCGGCCCTGCTGATCAAGGATTCCGCAGCAAAGGCTGGTCTCAACGTCAACGTGGTGCGAGAACCCAAGGACGGTTACTGGTCGAATGTCTGGAACAAGAAGCCCTGGTGCGCCTGTTACTGGGGTGGTCGTCCAACCGTGGACTGGATGTACTCCAGTGCATACGTGAATGACAGCGAGTGGAACGATACCAACTGGAGAACCGGGGCCGCCGCCGATCGTTTCAACAAACTGGTCATCGAGGCTCGCTCGGAACTCGACAACGAAAAACGTCGCGCGATGTACTACGAGACCCAGCAAATCCTTAGCGACGATGGTGGCGCGTTGATTCCGATGTTTGCCAACTACATTCATGCAGTCAGCAAGAAAATAGGACACGACGAGCAAGTTGCCGGTAACTGGGAATTCGACGGAAACAAGAATGTCGAACGCTGGTGGTTCGCTTAAGTTAAGAAAGAACCGAGGATAATGGGCCGCGGCCCATTATCCTCGTTATAACTAAAATAAAGTCTCCTAAGCAATCATCGGGAATTGATTCGGAAGGCTAGTTGGAGGGGGAAATGCTGTGCACCCAGTAATCCGCACTATATTGCAAAGACTCGGCCTGGGACTGGTCACGCTCTTTGTGGTCTCGTTAATATTATTCAGTTCAATTGAATTTTTACCCGGTGATTTCGGTGAAGCGGTGCTAGGGCAGGCAGCATTACCCGAGACCGTCGAAGCATTTCGTAAGGAACTGGGCCTCCATTTACCGATGCATGAACGCTATTTCGACTGGCTGGGCGGAATATTGACCGGTGATATGGGCAATTCCTTTTCCGGCAGGGGATCTTCGGGCGGACAGGACCGTTCTCGACCCGTTATCGAGTTACTGGCGCCACGGCTGGCCAACACGCTGTTCCTGGCCTCTATGGCAGCGATTATTTCGGTGCCACTGGCTTTGTTTCTCGGCATTACCGCCGCGTTATATCGAAATACTATTTACGATCGTACGGTCAATGCGCTGACACTGACCACGATATCATTCCCGGAATTCTTTGTGGCCTACCTGTTAATACTGGGGCTATCCTCGTTTACCAAGATTTTTCCATCGCTCGCCAATATCGACCCCGATGCAGTTTTCTGGGAACGGGTTTATCTTACCGCCCTGCCCGCATTGACGCTGACCCTGGTCATCGTGGCGCATATGATGCGTATGACGCGAGCCGCGATTATTAATTTGATGGCGAGCCCCTATATCGAAATGGCCGATCTCAAGGGCGCCTCCAAGTCGGAAATTATTTTACGCCACGCATTACCCAATGCCTGGGCGCCAATTGTTACGGTTATCGCTTTCAACCTGGCCTACCTGGTGGTAGGCGTGGTGGTCGTCGAAGTCGTATTCGTCTACCCGGGGGTCGGTCAACTCATGGTCGATGCGGTGACAACCCGCGATGTGCCGGTTGTTCAGGGCTGTGCAATGATCTTTGCGGCGACTTATATCCTGCTCAACCTGTTCGCAGACATTATTTCAATCATTACTAACCCACGGCTGTTACATCCACGATGAATAACGACGATGATATGACTCCCGGCAAGCCAGCGGATCTGGCAGACCAGGGATACTCGGCGGCCGGCGAAGTTGTCCTGATCAAGGCACGGCGTACCTTTCTCGAGAACATTTTGCGAGGCCTGAAATCCGCACCCCCTACGGCGTTGTTTGGATTGACGGTGATAACCATTTATATATTTTTTGCGCTCTTTGCGCCGTTGTTAGCACCCCATGGCGAAGCCGAGATATTTGATTTGTCATACGCTCCCTGGGGCGAGGAATTCATGTTCGGTACCGATCAACTGGGTCGTGACATTTTATCGCGACTTATTTATGGCGCCCGCAACACGGTCGGAATCGCATTCGTAACAACATTGTTCGCTTTCGTCATTGGTGGTGGACTCGGCATTACCGCGGCAATTAACAATAATGGCTGGCTCGACAACCTGCTGAGTCGCTCGGTTGACGTTTTGATGGCAATTCCGAGCCTGATTTTTGCCCTGATCCTGCTTTCAATGTTTGGTGCGAACACGTTAAACTTGATCATCATCATCGCGATACTCGACTCTACCCGGGTATTCCGTATCGCACGCGCGGTGTCGCTTAACGTCGTCGTCATGGATTACGTCGAAGCCGCCAAACTACGCGGTGAAAAGCTGTTCTGGATCCTGTACCGGGAAATCCTGCCCAATATCATGCCGCCGTTGGTAGCCGAATTTGGATTACGCTTCTGCTTCGTGTTCCTGACCATCGCGGCGCTTTCTTTCCTTGGCGTGGGCATTCAACCACCGACCGCCGACTGGGGTTCGATGGTGCGTGAAACCGCAGGCCTGATCCAGTTTGCCGAATACGATTTAACCGCCGCAATGACACCCATGCTACCGGCAGCCGCGATTGCACTGCTAACCGTCGCGGTCAATTTCGTGGTCGACTGGTTCCTGCATAAATCCAGCGGCCTCAAGGATTGAGCCTGACAAGTAGAGAAGACAGCTATGAGTGATCAAAAAAAGGGAAAAAAGGGCGATATTCTGCTGGAAATGAAGGATATTGTCATCGATGGCTACAGCGATGATCGTTGGCATGAAATTGTCAAGGGTGTCGACATAACCCTGCGCCGGGGCGAAGTCATGGGATTAATCGGGGAATCCGGTGCCGGTAAATCTACCCTGGGACTGGCGGCAATGGGTTTTGCCCGCCCCGGCTGTCGATTGACCAGCGGCAGCATCATGTTCGATGGCATCGACTTGATGAAAGCCTCGGCCGAAGAGAGACGTGCACTTCGGGGTTCCCGGATAGCCTATGTTGCGCAATCTGCGGCGGCTTCATTCAACCCGGCACACCAGCTGATAGAACAAACCGTGGAATCCACGGTACGCAAGGGGATTAAACCGGAAGAAGAGGCGAAGTCTGACGCACGCAAGCTATATCGAGACCTGCAATTGCCGAACCCGGACCATATCGGTGACAGATATCCGCACCAGGTATCTGGTGGCCAGCTGCAGCGGGTCATGACCGCAATGGCGATGTCGCCACGCCCTGATCTGATTATTTTTGACGAGCCCACTACTGCACTCGACGTAACGACCCAGGTCGAGGTGCTGGCTTCGATGCGCCGCATTGTCGAGCAATACAACACGGCCGCGATTTACATTACCCATGACCTCGCGGTAGTCGCACAAATGGCCGACGTTATCAAGGTTTTACGTTACGGTGAAACAATCGAGGATGCCGACACCCGCAGCATGCTGTCCGACCCCAAAAAAGAATATACAAAATCCCTGTGGTCGGTACGTTCAATTGAAAAACCCGAAGATAAATCAGAAGACGTTATTCTCAAGGTTGACCACGTCGATGCCAGTTACACTGGCAGCGCCAAGGTACTCGATGATGTAACGATAGAAGTACCGCGTGGAGATACAGTCGCCATCGTTGGCGAGTCTGGCTCCGGTAAATCCACGACAGCACGCGCAATTACCGGATTATTGCCGCCCTCGAAAGGCCAGGTCCTGTTCAACGGTAAACCTCTACCGCCGACGCTCAAAGAACGCAGCGTCGATCAGTTACAAAAGATTCAGATGATTTACCAGATGGCCGACACCGCGATGAATCCGCGCCACACTGTCCGTGACATCATCGGCAGACCGCTCGAGTTTTATCTCGGGTTGCGCGGCAGAGAACGTGACCAACGTCTGCTTGAACTGGTCGAAATGATCGAACTCAACGAGGATTTCATCGATCGCCTGCCTGCTGAACTGTCCGGTGGTCAAAAACAGCGCATCTGCATCGCGCGAGCTCTCGCTGCCGACCCTGAGCTGATTATCTGTGACGAGGTGACTTCGGCACTCGACCAGATTGTGCAAAAAGGTATTCTCGAACTATTACTGCGTTTGCAGAAAGAACTCGGGCTAACCTATATATTCATCACTCACGATATCGCCACGGTAAAGGCAATTTCGGATCAGATTGTTGTAATGCTCGAGGGCCGTGTCGTCGAACAGGGTATGAAAAGCGAAATCCTGGCACCTCCCTACCCCGATTACACCAAGCTGCTGCTTTCTTCGGTACCGGAAATGGACCCCGACTGGCTGACCGGCCTGCTCGCAGAACGCGCGCGCGAGGGCTCTGCCACTGCATAGTGTTACGCTGCAGTAATGTTTTCCTTTCATTACCTGAATGACGCCCCGATCCTCGATGTCGGGGAACACCCCGCACTTGGCGGCAATGTCAACGGACCTTCGCTAATAGCGGCACCCGAGTGGCTGGTTAATCCCCCGGGCAAATACCTGCTCTATTTCGCGCATCACGAGGGCCACTCGATCCGGCTCGCGGCCAGCGATGATCTTGTCGGCCCCTGGAAAATTGTAACGCCACCTCCGCTTGACCTGGAACATAGCCTTTTTGCCAGCACCCCCCCTGCCGACTCAGAGCTGCACCCGGAAGCACGCCAATATATCGAGGCAGGCGCCGATGGCAACTATCCCCACATTGCCTCGCCTGATGTCTGGGTCGATCACGAAACCGAGCAAATTCGTCTCTACTATCATGGCCGGCTTGAAGATGGCAGGCAATGCAGTCGGGTTGCCCTGTCGCGCGATGGACTCAATTTTGCTGCGCGCATGGAAATAATAGGTTCGCCCTATCTGAGGATTTTTTGCCATGACGGTTGGTTCTACGCGATTGCAATGCCCGGGCAGCTCTATCGTTCCGCCGATGGTTTGGGAAACTTTGAAGCCGGTCCTCGCTTAACGACCGAGGCAATTCGGCATCATGCACTGCTACAGCAAGATGATCAGTGGTTTGTCCTGTGGACGCGGGTGGGTGATTCTCCTGAACGCATATTGCTATCCATCCTGGATACGCCCGACGACTGGCAGCAATGGGGATTTGCTCAAACCAGTGAAATCCATCGCGCACAAAAAACCTGGGAAGGTGCGGACATCACGCCACGCGCTTCACAATATGGCGCTATCATGGAGCGTGCAAATCAGCTTCGCGACCCCGCTATTTTCGTAGAAGATGGGAAAATATTTCTATTGTACGCAATTGCCGGCGAACAGGGCATTGCGATTGGCGAACTCAGAAAACTATAGTTTCACTCTATCGGTGTGTGATTAAAGCTCGGCAACGCCATAATCGCTTCGATGCCTCCCAGTGTTTCGATCATTGTTGCCTGATCGGCAAATGCCTGCCGATTAACGTCCTCAGGATCGAGAATCTGTAGCAGCTGTTTACGCAATTCAGCTAATGTCGTTGCATGCGCAGAATCATCGGCCAGATTAACCAATTCCCGTGGATCATTTTCCATATCGAACAGCAATGACGGGTGTCCTTCCGAAAAATACACATACTTCCAGCGGCCCTTGCGCAACATGAAAAACCCGCATGGGCTGCCACCATCGTGGTATTCACTCAAAACCGGGCGCTCGGTATCGGGGTTATCAATAAACCCCTGTAACGGTCTACCCTGCCAGCTACTCTCAACATCGTTAATCTCTCCGTGAACCGCATGTTCAATTGTCGCCGCCAGATCTATTAGCGAGACCGGGGTAGCATTTATCGAGGGCTCAATGCCCGGCCCGTTTAATATCATGGGGATGCCTACCGAGTCCTCATACATGTAGCACTTGCCCCAGATGCCATGGTTGCCGGTCATATCTCCGTGGTCACTGGTGTAGATAATTTGAGTGGCGTCGGCCTGTCCCGACTTTTCCAAGGCAGTCAGTACCTGTGCCACGTTGTCGTCGAGAAAACTACACAGCGCGTAGTAATTCTTAAGCCCGATTTTTTCACTGTCGTGATCAAAATGTTCGGCATAATCCCAGAATTTACGCATCTCATCGATCACGGGGTGCTTTAACTGTTCTACCGGGTCACAGTCGTAGGGTTCTGGCAAATCTATGTCCCGATACAATTCATAAAACTGTTGCGGCGCTGACAAGGGAAAATGCGGGCAGATAAAGGATACGAACAGTATCCAGGGACTCGCATTGGAAACTCGGCGCTGTTCAAGCCAGCGCACTGCAGCCGCGGTGATATCGCGGTCATAGCGCGTATAACTGGTTTCGCCAGGGCCCAGGATTGACGCCATTTCGACAGAATCCGGAAAGCTGCCCATCGGCTTACGCTGCAAACCCTGGGGCCATCCAGCACCATTATTGGCCAGGTACATCGGCAAGATCTGCTCACTGAATCCGGTATCGTCGGCTGCTGAACGATAATGCTGCTTGCCGATCGAAACCACGTCGTGGCCTCTTTTCCGCAACCGATGCATCCAGCTCTGCTGCTGTCCGTAATACGGCTCGGCCGAGGACCAGCAGCGGTGCTCGAAAACCTGGGTCCCCGTTGCGAAGCTGGCACGCGCCGAAATACAGATCGGCGACGGCGTGTATGCGTTGTCGAAACGCACACCGCTATTGGCAAGCCTATCCAGTGTCGGGGTATGTACGAGCTTGTTCCCATAGGCACCCATGACCGAACAGGTATGCTCGTCCGACATGAAAACGATTACATTACTGCCGCTCATTCTATTTTGTGGGTCAAATTAAACAGGCCAGAAACAAATCAGGCTCCCGCAGGAGCCTGATTGCATTCAATTGCGAAACTGCCTAAGGCAGCCATTCACGCCAGATCGTTTCGTTAGCCTCCATCCACTCTTCGACGACTTCTTCGACATCGCGTTTCTTGAAGTCTATTTCGTAAATCATGCCCGCCTGTTGCTTGTTCGTCAGCCGATGATTCTTGATCAGCTGCACCACCTCGGGATGTTCCTTCATCAGGTCCGGATTGGCGTATTTAAATGTGACGTCATCTGGCCAGGAGGCTTCAGTCGGCAACTCAACTTCAACCAGGTCCAGCGCAGCATGTATCCAGTGCGGCGCCCAGGCGTAGGCAATAAAGGGCTCGCCGCGCTTGTACTTGGCGAGCATTTCGGCCCAGTGCGCGGTTTCTGAACCGAGTGCCTGCGCGTAAAAATCGACGCCCAGCGAATCCATTCGTTTCTGATCTTCACAGGCCCAGGCAGCTACTGGACAACCGATCAGGTTACCCTTGTCACCGGATTCGAGGCTTTTGAACATGTGCTTATATCTGTTCAGGTCCTTGAATGTCTTTAAATCCGGAGCCGATGCAGGAATCCCGCGTGCAGCATCGCCTTCTATGATGTAACGCGGCACCCAATAGGCAGTCTCACCGATGATGCCGGTATCTGCAATGATAGTTAACGATCCATCACCACCGTATTCGCTGAGATACTTTTCCTTGGTGGGATTATAGGAAGGCCAGGTTTCACAGTTGTAAAACAGGTCGCCTGCGCGAATTCCCTCCCAAACGCCAGGTCCTTGAGGAATGTTCACGGTTTTGACCTTGTAGCCCATCTCGTTTTCCAGCACGTATTGAATGGTGCGGCAGGTGACCACACCACCAGTCCAGTCAGGATCGGGGACGGTAAGGCGTTTGGCTGCCTCTACGGAAGGAATCGAACCGACGCTAAGCATCAGTATTACAGACGCCAGCGCGGTTTTTAGTTTTGATGACATTTTATTTTCTCCTCTCTTCGGGTATCGTATTTTTTGTCGCCAGTTTAAGGCGGGTTGGATCGATAATACTGCCTGTCAATGCGGTTGTCGAGTCAGTATAGGGTCATCTTTGATCAGGCCAATCCCATTGCCTCGCGTTGGGTTTTGGTCCAGGCCTGTGACATGCGGTCGAGAATAATCGCGAGCAATACAATCCCGATACCAGCCTGCAGCGAAAGGCCTATGCTCGCCATATTCATACCGTCGAACACTTGCAGGCCAAGCCCCTTGCCGCCGATCAACGGGGTAACGACTTCCATCGCCAGTGCCATCATGATGCCCTGGTTGATACCGAGCATTACCGCCGGAATCGCCATTGGAAGCTTGACCTTGACCAGGGTCTGTAGCGTCGACGCGCCAAACGAATTCGAAACCTCGTCGATCTGCTCAGGCAGCTCGCGAATGCCCAGAGTGGTGCAGCGAACAATAGGCGGTAGCGCATAGATCACGGTAGCGATGACCGCAGATACCTGCCCACCCTGAAAAAACATGACGACCGGTACCAGGTAGACGAATACCGGCATCGTCTGCATCGTATCGAGTATCGGTTTGAGTATGGTATCGGTGGTTTTACTGTAAGCTGATAAAATTCCCAACGGCACTCCAAAAATACAGCAAATTAGCACCGAAACGAGTACCGTTGACAGCGTGATCATGCCGAACAACCACAGGTCGGTGGCGCCGATAAACAGCAATCCCAGCAAAGTCGCTATAGCCAGTCCGCGACCGCTGAACAAGTAGGCGCCGACGACGAATACCAGGCTGGTGTACCACCATGGCAAACCTTTCAGAAAACTATTCAACGGGTTGATCAACCCAAACCAGAGGGTCTCCTTGATTCCCTGCGTAATCGCGTAAAACAGATCGTTGGTGATCAATTCATCCATGTACTGGTTGACCGGGGTGCGGAAACGGTATTCCCACTCGCGCGGGAATTTACCATACAGGTCGGTGTAGGCGTCGAGCAGCATCAAAACTGCGATCAACACCAGGCTCGCGATCAGGAAACTGCGCGCCAGCATGATTTCACGTACTTTGCCGGCAAAATCCGAATCGTAGATTGCAACCAGCCTGCATACCACCGAAGTTACCGCCAGCGCTACAAAATTCCCGCCCCGGGCAATTCGATGCCATATCCAGTCGATGCCGTATTCGATGTACAGTATCGGCTTAATTTTCTCCAGTCCCTGTGGAAACAAGCGAAATACGTGATCGTGTTGGCTGGCGCTGGTCTGTTCGATGTGTCCCATCGCGTAGGTCACGCGATCGAGGATGATCGCCATCAGCACGATCGCGAGTCCCCCTTCGAGCGCCTTGCCAACATTGAGCCGTTGCAGCCCCTGGAACACGATATCACCCAGTCCGGGCGAACCGATGAAAGTCGCCAGCACAACCAGCGCCAGCGCCATCATCACTGTCTGGTTGACACCCAGTTTAATTGACGGCATCGCGAGCGGAATCTTGACCTTGATTAGCGATTGCATCCGGGTCGCACCGAAAGAAGTCGCGGCCTCGTCGATCCCGGCCGGGACCTGGCGAATACCCAGATTGGTCAGGCGAACGACCGGTGGCAATGCATAAATGACAGTTGCGAGAATAGCGCCGGGCGCGCCGATACCGAACAGGTAAAATGCCGGGATCAGGTAGACAAAGGCCGGCAGCGTCTGCATGGTATCGAGAATCGGCCTGAGGAATGCTTCGAAACGATCGCTTTGCGACGCCATAACACCCAGCAAGACTCCGATTACGATCGATATCAGGATCGAAATACACATCAGGCTCAGGGTTTCCATCGATTCGTCCCAGAAGTCCAGCACCAGCCATGATCCAACCGCGACTATACCGAGCAGGCCCAGGCGCAAACCACCATAGGCAAATGCGGGTAACACCAGGATAACGAATACAACCTGCCACTGGGTAAAGGTCAGAAAATCGACCATCGACTCGTAAAACCAGATCACACCAGCGGCGACAGCGCGGGTCGTTGGTTGAATCAGAGGAAAAAACCTGTCTTTGAAGGCGTCAGTTTGTTCGGCGAACGGAAATGACTCGATCCAGCTCTTCGGGAATATGGTTTCGCCACCGTGAATTTTCCAGATCACCAGGGAGATCCCTAGTAGCGCAAAAGTGACTACCCAACTACGGTGTTCTTCCCATATATCAATCCACCAGTCTGAGCGTGCCTTTTCTTCGAATACCGCGCTCATACATCCTCACCCCATAAGATTCGCATTAGCTTATCCTTGATCAGCAACTCCTGCAATAGCGACACCGTTGGTTTACAGCCTGTTCGGCAGTAGGCTAAGATAGTCGGAAATCGCGGCAATTTAACGAGTATTACAATGTCCGAAGCACCCCAAATCGTGTGTAAGAATATCTGGAAGATATTTGGTACTTATCCCAAGCGGACGCTGGAAAATCTCGACCGTTCGCTGTCACGTGCCGAGGTACAGGAGCAAACCGGGCACGTGATCGGCGTTAATGATGTCTCTTTTGAAATCAACAAGGGCGAAACCTTCGTTGTCATGGGCCTGTCGGGCAGTGGCAAGTCGACATTGGTGCGCTGTATTTCACGACTGATCGATCCCACCGCCGGGGAGATGATCATCGATGGTGAAGACATCATGGGCTATAACGATGCCCAGCTCACCGAGTTACGCCGCTTTCGAATGAGCATGGTGTTCCAGCACTTCGGCCTGTTTCCGCACCGCAAGGTAATCGACAATATTTCCTTCGGTCTCGAAATTCGTGGCATGGATAAAAAAGAACGCAAGGCCAGAGCAATGGAAGTACTCGTAAAGGTCGGGCTGGACGGCTGGGCCGATCATTACCCGCGCGAACTCTCCGGTGGAATGCAGCAACGTGTCGGCCTCGCCCGCGCAATGGCGGTAGACCCCGAAATCCTGATCTTCGATGAACCTTTCAGCGCGCTCGACCCGCTGATTCGACGTGAAATGCAGGATGAATTGATCAAGATCCAGGCCGAGGTACAGAAGACCATGATCTTCATTACCCACGATTTTCTGGAAGCCATCAAGATGGGTGACCATATCGCGATCATGAAAGACGGGGTCGTGGTACAAATCGGCACGCCGGAGGAAATAGTGGCAAATCCCGTCGATGATTACGTGCGTGAATTTACCGAGGACGTACCTCGCTACAAGGTTCTCAGTGTCGGTAAAATCATGCGCGAAGCCTCGGACGCGACCAGGTCCAATGGGGCGCAGCGTGTTAATGAAGACGCCAAGCTCGACTCGTTAATCGATGTCGCCATCGCTGCGGACGGCCCACTCGCGGTGGTCGATGACCAGGATAAGATAATCGGTGAAATCGACCAGGCGATGATCCTGAAAGCGATGGACAGTCGTTCCTGAAATTCCGCATCATGTCGGCACTACCCCCCTTGAATAGACCACTCACCGACAAGGCCGAAAACTCTTTTACCCTGTCCTCTGATTATTATCTTTCCGCTGAAATCTACGAACTCGAAAAGCAGCGGATTTTTTACCGAAGCTGGCAGTACGTCGCCCATGAATCGATGTTGCCTGATCCAGGCGACTACTTCACGCTGCAGATTTGCGATGAGAGCATATTTGTCATTCGCTCGTCCGACTTGAAACTGCGCGCGTTCTACAATGTTTGCCGGCATCGGGCGCATGAATTATTACAGGGTGCCGGAAATGTGCGCAAACTGATTGTCTGCCCCTACCATGCATGGTCTTATGACAATGAAGGCAGTCTAAAAGTAGCCCGCATGGGTGAACATCGCCCCGGCTTTGATAAAGCTGAATTCGGGTTAAAAGAAATCAGGCTCGAGATATTGTGCGGCTGTATTTTCGTCAACCTGGACGATCAGTGTGAAAGCCTGCAAGCGCTTGCTGCAGGTCTCGAGGTAGATGTTCGCGAACACATCCCCTATCTTGATGACGTCGAACTCTGTGGCACCGACCTGCTCGGTGAAACCCGGATGGAGGCCGGCTGGAAAGTGGTCGTCGACAATTACGTCGAATGCTATCACTGCCGTCCGGCGCATAAGGCATTCGCCTCGATCATCGATATGGAAAAGTATCAAGTAGATGTACACGACCGCTGGTCCCGCCAGTATGGCCCCGATATCCGTATCGAAAATACAGCTTACCCGGTAGATCCCGATGTCGGAATTCAAAGCTCGGTATTCTGGTATCTATGGCCAAATACTACGTTTAACGTTCTGCCTGGCTCAAACGAATTTGCCGTGTTTGCGGTAAGACCGGTAACCACGACCAGCTCAACCTTTGGCGGTCATTCATTTGCTGTCGGCGGGAAAGTCTATCAACCTCGTGTTGACTACGTAGCGGATATCCTGGCACCCGAAGATATTCACCTTTGTGAATCGGTGCAGCGAGGGTTGAATTCGAAAAGCTATGACCAGGGCACTTTCATGGTGGATCCGGATCGTACCGGCGAGAGCGAATACGCCTTGCATCAATTTCACCGCCTGGTGCAACAGGCCCTAGCGATTGACTGATAGCCTTCCGTTCCGATCGATGAAAACAGCTTCGCCGGTTTTAATCTGTTTCATCCGTTCGCGCGAAATCTCCAGCACGGGAATGTTCATATCGTAAAGCCGGTTGGCAACCAACGTACCGACGCTGATGTTGACATCAGGCTCGCCTAGCACGAAGGCGATCGGCCCACTGCCATTGCGTAATGTTTCCGCGATTCCACCCGGGGTACCGGCTGATCCCTTGCTTTGCGGGATGCACAAAATTTTGCCTCCCACCAGTTGTCGGTATTGTGGGTGATGCACATCGATAATCTCGCCATTTGATGGGTCGAATCCGCCCCAAAAACTCAGCGTTTCATCAAGTACCAGTGCCGGTCCATCGGCTGAGCCGGCAATCAGAACCCTGCCCTCGATGTCGACTGATTGCTTACTCATGTGGCATCCCATTGATCGAGCATCACCTCGCCACTAACCGCGGATTCGATGCATTCACTTAAGCTTGCGATCAACACGTCCACCGGTAACATGCCCGGCGCGTAGTAGGCCCACTTCGCCGAGTTGGTCATGATCTTGCCGTGTAAGCCGTTAACGGCGGGCGAAAAATAGGTGCAGGTATCGGTGATTATCTTGACACCGGCCTGTTGCAAAGACTCGATCCAGCCCTGCTGCTTTGCCTGTTCAAATACATGCCGACTGGTGGACAGGTAAAATGTCAGTCGGGGGTCGATGCTACGACCATCGAGCAGGTTAACCAGGCGTTCGAATTCAGTGTAAGAGAAATGGGGCGTGCCAAGGGCGACGCCGGCCAGCGGTTGATCCGAATTTTTCCCGAGCTCATCTCGCGCTTGACGCAGGTCATCGACATTTAACTCCATAACTTGCGTCGGTTGTCGGCCTTGAAAGGCGATTTCGAGTGTTGCGGCTTCCGGGGTTATGCCAACCGCGTGAAACAACGGTACGCTGCCTGCCGAGCTGGCGGCAGCGCTGATCGCTTTCAGATCGTCCTCGTCACAGCTTTCCGGCAAGCCGACAATTGCCGGTACCCGATTGCCACACTTGCGTCCGACAATGTATCCGAGCAAGTGATAGAACAAATCATTGTTGCGGACTGCTTGTGGAATACTGCCCACATCGAACAGGATTTGAGCGGCTCGGGCCTCGTCTCGATGGAGCTTACTGAAAGGTACACGCCCGGTTATCGCAGCGCAGACATCAAGATAATCTCCATACATATTGCTGCGTGCGCCGATCACCGAGTTATAAAAACTGACCGCGTTAGACTCGGAGCCGACGATGTGATCGCCGAGTCCGGGCCTACCGGGTAATTGATAGGGCGCACAGGTCCACACCGGGTTACAGCCTAGCTTGACGTAGGCCTGCATCAATTCCCTTGCTTCATGCATTTCGCGACTCGCCAGCGGATCACGCACCGACAGGTCATTGAGCGACACCAGGCCATTGTTGGTCCAGGAAGGTACTGCCAGCGAAGCGCCATGATCGAGCATGTAATTGACAAAGTCGAGATGCGCGCGCCCGTTGTAAAAACAGGCATCGATGTGCGCAAAACTGATATCGATCAGCGCATCTGCCTGGTCGATGTGAGCAGCGGTTACTATTGTTTGCATGGCAAATTGCATGGCCTTGCCAAGCCTGCCATCGAGCCGTGCCTGATCCAGCTCGTTGAGTTGCAATTCCCCGGTTACCAATACCTCTTTAGTTGCGTCCATATCAGCACCAATCACTTGAGTTGGCCTTGTTAAAGGCATAATCTGCGGTTAATTATCGTGACATGCAAGGAGTATTTTATGGAGGACCTCGAAACCTGGCTGGAGCGCGTATATCAGGCGGATGGAGAACGTAAAACACTCGATACCCTGTATGATGAATGGGCACATGATTATGACCAGCAATTATGGGCAAGCGGCAATCCATATATCGCGATCGCTACCGGCCTGATCGGGCGCCATGTGCGGGACTATGACGCCAAAATTCTCGATGCCGGCTGTGGTACCGGGAACATGGCACAGGTGCTGCACCAGATGGGATATCGCAATATCGAGGGACTCGATCCCTCATCCGGCATGCTTGCGGTCGCGCAACGCAAAGAGGTATACCAGCAGTTGCATCAGCTTTATCTCGACAGCCGGATTGACCTGGCCGACGACAGCTTCGATGCGGTCGTGGCAGCCGGCGTACTCACGCACGGCCACGCGCCCCCCGAATCACTCGACGGCATCCTGAAATTGGCTCGACCTGGCGGTACGATCGTGTTCTCACTATCGGCGATCGCATACGACGAGTACGGCTTCAAGCCAAAAATTGCCGCGCTCGAAGAAACAGGGAAATGGGAAAAGCTCGATCAATCGCTGCTATTTCGCACCTACCCTTTCTCTGCAAAAGAGGCGCATTTACGCCATTGGGTGTTAGCCTATCGAAAATCCGATTAAGCTGTAATAGTCGTCAAACAATTCAGCATATTTTTGGTCAAATGGTTAGAATTGGTCCTTGCAATTAGTTATTGCGTGACTACTTCAGTATATTAAAAATGATTAAGGTATAACCCAGGTGTCCGAACCAACTCCAACTCGTAAGCCGCGACTCTGGCTCCGACTATTACTGGTGTTTCTGCTGCTCATTATCATGAGTGGTGCGCTGGGGTACAAAAAGTTTTTACAGATCCAGGAGCAGATCGCCCAGGGCAGCCAGGCGCCTCCACCAATCAGCGTAACCGTAGCCGAGGCTGAAATTGCCCAATGGGAACGCCGTATCAAGGCGATAGGCACCCTGGTGGCATTTCAGGGAGTCGATGTAACAACCGAGGTTTCCGGCGTAATCACTTCGATTAGTTTCGAATCGGGTGGTGAGGTCAAGCAAGGTTCGCTACTGGTCGAACTCGACAATCGCACTGAAACCGCCAACCTCGAATCAGCACGCGCCAAGTTTAATGCGGATAATAGCCAGTACAAACGATTGCTCAAGCTCAAGGATCAATCGTTTGTAACCAGTAACGATATCGATACCCAGGCATCGCTGGTCGATATTGCAGAAGCCAAGATCAACGTTGCCCGTGCCGCGCTCGAGAAGAAGCAAATCTTTGCCCCATTTTCAGGAAAGCTTGGTATTCGACAGGTCGATCTCGGTGAATACGTTGCACCAGGGACCAATATCGTGACCCTGTTGTCGCTCGACCGGCTATATCTCGACTTTACCCTGCCGGAAAGTAATTTTAATGACCTCATTATCGATCAGTTGATCGAGTTTCGCGTCCACGCTTATCCTGATCAGACGTTTAGCGCCAAAGTTGAAACCTGGAATCCGCAACTCGATGCCAATACGCGTAATATCGCGATTCGTGCGGTAGTAGACAATCGAGAACGGTTACTGGCGCCTGGCATGTTCGCCGATACGAGTGTTCGATCAAGACGCCAGATGGAAGTTGTCACCGTTCCTGAAACCGCAATCTTTTATAACATTTACGGCGAAGCAGCTTACGTTCTCGAAAGACAACCCGGTGGCAGCGAGGAGGCCCTGCCCGACTACCGGTTGGCTGCACGCCAGATTGATGTCGCTTACCGTAGTTCAGGATTAGCCGGCGTCAACAGTGGTTTGAAATCCGGTGATATTGTGGTGACCTCGGGACAACTCAAACTCTACCCAAGCCTGCGGGTTGCGATCGTCGATGACGTGCCCGAATACCAGTCATCTAGTCAATAAACCGCAATGTTGACCGATTATTTCATCAAGCGCCCGGTGCTGTCCCTGGTGATCAGCACACTGATTGTACTGCTCGGTGTGCAGGCTTTTTTCAATACCCAGGTCCGGCAGTATCCGGAACTCGAAACCTCGATCATCACGATTACTACCGCCTATCCCGGCGCCAGCTCCGAATTGATACAGGGCTTCATCACCACCCCGGTCCAGCAGGCGGTTTCGAGCACCGTGGGGATCGATTTCGTACGCTCCAGTAGCAGTAACAGTGTTTCAGTGGTTGAAGTGCATATGAAACTCGGGGTCGATGCCGATGTTGCCCTGACCGAAGTCAGCACCAAGGTCTCGTCGATCAGAGGAGAATTACCGATCGAGTCCGAAGACCCGGTAATTGTCAAGCAATCGGCGGAAGGCTTCGCGCTGGCTTACTATGGCTTCTACAGCGAAACGCTAACTGACGTTGAAGTTACCGATTACTTGCTACGTACGATTCAACCCGCACTGGCCACCGTCAAGGGAGTCGCTCAGGCCGAGATTCTGGGTGGTAAAACCTACTCGATGCGAGTCTGGATGGATCCGGTGCGCATGGCCGCGTTAAGGGTTTCGGCGGCCGATATTGTCAATGCCATCAGCGACGAAAATTACCAGTCAGCAGCCGGGCAGACTCGAGGACAACTGGTGCAAACCGACGTCAACGCGGTGACCGATACCGGTGATCCGGAAATTTTCAAGCGTTTCATCATCCGCGAAGAAGGCGATAACAAGGTTCGTCTCGGTGACGTTGCCGAAATCGAGCTCGGTGCCGAAAACTATGACTCGCTGGTCATGTTCGATAACGTGCCATCGATTTACATTGGCATTAATGGCACTACCGATGGTAATCCGTTAACCACGATCAAGCTGGTCACCGCCGAGCTGGAAAAGATGAAGAGTTCTTTTCCACCCGGCCTCAATGTTGCGATTGCTTATGATTCTACCGAGTTCATCCAGGCATCGATCAACGAGGTGATCTTTACCCTGGCGCAAGCCTCGCTCATTGTCATTGTCGTTATCTTTCTGTTCCTGGGATCTTTCCGCTCCACCATGATTCCACTGGTCACCATCCCGCTGTCTATCATCGGCGTGTTGTTTTACATGCAGATCATGGGGTATTCGATCAATTTGTTAACACTGCTGGCAATGGTCATGGCGATCGGCCTGCTGGTCGACGACGCAATCCTCGTCGTGGAAAACATTTACCGACATATCGGCGAGGGTTTGAAGCCGTTGCAGGCGGCATTACAGGGTGCGCGTGAAATTGCAAAACCGGTTATCGCGACCACGATCGTACTGTGTGTGGTCTACGCCCCGATTGGCCTGCTTGGCGGACTTACCGGGGTATTGTTCAAGGAATTCGCATTTACCCTGGTCGGTACGATTATCATTTCGACCATTATCGCGCTGACCCTGTCGCCGATGATGTGTTCGAGATTGCTCAAGCCCACCATTTCCAACAATGCTTACGCGCGCTATGTAAACGACCTGTTCGAGAAAATACATCGCCGCTATGAAAATGCCCTTGCCAATTCACTGAAAACACGCTCCGTCACGGTTTTCTTCGTGATAGGCGTGGTCGTAATGCTGGCCGCCATGTTCCAGTTTATCCAGAAAGAACTCGCACCGGAAGAAGACCAGGGCGTGATTTTCACTTTCTCGCAGGCACCCGATCACAGCAGCCTCGACTACCTGAACAAGTACACCGCACCTTACATCGACATTTTCCGCAAGTACGAAGATGAATATCAATCGTCTTTTATGGCGAACGGTTTTGGCGGGCCGACAGTATCCTTCGCTGGCATGTTGTTAAAGCCATGGGAGGATCGCAACCTGACTTCGATCGAAATGATTCCGGAAATTCAGATGGCGCTTGATCAGCAACCCGGATTGCAAAGTTTCGCGTTTAATCCACCCTCGCTACCCGGTGCCAGTGGCAACACCCCGGTGGAATTCATTCTCAAGACCCAGCAGGGCTACGATCAGTTATATGGCGTGGTCCAGCAAATCCTTAACAAGGCCCGCGAGAGTGGCAAGTTTTTCTTCATCAAGAGTGACTTCAATTTCAGCAAACCGGAAATACGGGTCACGATAAATCGCGAACGCGCCGATTCCATGGGTATTTCGATGCGTGAAATCGGTCAAACCCTGGGTGTGATCCTGGCTGAAGGCTATGTCAGTCGCTTCAACCTGGCCGGACGCAGTTACAAGATCATTCCACAGGCGCGACGCGAGGAACGTCAAAATGCCGAAATCGTCGGCCAGTATTTCGTCTACTCCGACCGCGGCGAACAAATCAACCTGTCAACGCTGGTTGACATTGACTATACCTCGGTACCCCGCGAGCTGGTGCAGTTTCAGCAACAAAACGCCGCCAAAATCGACGCGGTCCCGGGCGTACCACTCGGCGAGGCATTACAGGTACTGCGTGATATCACCGAACAAGTTGCACCCGCTGGTTATACCTTCGACTACCAGGGACAGTCGCGCCAACTGATCCAGGAGGGCTCGGTGCTGGCGCTCACCTTCGGATTCGCGATTGTCGTCGTTTTCCTGGTACTGGCCGCACAATACGAGAGTTTGCGTGACCCATTCATTATCCTGACAACGGTACCACTGGCAATGTTTGGCGCCCTGATACCGATGTTCCTGTCGCAGGTGTCGATGAATATTTATAGCCAGGTCGGATTGATTACACTAATCGGGTTGGTCAGTAAACACGGCATTCTAATTGTCGAATTTGCCAACGAAATGCAGAAAAACGATAACCTGTCACCGGTCGAGGCCGTAATCAAAGCCGCTTCAATCCGACTGCGGCCAATCCTGATGACTTCCTTTTCTACGATTATCGGAATAATGCCCCTGGTTGTTGCGAGCGGTGCGGGCGCAGCGAGTCGGCAGTCGATCGGGATCACGATCGTGTGCGGATTTGCGATCGGCACCCTGTTCACCCTGTTCGTGCTACCGGTGATTTACACTTTCTTTGCCGCCGATCACCGTCCGGTGAAAGCCGATGAAGACCAGGAACTGCTGGCATCCCAGCTAGTTTAAGGGATCGCGCAATTCAGCGAACTTTTGCTTACAGCATTTCGTTCATCCACGAGTTCACCAGGAATCGCGCAATCGAGTCTCGTCGTGGCAGACAAAAATAATCTCCATCGTCGCCCCACTCCCCGAATTCCCGCAACTGCTCGGCTTCGAACCAATGCGCCTCTTCAATTTCGACGCCGTCCACCACGATCTCCCGGGTCAGCGCCTCGGCCCTGAAACCCAGCATGATGGAAGACGGGAACGGCCACGGTTGGGAGGCCTGGTACTCGATTTTTCCGACCTTGATACCGCATTCTTCAAAAACCTCGCGCGCGACCGTCTCTTCCAGGCTTTCCAGCGGATCGACGAAACCCGCCAGGGTCGACATCATGCGGCTCGGAAAACGCGAGTTGCGCGCGAGCAGGCAACGTGGTTTTTCTGGATTGGAACGATCCTCGACCAGCATGATCACGGCCGGATCGGTACGTGGAAAATGCATGCGCGCACAACCGCTGTTGCTACAACGGCGCATGTGGCCACCATTTTCGCTTTGTGTCGGACTGCCGCAAATACCACAATAGCGGTGATTTCGATTCCAGAAAAGCAATCCCCTGGCATAGGCGAGTTGTGCCGCCTGCTCTGAATCAAGTAACCAGCCAACATCCCGCAGATCGACAAACTCGTTGTCGCCGACATAAGCCGCGAGCACTTCATCATCGTGATCGGAAACATCCAGTGCGAACATGGGACCGTGACGATCCAGGCCGAGGAACACTCGTTGCTCGGACTCATCTGTCAGATTTTCAATTTCGACTTTTGGAAAATGAATGACTTCCGGGGTGTCTTGCTTTCGCTTATTCCAGCACATCAGGCTTTTATCGTTCCTTACGATATAAACACGACACTGCTGTCGGGCCCACTGCTGTTCGAGCCATTCTCGGTCTTTGCGTGACTCGCTGGCCCGGTCCAGGCTTAATTCACGATAATAAATCACGGCCTTAGCTTATCACGAATTACTGGCGCTTCGTGGATGGCTAATGAAGGACCACTCACGAGGGATTTTATTTCCGGTAGTCCTCGATTGCCTGTTTCAACTCGTCATATTCCTCGCAACCGAAAAAGCATTCCTTATCCAAAACCGCAAGCAGCTCCTCGGCTTTTTCAGGTTGTCCGAGTTGCAAGTAAAGCTCGCCAAGATATTCATTGGCGCCACGATGCTCGGGATCGATTTTCAAAGCTTTCAGGTAATTTTCTAACGCAATATCGAAGTGGCCCAGTTTGCGATGGCTGTAGGCCAGCAGATTCAATAGGTCAGCATTATCGGGTTTGTCACTTAAAGCCTCGTCGAGTTCGGCAATCGCCTGCTGGTATTTTTCAGCTTTGATCAGTTTCTTAAATGGCGCTAGCCGGGAACTATCGCCACTGTCACCACCATCGGCATAAACCGGGGCCACTCCAAAACCGGCGAACGCCATCACTATTACGTAGATTGTCAATTTTTGCATCTTTTCACCTCAATCTTTGAACCTGGCAATCAATTTTAAGTTCCCGGTGATAACCATCTAAGCAATCACGGCAGCTGATCTAAGCTCCTCGAGTTGGCGCTCATTTAAGCCCAGTAATTCCTCGAGTACCTCCCGATTATCATGCCCCAGCTCACCACCTGGCCATCGAGTAACGCCTGGCGTGCGCGAAAGCCTGGGCGCCAGTGCCGGAATTTTTAAAGGTTGTCCGTCGATCTCAACCGTTTCGAACAATCCCCGGGCATTGAAATGCTCATCATTAATCATATCTTCGACATTGTAGATTGGTCCGGCTGGCACCCTGGCCTGATCGAGTTTATCAAGCAGGTCTGCGGATTCGTTAACGGCACACCATTGCGATAATACTGAATCTATTTCGGCTTCGTGTTTTACACGTCCCGGGTTGCTCGCCAGGCGCGGGTCATCGGCCATCTGCGGATGCTCCGCCGCAACCATCAGGCGCTGAAAAATTGAATCGCCGTTACCGCCAATAACGATAAACTTGCCGTCGCGGCAACGATAGGTATTGGTCGGCACGATCCCGGTGACGGTACTACCCGAGGGTTCGCGGACTACGCCGTTACCATCGTACTCCGGCACTACCGCTTCCATCAGGTTGAACATCGATTCGACCAGCGCTACATCAACGATCTGCCCGGATCCACTCGACTGCTTCTCCAACAGCGCCATGGTAATTCCCAGCGCAGCGTGGATCCCTGAAATCGTATCGCCGATGCTGAGATTAGGTCGCACCGGCGCCTCTCCGGGGTGGCCATTGACATACCGGAATCCGCTCATGCCTTCACAAACCGAGGCAAAACCGGGTTTACTCGAATAAGGCCCGTCCTGTCCATAGCCGGATATACGGGCGTAAACCAGCCCCGGATTACTGTCCTTAAAATCCTTCGGCCCAAGACCCCATTGCTCGACCACGCCGGGTCTGAAGTTTTCGATGACTACGTCGGCCTTGTCGACCAGTTGACGCACCAGGTCAATACCCTGATCGGTCTTCAAATCGATGGTTACAGATTTCTTGTTGCGAGCCAGCGATCGCCACCACAACGAGGTATCCCCACGCATTTCTCGCCAGCGCCGGATGGGATCGCCACCCCTGGGTGGTTCTATCTTGATCACCTCTGCACCAAAATAGCCCAGCATGCATCCAGCAAACGGCCCCGCCAACAGCTGCCCCAGTTCGATAACCCGATATCCCGCAAGCGGTCCCGATGACTTCATAAACTACCCCGGTGCAATAGAATGTCTTGCGAAATGGTACTCAGGATGAGCCTGTGTGGCCAGTCGAAACCAGTATCCCGGTGTCGGCAAGCATCCTGGTTTTCGCCCAGACTCTGCTGCAGAAGGCGCCGGATCAAACCCTAAATTCGGGTTATCGGCATAAATCTAGTGCATGCGCAATCCGATTGAATTACCATTAATCGTCACCCAAGAGTTTGCTTTAATGTCACCCGTAGTACTCGCCGATTCCGGCCCCGAAATTAAGATTTTCGTGCTTGATACCAACGTATTGATGCACGACCCCACGGCCCTCTTCAAGTTCCAGGAACACCATGTGTACCTGCCGATGACCGTACTTGAAGAACTGGACAACGCCAAGCTCGGGGTCTCGGAAGTCGCACGTAACGTGCGTCAAACCAACCGCTTTATCGATGAAATACTGACCGCGCAAAAAGAAGTCGTTATAGAGCAGGGTCTGCAGCTGAACCAGTTCAGCGCCGCGGAAGAACCCTACAAGTGCAGCGGACGCCTGTTTTTCCAGACCCAGGCACATGGTTCCAATCTTCCGCAATCGCTGCCGGGAAACAAGAATGACAATTCGATTCTGAATACCATCATCGCACTCAAGGATGAAGCCGGGGATCACGAGACTGTCCTGGTTTCCAAAGACATCAACCTGCGCATCAAGGCGACAATTCTCGGCATCAAGGCCGAAGATTACGCCAATGACCGGGTCGTCGATGACCTGGATCTGCTGTTCAGCGGTTCATATCAGCTTGCCGAGGACTTCTGGGAAGCTCACGGCAAGCAGATCGAAAGCTGGCAGGAAGAAGGCAAGGCCTACTACGAAGTCCAGGGCCTGAATGGCGAAGCATGGTTCCCGAATCAGTTCATCTATATTGATGATGAATTCGAGGCGATCGTGCGCAGGAGGAACGAGGCGGGATTTCTGATCGAAGTCTGTCAGAATTTCTATGGCCAGCGGCATTCGGTCTGGGGCATTACCGCGCGCAACCGAGAGCAAAATTTTGCACTGAATTTATTAATGGATCCGGAAATCGACTTTGTCACGCTATCGGGCAGTGCCGGGACTGGTAAAACTTTGCTGGCACTGGCCGCAGGTCTCACCCAGACACTGGACCAGGGCCTGTACAAGGAAATTATAATGACTCGTGTAACGATTCCGATTGGCGAAGATATCGGATTTCTGCCGGGCACGGAGGAAGAGAAGATGACGCCCTGGATGGGTGCCTTGATGGACAACATGGAAGTGCTTACCGGCAGTGATCAAAAAGATTCCTGGGAACAGGCCGCGACAAACGATTTACTGCGCAACCGCATCAAGATCCGATCACTTAATTTCATGCGCGGACGTACTTTCCAGAACAAGTTCATTATTATCGATGAGGCGCAAAACCTGACCTCGAAACAAATGAAAACGCTAATTACGCGCAGCGGCACCGGCACCAAGATCGTCTGCCTTGGCAACCTCAAGCAAATTGATACCCCTTACCTGACCGAAACCACATCGGGCATGACAAACGTGGTTGATCGTTTCAAGCACTGGGAACACAGCGGACATATCACGCTGATGAACGTTGAGCGCTCACGCCTCGCCGACTACGCTTCGGATATGCTTTAAGCCGGGTTTAGTCGGCCAGGGTGATACCACTGGTATCAGGTGGTGGTGGTTCCTGTTCCTTCTTGGCATCGCTGAGATCGCTACCCACCGGCGCAATATTAAAGCCGGTGATATCGATATCGGGCTCTTCGGCTTCCTTGTATTCATCCTGTAACTCGCTGCCAACCGGAGCTATTGATGCGGCCAGGTCTTCAATTTGATCCCCGGTTATACCAAGTGGATCGGTTTGTGGCGGGGGCCCAACTTCACCATCGTAGTTGGTTTCGTATTCCGTCGGGGGCGGTGCCGGCTTTGCTGCAGGTTCAGCGGTTGGCGCTGCCGCCGCTGGTTGAGCCGGCGTTGCCTCACCACCGGTTGAGCTTATCTCACACTCGGCACCGGCACGATTAAGCGCTGTTTTATACTTTGCGGCAGTAGCCTGGTCGATATTTTTCTTGATTACGATGCGTTTGCCGGAAAACAGTTGTGCCAGCTTGGCGTCATCGGCATTGAACATTTTGCCGATCTTGGCCTTAACATCTTCCAGATTCGTGCCTTCACTGATCTGGCCCGAAAATGCGACTTCGAATAGTTGATCACTCATGTCATGATTCCCTAGCTACTGCACTATACTATAGACCAAATTTTAACACTCTGAACGATGACTAAAAACACCGAAATAACCCGCCTTACGCCCCGCGGCAACATGGATATCCTGTCACAGCTCGAGGTGAACCAGCTAAAACAGGGTAGCCAGGACGATGGACTTTATGAGACATTTCGCCGTTGCTCGCTCGCCGTATTGAACGTCGACAGTACCACCGATGATGCTCGTGAAGTGCTGGAGCGTCACCGGGACTTCCAAATTCACGTGGTGCAACAGGAACGTGGACTTAAGCTGGAGATCAATAACGCACCCGAAAGTGCATTTGTCGATGGCAAGGTCATCATCGGAATTCAGGAACAATTGTTCGCCGTACTGCGTGACGTTTCGTATGTCAAAAACAAAATCGCTTCGAACCAGATCTTCGACATTAACACCAGCGAGGGAATCACCAACGTGGTGTTCCATATCCTGCGCAACGCACGCATACTGGTTCCGGAAATCGAGCCAAACCTGGTTGTGTGTTGGGGCGGACATTCGATTGGCCGGGTCGAATACGATTATTGTAAAGATGTGGGCTACCAGCTGGGTCTGCGCAACTTGAACGTCTGTACCGGCTGTGGTCCCGGCGCCATGAAAGCACCGATGAAAGGCGCCGCGATCGGTCACAACAAGCAGCGTATCCGCCGTGGCCGCTACGTCGGTCTGACCGAGCCAGGCATCATCGCCGCCGAATCCCCCAACCCGATCGTCAACGAGCTCGTCATTCTGCCGGATATTGAAAAACGACTCGAAGCTTTCGTGCGTGCCGGCCATGGGATCGTCGTGTTTCCCGGAGGGGTCGGCACTGCCGAGGAAATCCTCTTCATCCTTGGCATCCTGCTGAACCCTGCGAATCAGCATATTCCGTTTCCCTTGATTTTGAGCGGCCCTGCCAGTTCCAGGGATTATTTCAAACAAATCGACGATTTCATTAAGCTGGCTCTCGGTCGTGAGGCTCAGGAACATTACAGCATAATCATTGATGACCCGGTCAAGGTCGCACGTGAAATGTCGGCCGGACTGGAATCGGTGCGTAACTTCCGACGGGAAAATTCGGATGCCTATTATTTCAACTGGATCTTGAATATCGATCACCAGTTTCAAAAACCGTTCGATCCAAGCCACGAAAACGTCTCCGCGCTCAACATCAGCCGCGACCAGCCCTTGCACTTACTGGCAGCCGATTTGCGCCGGGCATTTTCGGCCATCGTCGCTGGTAATGTAAAAGCGGACGGCATCCAGCGGATCGAGCAACATGGGCCTTTCGACATAAACGGCGAGAAAAATATCATGCAAACGCTGGACGATTTACTGCATTCCTTTGTCGATCAACAACGCATGAAAGTGCCCGGCAAAAACTACACCCCTTGTTATCACCTGAATAAACAGTAACAATTCTGCTGCAACAAAATAGACCGGGGACAACATGAGTTCGATCAAGGCCATTGCAATAAAAAATCGACCCCGCGTGGCGATGCAGGTCATCGATAGCGCAAAGATTACTGTCGCAAACGGAATTCTCGGCGATTTTCGGGGAACCCAGCAGGGACGCCAGATAACCATCCTGAGTGAATCAGCCTGGCATAAAGCCTGTGCCGAAATCGATGCTGACCTGCCTTGGACCACGCGCCGCGCCAACCTGCTTGTCGATGAAGTTGAATTTGATGCCTCTTACGTGGGCAAAACTGTACGCATCGGCAACGTGCAACTTATGGTGACCGAGGAAACCGATCCCTGTTCACGCATGGATGCACAGCACCAGGGTTTGACCGCAGCCTTGACTCCGGATTGGCGGGGCGGGATAAGTTGTAATGTCATAAAACCGGGTGAGATCAGGATCGGAGATCAAATCGAATTCGATTGAATGCGTAACATTTCTCTTTCGATTCGGATTCCGTTAATGCAATAGCTAACCACGCTGACAAATACCACTGCGCTGCCGATCAAGGTTAGCCAACTGGGTTTTTCACCAATCCCGATCCAGACCCAGATGGGAGCAAGAATTGATTCGGTCAGCGAGAAAAGTGCAACTTCGGATGCCATGATATAGCGTGCCGCGACAGTGAAGCACCAGAAGCCGATACCAAACTGTAGACAGCCCATGGTGATTGCAATTGCCAGGTCGCGGTTTGAAATGACAAAGGATTCAACGAAAAACGCCGCAACTCCACCCATCACGATCCCGCTGAGACAGGTCGCCGGAAGCATATCGGTACCACGTTTATCGCGAATTATCAGCAGGAAAGCCACGAAAGACGCGACCACGCCAAGTGCAGCGACATTACCGGCCCAGCGACCTTCGAGCAGGCCATCGGCGAACATCAGGCCAATTCCGGCCAGCGACACCAGCATCGCAATGACACCGAAGCGAGAAGTTCTCTCTCCGAGCACCAACCAGGCCACGAACGCAGTAGCCAGTGGCGCGGCTCCGATAATAAACACGGCGTTTGCAACCGTGGTCAGCAGGATTGCGAAGATATAGCAAATCGAGCCAAGCCCTAGTACCAGTGCCGCCCAGAGACCGGGCTTGCCAATCGCCAGGAATGCACGACCGATACCCGAGCGGTAACGAATCAACAATAACAGGAACAAGGTTAAAGAGAATGTAAAACCGCGGTAGAACAGAACCTGCCAACCGCTTGCGGATTCGATGTTACGTAACAGGATTCCCGAGGTGCTAAGAAAAAAGCCGCCGATAATGACCAGCATTACACCATAACTGTAGCGACGTTCCACTAGTGCTGTTTCAACCTTAAAATTGCGAATTCGGCGTCTCTCAGGTTAGTCTGAAAGAGCACTAGGGAACCTTGACGACTGCCCTGCCCCTGATTTTTCCCGCCAGAATATCTTCCGCCGCCTGTGGCAAATCTGCGAAATCCAGATCGAAAGACAGGCTATCCAGCAAATCCAGATCAAGATCGGAGGCCAGGCGCTGCCAGGCGATTTTGCGCCTCGAAATCGGTGCCATTACCGAGTCAATACCATACATTGAGATGCCACGTAGTATAAACGGCGCAACCGTAGTCGGCAGGTTCATCGACTCGGCCAAACCGCATATGGCTGCCGCGCCACCATACTTGAGCTGACTGAGGACATTGGCAAGCGTGTTACCGCCGGCAACGTCGATCGCTCCACTCCAAAGTTCCTTGCCAAGCGGGCGCGCTTTCTCTGAAAAATCCGCGCGATCCAGCACCTCCGAGGCGCCCAGGCCCAGTAAAAAATCTTTTTCATTCATGCGTCCGGTAGTCGCCACCACACGATGTCCAAGCCGATTCAAAATCGCAACGGCGACACTGCCAACCCCACCCGATGCACCAGTAACCAGGATATCGCCGTCGCCGGGTTTGATACCATGGTCTTCCAGCGCCATGATGCTCAACATTGCGGTATATCCCGCAGTACCAATCGCCATCGCGTGGCGTGTATCCAGGCCTTCCGGTAGCGCCACCAGCCAGTCGCCACTGACCCGCGCCTTTTGCGCGTAGCCACCGGAGTGCCCTTCGCCAACCCCGAATCCGTTCAGGATCACGCGATCGCCAGCGCTGAAACCGGAATGGCTGGATTCCGTAACCGTGCCGCTGAAATCAATACCGGGCGTGAGCGGGAATTTTCGAATAACCGGTGACCTGCCGGTTAGCGCCAGGCCATCCTTGTAATTAAGCGTGGTGTATTCGACGTCAACCGTGACGTCGCCTTCCATCAAGTCACTGTCGCTTAGCTGTGTCAGCGCACAACGTTGGCCCTCGTCACTTTTGCCAATCTGGTAAGCCTGAAATTGTTCCGACATGCATCAACCCCGTAGAAATTCTATTTGTAATACAAATCATGTTAAAGTAATTGTTCCGCAAATGCATCACCAAACCAGGGACATAACAGTGCAGGAAAATACAATCGTCAAGGCCAGTATTTCGAAACAAATTGCCGAGCAACTGCGATCGGCCATCGTTGCCGGCCAATTCAAAATTGGTCAGCGCTTGCCCACCGAAGATGAGCTGGCACAACGCTACGGCGTCTCGCGCCCCAGCGTGCGTGAAGCACTGAAGCGGCTCGCCGCACAGAACCTGGTGCGCGCAAAACGCGGCCCGACAGGTGGAAATTTCGTGGTCCAGCCAAGCTATTCTGAACTGGCCGAGTCCCTGAGCGGTGCAGCCACCCTGCTGGTTGGCATGGGGGCCCTTAGCATTGAAGAAATTATCGAGGCACGGCGTGCCTTGCAGGGCAGCTGCATCGATCTTGCTGCTAACAACGCGAGCGCAACCCATATCCAGAATATCGAAGCTGCGTTAAAGCGTCAGCAAGACCCCGGGATCAGTGATGAAGCATTTTGCCAGGCCGACGTCGCTTTTCACCGGGCGCTGGTCGATGCCACCGACAATGGCATGCTGCGTTTCGTCATGTATACCGTAATCGAGGCATTGATTCCGGTTACCAACATGGTGGTAACGGTGGTGCGTGAGCGCAGCGATATTATCTCGCTACACCGACAGATGCTCGAACATCTCAAGCAGGGTGAAGCCGATGCGCTTAAAGTCCGAATGGATGAATTGCTCGATTACCTGTTGCAGAAATTTGAACAGGCCAGCACTTGCAGGGCTTAGGTTAAATTAAGACTGTCGATCTATAACAAAAAGTAAGCCGAGATCCCGACCAGCAGCAGAATACCCAGTAAACCGATGACCGCCAAACTACGGTCAACAACACGCTCCTGTTCGAAACTTTGGATTAATTCGTGAATGCCAGCCAGTGCACTGGCAGCGAGCTTGTGCTTTTTGTAGCCCTCAATAACCTGCTCTGATCTCGAAGTTTCCTGTGACATAGCGCCTGTTTTTACCTGACATATCAATTTATAATAGGGTTCGACCAGGGCTAAAGCAACCGTAACTGTTTCACAGCAAGAGCGAGACCATAAATTGATTCCAATCATACTTTCCGGCGGTTCCGGCACCAGGCTATGGCCATTGTCGCGCAAAATGTATCCGAAGCAGTTTTTAAGCCTGCTGCATGATGAGACTATGCTGCAAATGACATTGTCGCGCCTCGACGGGCTGGAACATGCCGCGCCTACCGTGATATGCAACAATGAGCACCGCTTCATGGTTGCCGAACAGGCACGCCAGATTGGCATCGAAGACTTGTCGATCATTCTCGAACCCTTTGGCAAAAACACGGCACCAGCCATCGCGGTTGCGGCGATTCACGCCGCCGGGCTCGCGGAAGATCCGATCCTGCTGGTACTTTCCGCAGACCACGAAATAGCTGACGAGAAGGCGTTTCACGATGCGGTAAAAAAGGCTCAGCCGCTAGCCGAGGCCGGCAAGCTGGTGACTTTCGGGATTGTCCCTACAAATGCCGCCACGGGTTACGGTTATATTAAACGCGGAAAAGCTGAAGGTAACGGATTCATCGTCGATCAATTTGTCGAAAAACCCGATCGCGACACGGCCGAGAAATACCTGGCCACGGGAGATTACTACTGGAACAGTGGTATGTTTATGTTCAAGGCACAAACCTATCTACAGGAACTGGAAAAATTTAAACCGGATATGGTCAGCCATTGCCAGCTTGCAGTTGGTAACCTGCAGGAAGATATCGGCTTTTTACGACTTGATGCGGACGCGTATGGCAAATGCGAGCCCGAATCAATCGACTATGCGGTAATGGAAAAAACCGACCTGGCCTGCGTGGTGCCGATGGATGCTGGCTGGAGTGATATCGGCAGCTGGTCGTCGTTATGGCACCAGGGCGAAAAGGATAAGGCTGGAAACACCACGCACGGCGATGTCATCACAAGCAACACCGAAAATTCGTTTGTGCACGCGGAAAGTCGCCTGGTCGCCACGGTTGGGGTCGAAGACCTCGTAATTGTGGAAACCCATGACGCGGTGCTGGTAGCTGACAAGGAGCAGGCGCCCGAGGTAAAGCAAATTGTCGAGCAACTCAAGCGAGAGCAGCGCGAGGAAGAAAATTTTCATCGTATCGTTTACCGTCCCTGGGGTAGTTTCGATTCCGTCGATGAAGGCGAGCGTTACAAGGTCAAACGGATAACCGTCAGCCCCGGCGCCCGGTTGTCCAAGCAAAAGCATCATCGTGCTGAACACTGGGTTGTGGTCAAGGGCACGGCGCGGGTATTTCGCGACGACGAAATTTTCGAACTGCATGAAAACGAGTCTGTTTTTATTCCTATCGGGGCCACTCACTACATCGAAAATCCGGGCAACATCCCGCTCGATATCATCGAAGTGCAGTCGGGCTCGTATCTCGGTGAAGACGACATCGTTCGGTTTGATGATATTTATGGGCGCAGCGACTCGAAATTCCATAATTAATTGACCTGAGTCAGTCCAGCATGCCGATGAAGTAGGATATTTAAAGCCTATGACCGAAAAGGACCCGCTCAAATTCGACGATACCCTGCTCGACGAGGAACTGGTTTACCCCGACTGGTTCAAGCTCAGTTTGGGCGATCTGAACGACGATATCGACGAAGCACGAGAACAGGGTAAATTCGGCATCGCGGTTTACTACGGCCAGAAACGCTGCGCCTACTGCGAAAAGTTCTTCGAGATCAATCTCACCGATAGCACCACCGAGCATTACCTGCGTGAGCATTTCGATGTGATACCCGTCGATATCTGGGGTATCGAGGAGTTTGTCGATACCGATGGCAACACCTACACCGAACGCGAACTCGCGTTACGCTACGACACTAACTTCACCCCGTCGCTGGTATTCTATGATCGCAAGGGCAAGCCTGTTTATCGCCTGCGCGGCTATTATCCGCCATACCAGTTTCGCGCGGTATTGCATTATGTCGCCGAGGGCTTTTTCCGTGTTGAGAAATTTCGCGATTACCTTGAACGCGCAGAACCCGATTTATTTTTCACCTCGGGTGATTTGATTGAGCGCGACTTTCTCATGCCGCCACCATATAACCTGGATCGCCGCAAGCAATCATCGAACAAACCGCTTGCGGTCATATTTGAGCAGGGGTCATGTCATGCCTGTGAATTGCTTCATAGTGGACCACTCATGCAAGACGAAATTCTCGGGGAAATCGCAAAAATGGACGTGGTACAGCTTAATCTGTTTGCGGATACCGAGGTGATTACTCCGGGGGGTATAAAAACCACGGCTAACCGGTGGGGAAAAGACCTCGGTCTGTTTTATACTCCGACCGTTATACTGTTCAGTCCCGGTGGAAAGGAAATTATGCGTATTGATTCAGTCGTTCAGTTTTATCGACTCTGGGGCGCACTCGATTACGTTAATAAACGAGTTTACGACAGGGGTATCGATTACCAGGGCTGGCGTCTTCAACAACGCGAAACCATCGAATAAGAAACCTGTCCATGAATGCAGATGCTGACACGCGAAAATCCCTGTCGCGCAACGTGATAGAAAGTTGCCTGGCGATGAATGCGCAGGGAATCAACCAGGGTAGCGCCGGCAATATCAGCGTGCGTTTCGAGGATGGGTTTCTGATTACACCATCGGGCATACCGTACCAGCAGCTGCAGCACGAACATATCGTTTTTATCGATATGGACGGTAATTGCCGTGATCCACTGGCGCCATCGAGCGAATGGCGTATGCACCGGGATATCTACGTTAACCGGCCACAGGCGGGTGCGGTATTACACGCCCATTCAATCTTCGCCACCGCACTATCCTGCCTGCGACTGGATATTCCAGCCTTTCATTACATGGTTGCGGTTGCCGGTGGTAGCGATATTCGCTGCGCCGATTACGCTCTGTTCGGTACGCAGGCGCTATCTGACAACATGTTGGCTGCACTCGATGACCGGCGCGCCTGCCTGCTCGGAACCCACGGTATGATTTGCTATCACGACAAACTGGACAAGGCTCTGGGGCTCGGCATCGAGATTGAAACCCTGGCAAAACAGTACTGGCATGCGCGCCAGGCTGGCGACCCGGTTATTCTTGACGAGGCTCAAATGGCCGAGGTACTGACAAGGTTTGAAAGCTACGGTAAGCAACCTGTCGACGGCGACTGAATTATGAATGTCGATGGAATTGCCTACCGTAGCATCTGGATCAATGACGACGGCTGGTCGATTGATGCCATTGATCAAACCCGGTTGCCACATGCATTCGAAGTCAGGAACCTGCAAAACCTGGAGGATGCATGCATTGCGATACGCGATATGGTGGTGCGCGGTGCACCGTTAATCGGTGCGACCGCAGCCTACGGATATTATCTGGCGATGCGTGAGGATTCGTCCGATGCCGCCATGAAAAATGCCTACTCCCGGTTATTCCGGACCCGGCCAACCGCTGTCAATCTGCGCTGGTCACTAGATCGCCTTCGTGACTGCCTGGAACCGTTGACACCTGGCGATCGGTTTGAGCGTGCGTTTGTTGAAGCAGGTCGAATCGCCGAACTGGATGTCGAAACCAACCAGTCCATAGGCATTCATGGGCTCGAGGTTATCAAGCAAATTGCCGCTCAAAAGCCATCCGGCGAAAGCGTTAATATCCTGACCCACTGCAACGCCGGCTGGCTCGCAACGGTCGACTGGGGTACCGCAACGGCGCCGATTTACATGGCCCATGATGCCGGCATTCCGATTCACATCTGGGTTGACGAAACCCGTCCACGCAACCAGGGCGCAGGCCTGACCACCTGGGAACTGGGTCACCATGGAATACCGCATACCCTGATCGTCGATAACCTCGGCGGACACTTGATGCAGCAAGGCATGGTTGATCTGTGCCTGGTAGGCAGCGATCGAACCACCCGCAGCGGGGATGTCTGCAACAAGGTCGGCACTTACCTGAAAGCACTGGCAGCAAAAGACAACGCTGTTCCATTTTACGTTTGCCTGCCGAGCACAACGATCGACTGGGACATCAGTAACGGAGCACAGGAAGTGCCCATCGAACAGCGTGATGAAGCCGAGGTTTCTCAGGTGATGGGTAAGCTGCCCAACGGCGAAATCGGCCATGTCAAGATTGCCCCGGATGGTACCAAGG
Source organism: Gammaproteobacteria bacterium (assembly GCA_029862125.1). GTDB lineage: Bacteria > Pseudomonadota > Gammaproteobacteria. Next base: position 11,277 of record JAOTXY010000013.1, on the reverse strand, counting down.
TCGCTAACTACGCCTTCGACGTAACTCCGGCACGGCTGATTACCGGCCTGATCACCGAAACAGCAATTGTCGACCCCAGCGCAGGAAATCTGGCAGGTACTTTTCCGAGTACTTGTTAAATCAAACATAAAGCCCAGCCAATTAAAGTATCACTTTATCTGTCAGTTTTTTTGACCGATCGTTCCAAACTCGTTTAATATGCAATTGTTATACGAGGATTACTAATGCCCTGGCACAAGAACTACGACAAAACCAGAGTACTGGAAAGCGCAATGAAAGCCTTCTGGTCACGAGGCTATGAAGCCACATCGATGCATGATCTGGTCGAGGCTACAGGAATTAATCGCGGTAGTATTTACAATGCTTTTCCCAATAAACATGCATTATTCATGAGCGCGCTGGATCACTATGACCGGATTTATCGTATTGAGCACCTGGATCGAATCATCGAAAAATATACTCCTTTAGAGGCAATTATCGCCGTTTTCGAAAGCGCCGCTGCCAAACCTGCTGATAACGGCACTCCCTGGGGTTGTCTACTGGTCAATACAGCACTCGAACTTTCGCCGCACGACCCTGAAGTTGCAAAATTTATTGATCGCAGCTTGAAGGGCGTTGAAGCCTTTTTCTTTTCTTGTATTGAGTCTGCCAAAGAAGAAAAATCAATCAAGGCTTCACTAAACTCACGATCCACTGCGCAAGCTTTACTCAGTTTGTTTTTAGGATTGCGCGTACTAACACGTACCAACACGCGACAATCCATTATCGAAGCCGTCACATCACAGGCCAGGATGATGCTGGTGTAAATAATCTGGTCAAAATTGGAACGATTGTTCAATTTAACAAGAGGAACTAAAGCATGAGTGTTTCATATGTAGAAAGAGAACAGGCTGATGCGGAAACTATCGCCTTTTATGACAAATCGGAGGACCGCTTTCAGGCACTGTTGAATATTTTCAAAGTGTTCGGGCATCAACCCGAGTACGGCACGGTTTTTACCGAAATGATCATGGCCATCCTCAAAGATGGCGTACTCGACTGGAAAACCAAGGAATTGCTGATTTTAAAAGCAACGCAACGCAATCAGTGTCAGTATTGTGTAGTTCAGCATGAACGTGTATCCGACATGCTGGGTATTGCAGAGGAAAAAATCGCGGACATCGACAGCGACAAATACAAAACCAGTCCACACTTTACCGAGGGTGAGAAGGCGTTAATGGATCTCACGGTACAGATTGGTGAAGATGCGAACAGGGTTTCAGAGGAATTGTGGCAGCGCCTGCATGCTAACTGGACAGAACCGCAAATTGTCGATGCGGTTTTTGTTATCACTATTTACATCGCGGTTTCAAAATTCGGAGATGCGCTGGGTGTCTCGCTTGAACCCATGTTCGATGGTGTGCAACCTATTCTCAAGGTTCAGCACTGATCCGGACTCCGTGGTACTAGCGGGTATATCCATACCCGCAGTATCGCTAGTAATACTTGCGCAGTACGGTCAGCCCGTCACCAATCGGAATCAATGACAGGTCATAGCGACCGGGAGCCTGCGCATAGATCCATTGATTGAGCTCACGTAACGCTACCGTGTCCTCGCTGGTATCTTCTGGATTGGCGACCGAGCCACTCCAGAGTACATTATCGAGTGTTATCAGGCCGCCGGGCCGAACCAGCGTCAGGCAGGATTCGACGTAACCTCGATAGCCGCTCTTATCCGCGTCGATGTAGGCAAAATCGTAGGCGCCTTCGAATCCCTCATCTATCAGGCGATCCAGGGTTTGCTGCGCCGATGCAATTTGTAAATCGATACGATCCTGAACCTTTGCCGCCTGCCAGTGCTCGCGCGCGATACGGGTGAATTCTTCGCTCACGTCACAGCAGGTCATCTTCAGTTTCGGCATCGCCATGGTCAATCTCAGCGTGGTGTAACCGGTGAAGGTGCCGATTTCGAGACCATTTGTTGCATCCAGCATTTTGAACAGCAACTTTAATAATTGCACCTGTTCGGGCGAACTGATCATATTGGCATCCGGCAGTTCCAGTGTCTGCTCGCGCAAGCGCAGGCAGGCTTCCGGTTCATGTAACGAAACTTCCAACAGGTATTTTTGCAGGGTTTCGTCAAGACCTAGTGTCGCTGTCGACATAGTGATTTCTCCTCAATGACTCAAGCTCACCAAAATCCATAAACATTTTGGGGTTGAGTTTGGTTTTTTTGACCCATACCTTGTGAATCTGACACTTTTATTCTGACTTATGCCAGGGAACAACACAATGTCGCTACAGCTGATCAGCTTTAAGACCTGCCCGTTCGTACAACGCGCGGTTATTACCCTGAAACACAAGAATATCGATTTTGATATCACCTATATCGACCTCGCCGACCCACCCGACTGGTTCCTCGAGATTTCACCGCTGGGAAAAGTGCCGGTGTTGAAAGTCGACGATGAGATCCTGTTCGAATCAGCGGTCATCAATGAATACCTCGACGAAATTACCGGTGGAGATCTACAACCCAAAGAGCCGTTGGCGCGTGCTAAGAACCGTGCCTGGATCGAATTTGCGTCGAATATGCTGGGTAATCTCTACATGATGAAAATGAGCAAGGACGAGGAAAGTTATAACAAGTACCGGGAACGACTGGTCAGCCAGCTCGAACGCGTGGAGAAACGCCTCGGCGACGGCCCCTGGTTCAATGGTGCCGAATTCTCGCTCGCCGATACCGCGTTTGCTCCTTTTTTCAGACAGGACTCGGTCGCCGATGGCAGGCTTTCGGTCATTGATCGTGCATCTATGCCACGGACTGTCGCCTGGGCCGAGCGCCTGCTGGCCCTACCCGAGGTCCGCGATTCAGTAGTCGATGAATTTGAAGACCTTTATCTCGGCGTGATGGAAAAGAATGGCTCCTACAGCTTACAACGACTGGCGGCTTAAGAAGCTAAGCAATGCTATCATCTGTGCGAATTTTCTCGTCATCGGCGGTCGGGAATGACGATATAGTTGCGGTTCGTATGGGGCCGGCATTATGCAAATGAAAAGAGGTCACAATGGCTAACTGGCTGGAAGGCAAGGTCGTCGATAATCGGCGCCTCAATCAATACCTGACTTCGTTAATTATCGATGTCGGACTGGGTGGATACGAAGCAGGACAATTTGTTCGTATCGGCTTGGCGGATGGTGATACGGTACTGGCACGTCCCTACTCGTTGGTCAATACTCCTGACGAAAACCACCTCGAGGTCTACTTTAACATCGTCGAGGAAGGGCCTTTATCGCCGCTTTTATTCGATCTCAAAACGGGTGATGATGTGCTGGTTTCCGACAATCCATCGGGATTCCTGACTATCAGCGAAGTACCGCAATGCAGGCATCTGTGGATGATTGCAACCGGTACTGGAATCGGTCCCTTTCTGTCGATCCTAAAAAGCGAGGCTGCCTGGGAGAAATTTGAAAAAATCATCCTGGTTTACTCGGTAAGTTATGCCGAAGAACTCGCCTACCAGGATACGATCGAACAGATCGCCGGTACCCGTGGCGAACAATTCTGCTACCTGCCGATAGTCACACGTGAAAAACTGAATGGAAGCCTTGGTAAACGAGTTCCCCACGTGATGCGGGACGGCAGTCTCGAGCAGCAGGCAGGCATCAACATTAATGCCGAGAACTCACATGTCATGATGTGCGGTAGCTCCGACATGATTACCGATGTCAGCGCGGAACTGGTGTCCCGGGAGATGAAAAAACACCGCCGTCGCGACCCGGGTCATTTCACCACCGAAAAGTATCACTAGCTCACGCCGCGTAATACCTCGATCAGCGACAGGGTCATGCGCGCGGTTGCACCCCACAACATTTCACCATCGTATAAATCATAGTAGACGACCGGCCACGGGCGTTTTGAATCGGGATGCTGACGTTCCTCGGTACGGTAATTTGTTGTTTGAGCGAGCCAGTTCAATGGCATCGTAAATACGCGTGCAACCTCTATTTCATCGAGATTCAACTGGTATGGCCAGGGTATAACACCCACGTAAGGCCGAACCTGGAAGTCGCTAATGGTATGGTGATGGTTGATATGTCCGAGCACGTCGATATCAGCAATGGAGATACCGATCTCTTCCTCGGTTTCCCGCAGTGCCGTGGCCAGTAACGACTCGTCTTCGTCATCGCGTTTACCACCGGCGAAAGCAACCTGCCCGCTATGGCGATCACCCTCGTAACTGGTACGTCGTATATAGAGAATATGCCAGGCATCCTCGACACGCAGAAACGGCACCAGTACCGCTGCCTCGCGCGCGCTGTCACTTAACATTTCCGGGGGCACATCGTAAGTCGTTTCGCGCTGTGCATGCAGGCGTGCACGAATATCATCGACGCTGAGATCGTCGAGATCAGGCACGTTTCGAGTTCCTGCTCCGTCTGGCTGCTGCTAAATCGAGAAATTCCAGGCGCTTTTGATTGCTGGCACCCCCCCAGGCGCAGATTTCGTCAATGCTGCGAAAACAGCCGAGACAGATGTCTTCGTCATCGAGCGTGCACTTGCGCACGCAGGGTGACTCAACCCGCGGTAATTGATCAGTAGCCGAAGTTGTCATTTTCAGATTCTGAATGCTCTTTAAAAGTACGCGATCGATTGTTCGAAGACTAATTTATTCATACACCCCGGCACAAGTATTACCCGCTTGCATCGGCACAAAAAACCTGTAATTTTAACGGGATGTCACCACAGATTATCAATACCGGGCTTTACCCGGTCGATAACTTGTCATCCGCTGATGCTCGAACCTGGGTCGCACAGTTGCGCGCCAGGCTTGAGCACGATGGTTCCTGCACCCTGCCGAACTTCGTAACCACACAAGCGCTTGCCAAAATGGTTCGGCAAGCTCACTCTATAGCACATCTCGCTTATCCCGGCCCGACCGAGGTCAGCCCCTACTTCTTTAATTATCGACTCGGTAAGGCTTACGACGTCCCTGCCACTCACCCTTTAAGACGCAAAGGCAGGCGTAAACTGGCACAGGTGGCGGCCGACTTGATCCCGCCGGAATTTTTGCTCAGCCAGCTCTATCACAGCGATATAATGCTCGATTTTCTGGGCGCGATAACCGGGAAACCGGTTTATCGGAACCAGGATCCATACCAGTCGCTTAATATTTCAATTATGAACCAGGGCGGCTGCCAGCAATGGCATTTCGATAGCGGCACCATGGTGACCACATTGTTGTTACAGGAACCCGAAGCCGGGGGAATATTCGAATATGCCCCGGCGATTCGCTCCGAGGAAGATGAAAACTTCGGCGCAGTACAGGCGGTCCTGGATGGAAATAGTAATCGGGTGCGCCAGAACCACTTGCGGGCAGGCACGCTTTCACTGTTTCGCGGTCATTATTCACTGCATCGGGTTACTGAAGTTGAAGGTTCCCGGCAGCGAATCCAGGCCATTCTGGGCTATTCCACCCGGCCTGGTTTAATCGGTAACAAGGAGTCGAGCATTCTGCACTATGGCCCGCGCGTGGCCGAAAATGAAGCCAATACCCCGCTTTACCAGGAATAAGTCGTGATCTGGCAAAAACTGGTAGTTAGCAGGTAATTTCTCATTTGTCAGACAAATCAAAAAAGACTAGGATTGCGGCGCGTAGCTAGACCGGTTCAGGCCGCTTTCTCACTAACCTAAATGAAGAGATCATAAGGTTGAATAACAAGTATCTGAGCATTTCCCATCGTACCCGCCCTACCCCCTTTACCAATCGGGTGGAGGCGGCCGGGGTTACGGCCTACACGGTTTACAATCACATGTTGCTGCCCACTGCGTTCGGAGGCTTCGAAGAGGACTATTGGCACTTATGTGAACATGTGCAGGTATGGGACGTGTCCTGTCAGCGACAGGTCGAAATCAAGGGTCCGGACAGCGAACGCCTGATGCAATTGATGACCCCGCGCGACATCCGCAAGGCAGTCATCGGACAGGGCCTGTACGCGCCGCTTTGCGGGGAAAGAGGCAACCTGATTAATGACCCGATCATCATAAAATTCGCCCAGGGAGACTGGTGGATTTCGATTTCTGACAGTGATGTCAAACTCTGGGTCAAGGGGCTCGTGACCGGATTCGGCCTCGATGTTCAGGTTAGCGAACCGGACGTCTGGCCGCTCGCGGTGCAGGGCCCCAAGGCCGAAGAACTGGTGACGCGATTGTTTGGTGACGAAGTACCCGGAATCCGCTTCTTCCGTTCCAAGATGCTGGAGTTTCAAGGTAAAAAGATGATGGTCGCACGTTCGGGCTTCAGCAAGAAAGGTGGATTCGAAATTTATCTGAACGATGCCAGCCTGGCCGAACCGTTGTGGGATGAATTGTTTCGCCTCGGCGAAGACCTCCACGTAAAGCCCGGGGGACCCAACCTGATCGAACGCGTCGAAAGCGGACTGCTTTCCTACGGTAACGACATGACCGATGCCCACAATCCATTCGAATGCGGACTCGACGCCTTTATTGATATCGACGCGGATATCGAATCGATTAGCCTGCCTGCCTTGCGCGCAATCGCCGGTAAACATGAACACCAATTGGTTGGACTGGTTTTTAGCAAGGACATGGTTTTTGAAGATTTCAGAATTGAAGTGGATAATCGAATCGTTGGTGAAATCAGGTCGCATGTCTGGTCACCGCGGTACAAGAAACACCTGGCGATGGTGATGATGAAACGCGACTACCTGGGTGAGCGTGATACATTAACCGTCGAGGGTGTAACCGCCCGGGTTGTCGATCTGCCATTCGATTTTGACGCCATAATATAAAACTGAGGAGAGCACCATGAGCCGATCTTCGTACCTCAAGCCGGACACCGTGGCACTGCACACCGGCTACGTGCCTGAAAGTGACCACGGTTCGCGCGCGGTACCGGTGTACCAGACCACGTCATACGTGTTCGAGAGTGTCAGCGATGGTTCGTCACTGTTTAACGTCGAACAGGGCGGCCACATCTACAGCCGCATTACCAACCCAACGGTTGCGGTACTCGAGCAGCGTATCGCCGCGCTCGAAGGCGGCAGTGGCACGATTTGCACCGCGTCCGGCATGAGCGCGCTGTTTACGGTTTTTATCACGCTGTGCTCGGCCGGCGATCACATGATTTCGGCGACCCAGATCTACGGCTCGACCGCGACCCTGCTCAAGCACACCATCAAGCGCCTCGGCATCGAATGTACCTTTATCCCGATAAACGACGAACAGGCGCTGCGAGATGCAATCCAGCCCAATACCAAGATGGTGTTCTGTGAATCGATCGGTAACCCGGGGCTCGAGATTGCCAATATCCCCGGCATCAGCGAGATTGCACATGAGAACGGCATACCGCTGGTTGTCGACGCGACTTTCGCCACCCCGAGCCTGTGTCGTCCAATCGACCACGGCGCCGATATTGTCGTGCATTCGGTTACCAAGTGGATGGGCGGCCATGGTGTCGCTATCGGTGGAGCCATCGTCGACGGTGGCCGCTTCGACTGGGAGCAAAGCGGCCGCTTCCCTGAATTAACCGAGCCCTATGCACCTTTTCACGGCATCAAGTTCTGGGAGGAATTCGGACCCTCGGCGCTGGCGATGAAGATGCGCGCCGAGTCGATGCGTGATGTAGGTGCCGCGATGAGCCCGCACAATGCTTTCCTGATCCTGCAGGGTATCGAAACACTCAGCCTGCGGATGAAACAACATGTTGCCAATGCCAAGGCACTGCTCGAATGGTTACAACAACAGCAAGCGGTAACCTGGACCAACTACCCCGATATGGAATCGAATCCGAGTCACGCGCTCGCTGAAGGCCTTTTCCCAGACGGCGCCGGCTCGATGCTGTGTTTCGGCGTCGTCGGTGGCCGTGCCGGCGGAGCAGCGTTTATCGACTCGCTGCAACTGGCGTCGAACCTGGCGAATGTCGGCGACTCGCGCACGCTGGTGTTACATCCGGGCAGCACCACGCATTCGCGTCTCACCGTTGAAGATATGAAAGCCGCGGGAATCAGCGAAGACATGATCCGGGTTTCGGTTGGTATCGAAGATATTGCCGATATCAAGGCCGATTTCGCCAAAGGTTTCAAGGCGGCAGAGCGCGCCGCGGGAGAATCCTGATGTATGTCGAGGTACGCGGTCAAAAAACCTACGCCGCTACCGGCGGCAAGGAGTTCGATAACAGCCTGCCGTGTGTCATGTTCGTGCACGGTAGCGGGCTCGACCATCGGAGCTGGGCCCTGCAAACCAGGTGGTTTGCTTACAACGGCTACTCGGTATTAGCACCCGACCTTCCCGGACACAGTCTTTCCGCCGGCGAACCACTCGAAAGCATCGAGGAAATGGGCGCGTGGCTGGCCGATTTTATCCGCGCCGCAAACGTCTCCAGGGTACATGCGGTTGGACATTCACAGGGTTTTCTTGACGTACTTGAGCTGGCGCGACAGGCTCCCGAATTATTGAAGTCAATCACGGGTGTAGGCACAGCGGGTGCAATTCCGGTCAACCCGGCGTTGATCGACGCGGCTAAAAACAGTGCCGGGGACGCGGCGGAAATGCTGTTAATGTGGGGCTTTGGACCCGATGCACAATACGGCATTAGCGCGGTACCGGGCATGCAACCGATTGCGATCGGGCGCCAGATCATGGCGCGTAACCCGCTCTACGAAGACCTGGTTGCCTGCGCAAACTATGAAAACGGTAGCGCGGTCGCCAAATCCATCGAGGTGCCATCTCAATTGATCCTGGCCCGCAAGGACCGGCTCACCCCGATCAAGGCCGGCATGGCGTTTGCCGAAGAACTCAATGCCAGGGTTACGATCATTGAACGCTATGGTCACATGCTACCGATCGAGGCACCGCGGCAGACATTACAAAAATTACGTGAATTGATTAGCTCGCTCGAAGAAGCAGCCTAGGGGAGTTTGATGAGTATTAATAAAGTCGCCGTCATCGGCGCCGGCACCATGGGTTCCGGTATTGCCGGCCAGGTTGCCAACGCTGGTATCGAAGTCTGGTTGCTGGACTTACCCGGCGATGACAATCCCAATGCGCTGGCAGAACGTGGCCTCGAGCGTTTGCGTGATCCGAATCAGCCGGGACTAATCAGCAAGGAAGCCGAATCTTTTATTCACCTCGGTAACACCCGTGATGATTTCGATCAACTCGCAGATTGCGACTGGGTCGCCGAGGCCGTGGTTGAACGTCTCGATATCAAGAAGGACCTTTATCAACGTCTCGATCCCGTTTGTCACGCTAATGCAATCATCACTTCGAACACTTCGACCATTCCGATCCGCCTGCTGGTCGAGGACATGCCCGGGCCGTTTCGGCAGCGTTTTGCGATCACGCACTTTTTCAACCCGGTACGTTTCATGCGCCTACTGGAACTGGTGCGAGGCGAAGATACCGACGACGCGGTGATCGAGCTGCTGGCTGATTTTTGCGAACAACAGCTCGGCAAAGGCGTAGTACGCTGTCTCGACACGCCTGGATTTCTCGGCAACCGGGTCGGCGTATTCGCAATCCAGTGCGCGTTACAGGCCGCATTCGAGCTCGGTTTGAATCCTCTCGAAGCCGACGCAATTTTCGGCCGTCCGATGGGAATTCCGAAGACCGGCGTGTTCGGGCTCTACGATTTGATCGGCATCGATTTAATGTCGGACGTGGTGCAAAGCCTGGTCAATATCCTGCCCGAATCGGATCCCTTCCATGCCGAGGCTGCCCGGATTCCGCTGATGACGCAAATGATCGCCAATGGACAAACCGGCAACAAGCAGGGCCAGGGATTTTATCGCGATGCAGAATCCGGGCGCGAAGTTCTGAATCTTGAATCCAGCGAGTACCACGATGCGCCGCGTCTGAACCTGCCAATCGCCGATAAGGCGGAGCGCCAGGGAGTCAAACACCTGCTGGATGACGACAACCTGTACGGTCAATTTGCGTGGCGGGTACTGTCACGCACTTTGAGTTATGCCGCGTCACTGATTCCCGAGGTCGGAGACGACCCGGTTGGCATCGATGACGCGATGAAGCTCGGCTATAACTGGATCAAGGGCCCATTTGAGTTGATCGACGAAATTGGAGCTGATGCGTTTATCGCAAAACTCGAGGCAGACCAGTTAGCGGTACCCGAATTTCTCGCAGAAGCGGCGGGTTCGAGCTTTTATCGAGTCGAAAACAATGAGCTGCAGGCACGCCGACATGGCGATACCTGGCAGGCAATTGAACGTCCGACCGGGGTAATCCGCTTCAATGAAAAACGCCAGACGCTGCAACCGCGCAACAGTTGCGCTGTCGCCAGCTGGTTTGATCTCGACGGTATTGCGCTGGTTGAATTTCACAGCAAGGCAAATGCGCTGGACGCCGATTCGATGTCGATTCTCGATGATGCGCTGAACCAGGTCGAGGCCGAAGGCCTGCGCGGCCTGATCGTGCACAACGACGCACAGCATTTTTCCTGCGGGGTCAACCTGCAGGCAGTGCGGAATTTCTTTTTGCAGGAAGACATGGACGGTCTCGATAAATTCCTGCAGGATTTTCAGAACACCGTGCATCGCATGCAGACGGCCTCGTTTCCGGTTGTCGCCGCACCGGTAGGCTTATCCATCGGTGGCGGATTCGAAGTCGTGTTACATGCCAGGCAGGTTATCTGCCACGCTAATTCTGTCACCGGCCTGGTTGAATCGCTGGTCGGCGTCGTTCCGGGTGGCGGCGGCTGCAAGGAAACCCTGTATCGATGGATCGAATTATTGCAATGTGGCGATGATATTTCTGCCGCCTGCTGGAAGGCGTTCATGAATCTCGGTTACGGTAAAACTGCGACTTCGCCAATAATAGCCAAGCGACAGGCAATGCTGCGATCGCACGATCGCTTCGTCATCAATCGCGATCGTATCCTTGGCGAAGCGATCAAGGCGATCGAGGATGCGTCCGGCCAGGTACCTTTCGAACGTCCCACCCTTTCCATGCCGGGTAGACCCTTGTTCGAAGAAATGGTCAAATGGCTGGAAGATTCTCGTGACAAGGGATTATTCATGCCACATGACGTCAATGTCGGCAGTGAAATGGCCAGAATCGTGACTGGTGGCGATATCGAACCGGGCGCAGTTTGGAAGGAGCAGGATTTCTACGACGCCGAACGGCGTTCATTTCTGGCCCTGGTTGCCACCGCTGCTACGCGCGAACGCATTAACAGCATGCTGGATGCGGGTTCGCCCGTCAGAAATTAGTGCTCCTTCAATGAAGTATCTTAGAATACAGCCAGTCAGGAAGCAGTCAGCTGC
>JAOTXY010000070.1 GCA_029862125.1 Gammaproteobacteria bacterium | reverse complement strand
TTAGAACCATCCATTCGCGCCGGCATCAATCAGACCATCATGCTAAGCCTGGCGATGGTCGTCGTTGCGTCACTGATTGGCGCCAAGGGCCTCGGAGAAGATGTACTCGAAGCGCTGCAGTACGCCAATGTCGGCCAGGGCATTCTAGCCGGTTTTGCGATTCTGTTTTGCGCCATGATTCTCGATCGAATCGTGCAGGGTGAACGCAAGTAGGCACACTCGCATGACGCGTTTAGCCACTAAAAAGCCGGTGAGTCAGGCCCCTGTATGAAAGCGCTCGTGTTTGTTCATGGATACCTCGGTGGCAGCCCCCAATGGGCTAATCAAGCGGATGTGTTTTCGCGACATTTCAACGTAATCACTCTGGATCTTCCGGGTTTCGGTCTAAACAATGAAATGGAAGCGCCGCAAACGATCAGGGGTTTCGCGACTTATGCTCTTAATGAACTCGACCGGCTCGGGATAAGTAACTTCCACCTGGTAGGCCACTCGATGGGTGGAATGATTGTACAGGAAATGGTGACACTGGCGCCCGAACGGGTAGACCATTTGGTTTTATATGGTACCGGGCCTGTCGGACTGATGCCCGGACGATTTGAAACGATTGACGAATCAAGGTGCAGACTGACCGAGGAAGGCGTCGAGACAACCGGTCGCCGCATCGCCGCCACCTGGTTTCTGCACGGAGAAAATGCGCATCAATATCGTATTTGTGCAGAGCTGGCCATGATGGCGTCACTTCAGGCAGCCCTGGCTGGCCTTGCCGCAATGGAAGCCTGGTCCGGAATATCATCGCTTCCCGATATCGCAACGCCGACGCTGGTTCTGTGGGGTGATGGCGACCGGGCCTATCAATGGAGTCAACCGGAACAACTCTGGAGAGAAATTACAAATGCCCAGCTAGCCGTCGTTCCAGGATGCTCACACGCGGTGCACCTGGAAAAGCCACAACTGTTTAACGCGTTACTGGCTAACTTTCTGGAAATAGACCGCTCATCGGATGGGGCTGATCAGGCCTGAATTTGATCAGAGCTGTTAAATGTCGTTCCGCATCAATCGACGATGAACACCTGGCCGGTCAGGCAACCCTCAACAGCTTTGCTGTAAGCGAGACCTACCGCCTCGTTCGATACGTGCACATGACCGTGGAAAAAACCGTCGTATTTTTCTCGCGATACCTCGAGCACTTCCGGACTTACCGCGTTGATGCGAATACCGCGTGGCATGTCGACCGCTGCGCCGAGAACAAAACCATCCAGCGCGCCATTGGCCGCGGCCGCACAGGAACCTCCCGGAATCGGATCTCGATTTAACACGCCGCTGGTCAAGGTGAAGGAACCACCATCATTCAGGTAGTCGAAACCTTCCAGCACCAGGTTGACCTGGGGCAAAACCTTGTGGTTGATGCCTCTCATGAACTGTTCGCTGGTCATTTCGTGAACCGCACCGAAATGGCCGTGTCCAACTGCGCTCACCACCGCATCAACTTTGCCTGCCTGCTGGTACATCGCACGAATGCCATTGACGTCCTCGATGTTTGCCTGAATATCACCGCTGCTACGACCGACCGTGATGATTTCGTGCCGCGATGCGAGTGCATCGACCGCGGCTTTTCCTACTGCGCCATTGGCGCCAATCACAATAATTCTCATGGTTAAAGCTCCAGTTTAAATGATCAGACGCCTCAGGCCCGGTTACCACCATCGAGTACCAGCGGATACCCGGTGATGAAGCGCGCCGAATCACTGCAGGCGAACAGCACCATGTCAGCTACCTCCTGTGCACTGCAAACCCGGTTCAACGGCACTGCTTCGGCAGATTCCCTGAGCCCGATATCAGCCTCCATGCCGCGCTCGCGAAATTCACCACGCAGCATCGGGGTATCAACGTCGCCCGGGCAAATCGGCACGATACGGATACCCTCGGGCGCGTAATCAAGCGCCATCGCTCGGGTCATCTGCAGCACGGCTCCCTTGCTGGCACAGTAGGCAGTGAGATGATGGCTGCCGGATAGTGCGGCATCCGAGGCAATATTGATAATGGTGCCCTTGCTGGACCTTAAGTGCGGTATCGCGGCTCGACAAACATAAAACACGCCGTTGAGGTTGACCTTCATCGTTTGCTGCCACTGCTCATCGGTGGTTTCTTCGGCGGTCGCGTGATAGATAACCCCGGCACTATTGACGACGACATCGAGACCGCCGTGAATGCCGGCTGCCTCGGCCACGATCAGGTTGCAGCCCTTACGCTTGGAAATGTCGCCCGCAACAAATGCAATGCTGCCGGCAGCGCCTTTGCAACGCTTCATGATGGCCGAGGCTCGATCATGATTGCGCCCGGAAATTACAACCCTGGCTCCCGCCTCGACAAAAGCAATTGCGCAGGCCTCGCCAATACCCGAGGTACCGCCGGTAACCAAAATACGCTGCTGGCTGAAATCAAAATGGGCGGAGGCTAAGCTCATCAGAATTTAAACGGAAGTCGGTACCGTCCGGGCCCCGGTAATGGCCTTCAACTCGAGAAACTCCATCAGGCCCCATTTACCTTTTTCACGACCGTTCCCCGACTGCTTGTAACCGCCAAATGGTGTATCGCTGGTGCCACCGACATAGTTGATTGCAACCTGTCCCGCGCGCAGACGCCGGGCGACCATCTTGGCGCGTTCCGTTTCGGTCGAGCAAACATAAGCCGCCAGCCCGTAATCCGTGTCGTTGGCAATTTCCACCGCCTCGTCCTCGGTGTCGTAGCCGATGATCGCAAGCACCGGACCAAAAATTTCTTCGCGCGCAATCGTCATGTCGTTGTCGACATTGGCAAATACGGTCGGCTTGACATAGTAACCCGTCGGTAAATGTTCCGGTCGCCCGGTGCCGCCGGTGACCAGGGTTGCACCTTCATCGATCCCCTGCTGAATCAGGCCCTGAATTTTTTCGAACTGGGTTTGATTGACCACCGGACCGATATGGTCACCATGCTTCGCGGGATCATCGACACCGATGCTTTCCGCGGCCTCTCTTGCTGCCTCGATGGCGACACCCATATCCGCGTTTGGCACCAGCATACGGCTTGGCGCATTGCAGGATTGACCACTGTTGTTCATCATGTAATGCACGCCATCGGTAACCGCCCTGGCAACATCCATATCCTTCAGAATAACGTTAGCGGACTTGCCGCCCAGCTCCTGGCTGACGCGCTTGACAGTATCGGCTGCTCCCTTGGCAACCGCTATGCCGCCACGGGTTGAACCGGTGAATGACATCATATCGATGCCCGGGTGTTGCGACATCGCCTCCCCCACCACCGGGCCGTAACCGTTCACCAGGTTAAATACACCCGCGGGCACGCCCGCCGCGTGCAATGCCTCGGCAAATATCATCGCATCGAGCGGCGACTCCTCGCTGGGTTTGAGTATCATGGTACAACCCGCTGCCAGGGCTGGAATTACCTTGGCTGCAACCTGGTTCATTGGCCAGTTCCACGGCGTGATCATGCCACAGACACCGATCGGCTCGTAACGCAGGATCATATCGTCTTCAGCGCTCTCGAAAGGGAAATTCAGCAGTGCCTTGATTGCACTTTTTATATGTCCCGCCCCGAGCTTGGCCTGCGACCCCCTGGCCAAATCCACGGGAGCGCCCATTTCATCAGAAATCGCCTGCGCGATATCGTCAAAATAATCTTTATAAACAACGCGGACTTTCTCTAACAGTTCGAGCCGTTGCTGGACGCTCCATTGTGAATAGTCGTTAAAAGCCTTGCGCGCTGCGACCACGGCACGATCGATATCGTCGGGACTGCCGGCGCTGATCTTGATGAAGGCCTTTTCAGTCGCTGGATTGATCACGTCGATGGTTGCCGGTGTGATCGGGTCTACCCATGCGCCGTCGATATAAAATTTGAGGTGATCCTTCATAAAGCGTTCCTGAATGAACTAGTAAATCTACCGAATACGGAATGTGCCGTGAAGCGCAATTATCTGCAAGGCTTTTTTCATAATAAGGCTAAAATTGAGCTTTACCAGAAAAAAGAAAACCATGTCGGCATAGCGTTTTGACACCTATAATCTGCGCTTCCGGGGCCACGCTATCACTGATCAGGAACATGACCGAACATCGACTCTTTCCTTATTTCCTGATCCTAGCGGCCGGCACGATCTGGGGCCTAGTTTTTTCACTGACGCTGATTGCGACCGCCCAGGGTGCCCACCCGCTCGGTCTTTCCGCCTGGCAAGTCGTGTTAACCGCTGCGTTCTTCGGGGTGGTTTGCCTGGTTTCGAGAATTACGCTTTTCAACTTTGAAAACCTGCGCCATTACGTGGTGCTGGCCCTGATCGGGATCACGGTCCCAAACCTGCTTTACTATAATGCCGCCCCTCATCTCTCGGCAGGAATCTTGTCGATTACGGTATCGACGGTGCCCTTGTTCACCTACGCGATGATGTTGGTGCTGCGTTTCGAATCTGTTGTTGCAAGACGCCTGTCCGGTATTGTGCTCGGGATGATCGCCATCCTGCTACTGGTGATTCCCGACCAGGGTCTGAGCAGCAATGACGCCAGCTTCTGGATTCTGCTGGTTCTTCTCTGCGCTGTGCTCTATTCAGTCGAAAACGTTTACATCAGCAAGGGGATTGCCCCGCACACCGATGTGCGCGAAATGTTGTTCAGCTCCAATCTCGTCGCTGCATTGATTCAGTTTCCGCTAGCGATTTACCTCGGTGTTGATGAATCCTGGACCTGGCTTGCCAGCGATGCAGGGCTGGCCATAGCCGGCATTTCAATTGGCAGTGGATTTGCTTACGCGATGTTCTTTTACTCGATCAAGACCTCGGGCCCGGTGTTTGCAAGCCAATGCGCTTACGCGGTGACGATTTCGGGAGTAATCTGGGGTATCATGATATTCTCCGAACAACACAGCATCTGGGTATGGCTATCGGTGATTGTTATGTTGCTCGGATTGATGCTGGTCAATCCTGACGAAGAAGCAGAGTTCATCGACGTTGGCAAATCCGAAAATGTGGAAAAATCCTTTTAGCAGGGGCATAAAGTGATCATCTCCTTTTACGGGGTGCGCGGCTCAACCGCGACTCCCGGACCACAAACAGTCAAGTATGGCGGCAATACCTCCTGCGTCCATATCGAACTCGAAAGCGGCAACGACCTGATCCTGGATGCCGGGACCGGTATCCGCCTGCTCGGACAAAAGCTCGCAAAAAAATCAACCCCCGCCAATATCCTGTTATCACACAGTCACTGGGATCACGTCCAGGGCTATCCGTTTTTCGAACCGATTTATCAGCCCGACCGCATCATCAACGTTTATGTCCACGTGGAGTCCGGTCGCAAGTTGCTGAGCACACTGCTTAAGCAAATGGACGGCACCCATTTCCCGGTTAAGGTCGAGGATCTGCCTTCCATTCATATCCCGAAATTCAAGGGCATCGAGAGTGAGCTATACGAACGCGAAGGCATCAAGGTAGTCAAGCAGGCACTGAATCATCCCGGTGGCGGGGTCGCCTACAAGATAGAGGAAAATGGCGCAACCTGCGCCTACGTTACCGACAATGAGCTCGACCCACCCTATGCCCTCAGCACCAACTACGATGAATGGGTTAATTACCTGCATGGGGTCGATGTATTAATCCACGATGCGCAATACACCGAGGACGACTTGCCGCACAAGCATGGTTGGGGGCATTCACTGATTTCACAGGTGCGCCAACTCGCTAGCGACGCCGAGGTCGGCACGCTGGTCATGTTTCATCACGACCCCGATCGCAGCGATGCCGAGCTTGACGAAGTGCAGATAGAAAACGAGAAGTATCTCAAGTCTAATCGAGCGCCAGCGCGGAGCGTCTGTGCCGCTGAAGGCATGCGTATCCAATTGAGCAAGCCGGTGCTTGGCGGTGATACCCTGATTGAGATCGACTGACACGACAGGTTTGATATTGCACATGAATGAGCAGAACCTGCTGGCGAGACGCAAGGCCGCTCTCGGCCCCACTTATCAAAATTTCTACGATGAACCCCTGCACCTGGTGCGGGGTGCGGGGACTTCGCTTTGGGATGTTAATGACAGGCAATATGTCGACTGTTATAACAACGTCGTCTCGGTCGGTCACTGTCACCCGCGGGTAGTCGAAGCGCTTTGTAAACAGGCCGCAAGGCTCAACACCCACACGCGTTACCTGCACGCGGGCATAATCGAGCTCGGCGAGATGCTGGTCGAAAGGCTGCCCGGTGATATCGACACCTGCATATTTACCTGCACCGGAAGCGAGGCTAACGACCTGGCGACACAAATCGCACGTCATGTAACGAGTAACCAGGGCATGGTCGTAACCGAAGCTTCTTATCACGGTGTCTCCGAACTGACGCGCCACCTTTCTACCGACAGTTACCCGCCGCGAGACCGACCCGACTGGCTGGCGGTGATCGAACCTCCCAATTTGTATCGTGGTCCTTACCATCGCGATGATCCAGAGGCCGGGAAAAAATACCTGGCACTGGCCTGCCAGGAACTCGACAAACTCGAGCAACGCGGACATAAGCCGGCCGCGGTGATGATCGACATGGTATGGGATTCCAACGGCCCGCTGGTGGCACCGGATGATTACGTACTTGGACTTTGCACCGAGGTCCGCAAACGCGGCGGCATTGTTATCGCGGACGAGGTTCAATCAGGATACTGTCGCAGCGGCCTGGACTGGTGGACCAGTAATATTTATAGACTCAAACCCGATATCCTGACCTGCGGCAAACCCATGGGCGCGGGTCATCCGCTGGCACTGATGGCGACCACACGTGAAATTGCCGACGATTATTCGCAGACTTACCATTATTTCAATACCTTTGGCGGCAACCCGGTCTCTGCCGCGGTGGGTAAAGCGGTCATCGAGGTGATCGAAGACGAGGGCTTGCTGCAAAACGCCGCATCCACCGGTGCCTACCTGGAATCAGGCTTGCGCGAACTCGCCGAAAACCATGCCTGTATCGGAGATGTGCAGGGTCGCGGCCTTTTCTGGGGGCTCGATATGGTCACCGATCCAGCCACCCGGAAGCCGATGTCCGAAGCGCAAATGCGTCACCTGGGAAGCCTGATCGTTGAGCAGGGCGTGATTACCGGCACCTCGGGTCGCTATGGCCAGGTATTGAAATTGCGGCCGCCATTACCTTTCTCACGCTCTGATGCAGATGTCACGCTGAACGCGATCGATGTCGCTCTGAGCAGGCTCGCAAGATGACAAAATGCAAAAGTCGCCACCCGGGATTCAGCGGGGTCGGGCTGCGACGAATCGAACAAATAATGGAAAACTATGTTGCCGAGGGTAAATCGGCAGGCATGTTGACCCTGGTCAGTCGTGATGGCAGCACCGCGCAACTATCCTGTCGCGGCTATGCCGATATAGCAAGCGCTACACCAATTCGCGAGAACACGATTTTTCGTATTTACTCGATGACCAAACCGATCACCAGCGTGGCCCTGATGACGCTGTTTGAGCAGGGACATTTTCAGCTCGAGGATTCCGCGAAACACTGGATTCCGGCGCTCGGAAAGCTCGAGGTCTATCAGCAGGGCAGGCCTGATTCCGACGTTACGATTCGTCAATTGCTAACCCATACCGCAGGATTCAGCTATGGCTTTGAGCCAGAAACATATCCGGTCGACAAGCTCTACGCCGAAATCTGGCGCCAGCGTATCCAGCAACAGACGCTGGAGCAAATCATGCAAACGGTGCTTGAGTTGCCGTTGTTTGCGCAACCCGGAACCCTGTGGCGTTACAGTATCGCCACCGATATATGCGGCTACCTGGTTGAACTGATCAGCGGCATGCCATTTGCCGACTACCTGCAGCAAACCATCTTCGATCCGCTCGGAATGGTCGATACCGCCTTTGAAGTGAGCGCTGACAAGATCGATCGTTTTGCCACCCTGTATGGTTATACCGATGATGATCCGCTGGCACAGATCGAAACCATCGACCGTTCTCCCTTCATCTCGGAAATCTCCGGTGTCCCGGTCAGGCTGCACTCCGGGGGTGCGGGCCTGGTGTCGACGGCAAATGACTACCGTCGATTTGCGCAGATGATGTTGAATCGTGGAGAATTGGAAGGAAAGCGCATAATTACACCTGAGACGGTGGCGTTGATGACCAGCAACCAGGTCTCTGAAAATCTGCTGCCACTCAGCTTCAACGGCGTCGCACCCGGACCCTTCAGTGGCTACGGGTTCGGCCTCGGTTACAGCATCAACATGGACCCGGCGAATACGGGCGCTGCAGGCTCGCGCGGTGATTTTGGCTGGGGAGGCCTCGCGGACACCTACTGCTGGGTCGATCCGGAAAAGTCACTGGTTGCGATTTTGATGCAGCAATACATCCCTTCGCTCTATCACGCCGGCCGCAAGGATTTTCGCGACAGCGTATACGCGGCTTTAACCTGAGCAATTAGCGTGCATCACGCAGGTAGTTTTCGTCCAGTGCTCGCATGATGTCGTGCCGGCTGATCTGGCCGACAAGCTGGCCATCACGCAAAACCGGGAAACGACGAAAGCTCGAATGGAGGAATTTTTCGGCCGCGTCGTAGATAGTACTATCGACGTCGATATGTTCCACTTCACGGCTCATATACTGCTCGACCTGACCGCCCCAGTCCTGGTGATAAGCGGCCTGGTAAACGATCGCGAGACAATCCTTTTGCGACAGAATACCGACCATCTGCCCACCCTGATCAAGCACCGGCGCACCCGATAAATGCTTATCCAGTAAAACACGCATGGCATGGATAATATCGTCATCGGGCGCGAAGCTAACGAGTTCGGTAGCCATATATTTTTCGATACTGGTGCTCATGATCTGGCCCTGCGAATTATGCATTCGCTGCAGTTGCCACAACTTCCGCAAAGTGGTTTTTGTCTGAGCACGAAACCCAGTCCCAGGCCGACAACCGCCAGTACGAATAGTGGAATTGCAATCAGTATTGTCGTCATAACCCGAATCTCCCGTATTGCTTAACTGCCGAAATCATCATAGTGAATATTCTCCATGGAAACCCCGAGTTCATCGAGCATCGCGAGTACCGACTGTACCATCAACGGCGGACCACAGAGATAATACTCGCAGCTTTCGGGGGCCGGATGTTGTGCCAGGTAGTTATCATAAGCAACCTGGTGAATGAAACCGGTAAAACCTTCCCAGGCATCGCTTTTTTCCGCTTCGGACAACGCCGGATGCCATTCAAAATTATCGTGCTCGCTTTGTAATTTGTCGAATATATCCTCGTAGTACAATTCCCGAAGCGAACGCGCACCGTACCAGTAACTGATTTTTCGCTTCGATTGATGGGTTTCGAGCAAATCAAGAATCTGTGCCCGCAATGGTGCCATACCGGCACCTCCGCCAATATAAACGAGTTCTCGCTCGGAGGGTTCTACCGCGAAATTACCATACGGACCACGGACCGCAACCGGGTCGCCCGGTTTCAACGAAAACAGCCAGCTCGAAACCACGCCGGGCGGGGCCCCGGGATGTCCTGGTGGCGGCAAGGCAAGGCGTATGTTGAGGATAATGACTCCCTTTTCGGCGGGATGATTTGCCATTGAGTAGGCACGCGTGACCTCGACATCGCTGCCGGCCGTCAGCTTCCACAGGTTCATCCTGTCCCAGACGTCACGATATTCGGGCTCAATCTCGAGCTCGCTGAAGGCAACCCGGTACGCGGGACTGGTCAGTTCAACAAAACCGCCAGCGCGAAATTCCATTGGCTCGCCGTCGGGCAGTCGCAGTACGATCTCCCGAATCAATGTACTGACATTGCGTACATGTTCAACCTTGCACTGCCAGGTTTTAACGTCGAAGTAAGCATCATCCACTTCAATTGACATCTCTCCCAGAACCGCCACCTGGCAGGCAAGTCGGGTTCCCCTGTGGGCCTCGCGCTGACTCAGGTGCGCGAGTTCCTGTGGGCCTGCTTCTCCCCCACCGCTAACCACCCGGGCCTTGCACAATCCACAGGTGCCGGCGCCGGCGCAGGCGCTGGGGATGTGAATTCCTGCCTGCTGGCAAACGGCGAGCAGGCGCTGGCCAATTTGCGCCTTGACTCTCTTTCGGGCATTGATCTCGATTTCACACTCGCCATGCGGCACCAGCACTCGTCGCGCCGCCAGCACAAACAGCGTCAGCAGCAAGACAATGCCTGAAAAGAAAAGTACTCCGAGCGTCGCTTCCAGCATCAACCCATCCCTGCAAATGCCATGAAACCGAGCGACATGATGCCGGCGATGATGAAGTTAATCCCGAGGCCCTGCAGCCCTTCGGGAATATCGGCATACTTGAGTCGTTCTCGAATCGCGGCAAAAATCACGATTGCCAACGCCCAACCGAATCCCGATCCAAAACCGAAGACCACGCTTTCGGCAAAACTGTAACTGCGTTCGACCATGAACAGACTGCCGCCGAGAATCGCGCAGTTGACGGTGATCAATGGCAGGAAAATCCCCATCGCCCGATGCAGTTTGGGTACGTGGAACTCGAGCGTCATTTCGAGCACCTGTACCATCGCCGCAATAACACCGATAAATGCGATCAGGCGCAGAAACGAAAGATCGACCTCGCCGAGACCGGCCCAGGCCAGGGCCCCGGGAGCCAGCAACCAGGTATAGATTAAATTGTTGACCGGCACCGTGACAGTTTGCACCACCATCATCGCGAGCCCGACGCCGAACGCGGTATCGACGCGCTTGGATACCGCCAGGAAGGTACACATGCCGAGAAAAAACGACAGCGCCAGATTGTCGAGAAAAACCGAACGCAGGAACAGTTCGAAAAATGCGTTCATTTCGGCTCCTGTTCACGAGTGCGCAGCGTGAATTCCGCTTTCTCGACCTGCTGCGGACGCTTGCGGCGAATAAACCAGATAATGCCACCGATGATAAAAAATGCGCTTGGTGGCAATAACATCAGGTGCAGCGGCTCGAAGGATCCACCCTGACTGGTCGGGATCAGGATTTGCACATTAAGCAGGCTGCCCTTGCCGAAAAATTCGCGGATCGCGCCGACGATAACCAGGATAAGGGAATAACCCAGCCCGTTGCCGATTCCATCAAGCGTGCTGGCAACGAAACCGTTGTGCATTGCAAAGCTCTCGGCTCGACCGAGCACAATGCAATTGGTAATGATCAGGCCGACGAATACGGACAGACGTTTGCTCAGTTCGAAGGCGTAGGCCTGAAGCACCTGGTCCACCACGATAACGAGGGTCGCGATAATCGTGATCTGCACGATGATTCGCACCGAGTGTGGGATGTGATTGCGAATCAGGCTCACCGAGCCGCTGCCGAACGCGAGCACGCAAACCACCACCAGGCTCATTAACAACGCGGTATCGAGCGATGTCGTTACCGCCAGCGCGGAACAGATACCGAGAATCTGCAGCGTTAACGGATTATCATCGATCAGGGGTCGGGTCAGAATTCGCCAGTTGTTATCCTGCATCAAAACTGCTCCTCGCGAAGACGCTGTAAAAATTTGGCGAATCCAAATTCACCCAACCAGAAACGCATCATGCCGTCGACACCCTGGGTGGTGCGGGTTGCACCTGAAATACCATCGACCTGGTACTCGGCGTCGTCGCTCAAGGCACCACCCGCCTGCAGCCTGACCCCGATACGTAGCACGCCGGCGTCGTCGAAGGCACGCAAATCTCGCCACTGGGCCTCCCATTCCGGCTCTTCAATCCGAGCCCCTACACCCGGGGTTTCGCCATGCTGGTAAAACTTGAGCGCACGCACGGTTTGCGTGTCACCATCCATGACCAGCCAGGCACGCAAGGTCGACTGATAGCCACGTCCTGACACCGGCAGAATGATGAGGTCTACCTGTTGGTTGCTACCTCTTACCAGGTAAACGGGTGCGTAAAGCGCGCGTCGCTTGAGACCGGCGAGATCGAGATCGGCAGGAATCGCAACGCTGGTTGCGGGCCTGGCGGCTGCTTTTTCAGCATCAAAAGTAGCGGGGTCAAGATTATCGTCGAAGTCTCCACTGGCGAGTACAACGATACGCGCCTCGAGATTTTCGATGGATTGTGCACGCCCGATATCCGAGAGCGCAGCCAGCACCAGTTCAAGCTGGGCAATACGCTCTGCCTCGATATTGGCCTTGTGAATCGGCCGCAATTGGACAGCGACAACCGAAACCAGCAGACCACAGATAAACGCAACCGTGAGCGCAACCGCAAGCGCCCTTGGCGTGCTGTCTTTTGCGATTGCTTCAGACATGGCGGCGTGCCCGCCCGCGAATATTCCACGCGATTACGAGGTGATCAATCAATGGCGCGAGTATCGAGGCAAGTAGCAAGGCTGGAATGACGGCGTCGGGATGCGTGGGATTGGCAACCCGGATAAGCACCACCAGTGCCGCAATCAGGAAACCCTGGATCCATCTGCCGGGATTAGTGCACGCGGACGCGACCGGATCACAGGCCAGGAAAACCGCGCCGAAAGCAAAGCTTCCCAGCAGCAAATGCCAGTAAGCCGGCATCGCGCTGGCACCTGCACCCGTCCCCAGTAAATTGAATAGCGTTGCAAACACCAACAAGCCGAGAATTTGAGCGATCAGCAAACGCCAGGCAATCAAACGCTCTATCATTAACAGCGCGGCGCCGAGGAGCACGGCAAGGATGGAAGTCGTTCCCATGGTCCCCGATGTACTGCCGACGAAAGCCGACCACAGATCGATATCGATGGCACTCAATGCTGCTTCACCACCGCGGTGATAAACTGCGATCGCATCGCTACCCGCATAACCGGCGAGCCCGCTCCACAGGGGGTGCTGATCAGCAACGCTCGGGAAACTGACCTGCACGATGGCGATTCCGAGCAAAGCCGGATTGAGAAAGGTTTTACCATCGCCCCCGAAAATACCCCTGCCCACCAGCATCGCAAAAGACATTCCGAAAACAACGTGGCCGAAAGCGGCGGCACCGGGCAGCAACAGTGTGAATAACAGCGCGACTAAAATAAAACCGGGTTGCATCGGAGTTTGCCGTCGTTCAGAAATAATCCGTTCCCAGAAACCACCCACCAGTAGAGCCAGTGCCAGAATCGGCGCCAGGTGGGCGAAGCCTGCCGCAAGCATGTCGAACAACCCGAGACTCTCGTGGCTTGCACCGAGGCCGCGCGCCAGTCGGCCGCGGAAATCATCGGTCGATAAGGTACTATTCTGGGCTAGTGTCGCCAGATACTGGTAACCGGTATTTACCAATGCCGCGATGCTGACCGGAAGTAATGCAAGCAGCTGCAACTGCAGCATCCGCTGGCGTCCATTACCTGAATTCGAGAGCAGGAAATTCATCAGCGAGCAGCCTCGAGTCGATCGAGTACGTCGCGTAGTAAACTTGCATAGTCACTGTGTGAGACGCAGGCACCACTGAGCGGCATCACGTCCTCTTCTACCAGTTCCAGCGCACCGAGTTCGCGGGCGCGCTCGGCATCGCCCAACTGCAGGGCACGCATTAGCGGCACTGGAAATATACCGGGCAAGATTAATTTCTCGAGAGCCTCGCTGGGAATCACGGCGTTGTTAGTCGCTGCGGTTTTGTCAACTGAATCACTGGCCGATACAACGAGCACGGTAACCTGGCGTTGGCCCGCACCGAGATAAGCCGAACCCGGCGCTATTTGTCGACCATAAACCGATGACCCCGCAAGAATTTGTGAGGGACCGTCATTGACTTCATTCGCCAGCAGTTCGCCGATCGTCGAGCCCGGATATACTGCCAGGCTTCGTGGATTTCTGACCGCGTTGCCACCGAGCGAAATGATCCGCTGCAACCACGGCTTACCATGAAGTAACAGGTGCCCCAGCGCAATCACGTCCTGGTAGCCGATATGCCAGACTTGACCACCACCCAGGCCGATCGGACACAACGCGTTAATATGCACCCCGGGTAACCCGGCCGAGTATCCACCATTGAAAGTTACGCAGCGAATCCTGCCCGAATCTTCAAATTCGAGTGCATGATCCTGCGCATGACAAACATAAAGCGGTGCGTCGTTGATGCCTGCCAGCGCGGTCACCCCGGCACGAAACTCCTGCAGGTAAGTATCGATTATCGTGCGGGTATCCGGGGCGAGTGGCTCTGCATCGAGCGCGGTGACAAAAACTGCCGTCGGCTTTCCGGCGGGGTCAGGAATATTGCCAAACGGGCGTGTCCGTAAGCTACTCCAGGCACCCGACTCCAACATGAAATTGCGAATCGAGACACCGTCATTGTTATCCGGAGGTTCGAATTTGGCGACAGCCTGGGAATCATCGACTTCGATCTGTAGCGAAATCAGCTTGCGCCGCGGGCCGCGCTCAATCCTGCTAATCCGCCCGGATACCGGGGCACTGAACCTGATTTCAGGACGGCGTACATCACGCATCACCGCGGCGCCGGCTTTAACCTCGTCGCCCTGTTCGCAAAGCAGTTCAAAATTGACACCACGATAGTCGCGCCCCAACAAAGCAGCACGCGATACATACCTGGTTTCAAGCCCGGGGGATACCAACACAAAGCTTTCCATGTAACCGACACATGGAAGCAAATTCTAGCGATCGGGTAACTGTTTTTACTGATCTAGATCAGTTGCCAGGCTCATCCAGTAAATGTCTCAGGACTCGAATATGCTCCGGCCCGGTACCACAACAACCACCGACGACCTGTACCCCGTAGTCCTGGATCCAGCCTGCAATTTCGTTGGCATAATCATCCGGTGAGCTGATTTCTTCGTAACGCCAGTCAGGCAGAATCAACTTGCCAGTCTCGGCATAAGCCATCAACGGGCCGGACCAGTGCTGTTTCAGCACTTCGAGCGCCGGGACGATATCTTCCACCCTGGTGTGCATGATCCCCGCCACCTGTCCCCCGAGTGGTTTCAGCGTATCAACCATTTCACCGAAATCGTGGGCGGAGGTGGTGTCGTCGGTGTTCTTCCAGCGCAGGCTGCGTACGTCAACACCGTTGTCTGCCATCATTGCACTAAACCCGATAAACACGGGCAACCCGGTTGACACCGCGGCCTTGATGACGATGCTCGCGTTTTCGATATCGCGCATCATTTCAGCAATGATTAAATCGACACCGGCCTGGGCAAGCCCATCTGCAAGCTCCTGGTAGCTGGATTCGACCTGGCCATCAATCGCCACTTCCCGATGACTCGTCAACGGCGGCATACTCGACATCGAACCGGCGATATACACATCTTGCTGCGCCACGTTGTCCCGAGCCTGTTGCGCCAGCTGCACCGACTTCAAATTGAGCAACTTCGATTCGTGACCCAGGTTGATACATTCCAGCACGTGCCGCGCGGTGGAATAAGTATTCGCGGTAATAATTTGAGCGCCCGCCTGGATATAATCTTCGTGTACCTGGCGCACTTCATCCGGGTTTGTCTTGGTGGTCAACCCGCTCCAGACATTTTTATCGAGCGCCACGCCGCGCCTGCGAATCTCGGTGCTCACCCCTCCATCGAGTAGCAGAGTTTCTTTATTATTCAGACGCTCGGTCAGACTGCTCATAATTGCATCGGTATGGGACTATAGGTTGGCGAAAGTGTACCAGAGATGTTCCGACAATCGCTCGACAAATTACCGATTATTGGGATACCTTTGCTTTGCTGATAATCTATTATTATCTTATGATGCCCAAATATCACTCCAGGCTTAGGGTTTGCATTCTGACCCTGGCATTCATCCTGCTGCAGGGTTGCGCGAGCTCAGGTCCACAACTTGATCTTCCGCCAATCGTAGAAAAGCAACGCATCCGGGACTTAAATCACGCGATCCTGAACCTGGGTGATAATATTGATGCGAGCGAAGCGCAGCGTGCGGCGAGTATTTCGATTAGGTATAGCCATGAGCTGGCGCGGCAATATGAAATCACGAGCTCACCCATAATGCATAATTTGCTGGTAAATCTCGGATTAAAATCGCGCGGTCTTTGCGTTGACTGGACCACGGACTTGCTTACTCGTCTGAAACAGGAGCGTTTTTACAGCCTAGATTTTCATTGGGCCATCGCAAACTACGAAACCACTTTTAGTCTCGAGCATAGCACGGTTGTTGTCAGTGCCCGTGGAAATTCGATCCGCCAGGGACTGGTGCTGGATCCCTGGCGAAATTCCGGCGCGTTATTCTGGGCACCGACGTTAGAAGATAGTGGTTACGCGTGGAAGCCACAGGCTGAAATACATGCGATGAAACGAGAGCTCCGGGAAACCAGAGAGAATCGCCGTTTTATCCGCTAGCCAGTCCTGCCAGTACAAGGCAACCTTGTCGGAGTCGAACAAATGACAACCAGAATCGGACTGATCAGCGACGTCCATTCCAGCCCGGAACCACTCGCACAAGCGCTGGAAATATTCCGCCAAGAGCAGGTCGATGAAATTATCTGTGCCGGTGATATCGCCGGTTACTACGATACCCTGTTGCCAACGATTGAAATGCTGGCCGAGTCAAACTGCAAAGCCATTGTCGGCAACCACGATCAATCCTACCTCGAAAAAGAACGCCCGCAAGACGATCCGTCGATTCGTGCCTATCTGCAAAATCTGCCCCAGTTCCTCGATCTCGAAATTGAACAGAAGCGGTTGTTTGTGGTTCATGCCAATCCTCCCTGCGAGCAGCACGGTGGAATAAAACTGCTCGACCCGCAGGGCGCGGTTAAAGACGATAGAAAAATCGAGTGGACCGAGGCCCTGTCCGAGTTTGATTACGATGTGCTGATTGTCGGTCACACCCACCAGGTCTATGCCGAGCAGCTCGGGAAAGTCCTGGTTATTAACCCGGGTAGTTCGGTGTTCAACCACAGCTGCATGATCTTGTCGTTGCCCGATATGAGCCTGCAAACTTTCGCCCTCGGGAACCGGGAAATCGTCAAATGCTGGAACTTCAGCATGTTATATAGTTAGAACATGGATACTTCGACCGCCATCCTGCATGTAGCTACCATCCTGATAGCTGCGCGTATCATGGGTGAAGTCGCGGCTCGTTTCGGGATTCCTTCCGTGATCGGGGAAATTGTTGCCGGGATTATCCTGGGGCCATCGATGCTTGGTTTGATCGAGGCCGAGGGACTGATCTGGGTGCTGGCCGAAATCGGCATCATCCTGCTACTGTTCCAGATCGGACTCGAAACCGACCTCAGCAAGCTCGTCAAATCCGGGACTAAATCCGTTGTCGTTGCAATCACCGGATTCATAGTGCCATTCGTAACCTGTTTCGCCCTGAGCTATTACTGGTTCGAGCTGGACCAGATGGTGTCACTGTTAATCGCGGGCACCATGACCGCCACCAGCATCGGTATCACGATGCGAACCCTGTCCGACCTCGGTCGGGGTCAGAGCCGGGAAGGCCGCATCATTCTCGGCGCCGCGGTACTTGACGATATCATGGGCGTATTACTGTTGGCGATCCTGTTCAATTTTATCACCAGCGGGTCCGTCGATATCGGCGGTGCCGCGAAAATCCTGTTATTCATGGTCGTCTTGTTCCTGATTGC
>JAOTXY010000012.1 GCA_029862125.1 Gammaproteobacteria bacterium | reverse complement strand
CGCCACCATGATCGGCAAGGTGTTGTCATTTTTTCCGCTCTCATGATTCATGTGCCGCAGAATAGCTAAATTATAAGGTTTTTGACCTTAATAACATATTATCGACGAGCTGCTGGGCGTCCGCTTATGGCCGAAGATTGACTCCTGGCCCAGCCAATTGAGCGTCTCCTTACGAGAAAGCTGCCATTGAAATCATATACACCAGCAGCCGAGTTCGACCCAATATAGGCACCTAACACCACCTCGTAGCGGGAACTTTGTCCGACTGCATGAGCCTACTTAGTGTCCTATTCTCCATAGGCTCTTGACTCTACTGTCTCATAGTGTGACGAGACTTGATCCCAGCGCTTGAGCACTTTCTGCGCCTCGTCGGGGACATAGCAACGCGTGTAATCTTCTCCCTGAAAGTCGATAACATTCTGAATCGATTCAAATGTCATGATAGTTATAAATTCAACTTCATCATCGTGCTCTCGACGAAGTAATTCAATTCCTAAATAGCCAGGAATATTTTTTGCTTCGATACCAGGGAATACCTGATCGTGAAGAAGCATCCTATATTTATCGGCATTTTCTGGGGTGGTCCAGCCATGCCAAATCCGCTTAATTGCCATGCTCAATTCCCGCTTGGGTCAGACATCTAAAAGCATAATTATAAGGCTTTTGACTTGATACAATATTATTGCTTTGTTGCTGGGAGTCCGTTACTGGCCGAAGATTGCCTCCCACACTAGGCTTTTGAGGGTCTCCTTTGGAGAAAGCTGGCCTTCAAAACTAAAATATCAGCAGCAGAGTCCGACCCAGAACGGACCCTACGGCCAGAGTGCAATTGGCTAAGAGAAACCGGTCTATTGATTACAGGGTAACTAATTTCTAGTAAACAACACTATTGAAGTACGAGTGTTGGTGCCTGACCTGCCTTCCATAGCGGTACACTGGCCGTGCCATTCGGATGCTGCGCCCAGGAGTCTTGTGTCGCCGCCGCCCATCCGTAAGGGTCAACGGTTATCCATGCATTGTGTGATGGCGACCAGCGATAAACCTGAAAATGTAGGTGCGGCGCGGTTGAACAACCCGTGTTTCCCGAGGTCGCGAGGTTTTGACCTGAGTTGACCATGTCGCCAACCGTAACGGCAATGGTATCAACGTGAGTATATCGGCTGAGATAGAAATCGCCGTTCGATGCGGTATGTTCGACCCTCACATCTTTCTGATTTACAACGGGTGACCCCGGTAATGCCGGGCAGACGAACATCTCAATGCCAGCGAAGACAACCTCCCCGTCGGCGACCGACTTCAGTGCTGTGCCTGTCGGTAGTAGCCAGTCATGCCCGGAGTGTCCATCAACGTACGCCCCCGGGACACCGATGTTGCGCTGAATACCGTTATGATCGACGGTGTACCCATTGATGTCGACAAATTGTAATGGAACGTCGTGATCGAATAGATTGGATACGGGGAAATTGGCGTCGAATGGCTTATCGAAGAATGGCACCGCAGAACCGGCAGCTTCATCATCATCGCCCCCACTGCCTCCGCCACCGCAGGCACTGAGCAAAATCAGTGCGGATACTATACAGATTTTTTTTACTATTTTATTACGGGATAAATATGGCCAATTGATGATAAACATTTACGCCCTCCTATCTCAGGGTACTCTTATGTTCATCTCCGGGCCAATCAATTAAAAATATTTACCTGGTAAGACGATAGTATTATTTGATCTTCGTATATTGAGAAAAATCCGGTAATTTATAGCTATAAACAAACGCATCAGGCGTCCGCTCCTGGTCGATCTCAGTCTTTGGAGACGCTAATCTGAGCGTCCGCTATCGGGGACAAATGTTATCCTGCCTGGGGTATTGCTGAACTGTTTAGTCGTTTGCCGGTCCTTTCCCGTAGCATCCCGCAGACGATGGAAGTCGCCCACGTTGGGATCGACGCATTTGAATGAGCGTATTTAACTAAAGAACTCTAATCGTCTGTCGATACCCTGCCTAGGACCAGTTTACACAAACAGGTAGTCATGGATATTTCAGGTATTTATACGTCAGTGAGTGCGAGTAGATTCGCCTCGTCATCAACGGCAGGCACCGACTTTCATCGCTCAGAGCGAATGGAGGGGACTCGGGACCCGCGACACGACCACGAAAATGGTCACCACGGCAAAAGTCGGAAAGGACTCGCGCTCGGCGTATTCAAGCAAGAACTCCACATAGTGCTCAAAGCGCATTTCCATGCGAAGTTCTCTGTAATGCAACAGAGCTACGCCCGTCAGCAGGAACCGGTTACGTCCGATGATGTCGCAGAAGAAACCCTGGGCACAGCGAAGCAGCTTGTAGCAGAGGAGCCGACAAAGGCTGCGAAATCACTGATCTCGTTCCGCGCGAAGGTAGAAGAGACGGCGAGTTACGTGCGAGAGACGGTCGGTGATTATGATGACGTTGCGGAAGTCGATGATGCCGTGGCCAAGGTCGACCAGGGTCTCTCAAAACTGGAGGACGAAGTCGCTGCCAATCGCGAATCCTCAGCATCCGTACTGGCGGTGGATACACGCAGCAAGCAGCGCTCGACAATCCAGATCCGCACCCAGGAAGGCGATATCGTCAGACTTAGCCTGAAGCGCATTGACAGCACTTCTGCTTCTGACGTTGCCTACTCCAACAATGAGATATCGCTTACTTCGACTGAAGTCGCCGTGTCGAGCCGATCACGCATGATGTTAAAAGTCGAGGGCGACTTGAACGAATCTGAGTTGGCTGCGATCCAGAACGTCTTCGCCCAGGCAGAGTCGATCGCCGATGAGTTCTTTAGTGGCGAAATCGGCGCTGCCTTCAATATCGCGCAGGGTTTCGAGTTCGATACCGGGCAGTTGGCCCGCGTGAAAATAGGATTCAGGATGAGCCAGGTTTCGAACGTCTCTTATGCAGAGGCAACCCGTCCAACCGCGCTTACGCCGACTCTTGAACCAGCTGTAGAACAAGTACCATCAGCGCCGGTGGCGCCGGCAACCGCAGCGCTTGAACCCGTCACGACGCCCACAACTGCTGCAGCGCCGGTCGTAGAACAACCCGTGACATTCGACGGGGAGAATGTTGCTGAAACAATCACACCGGCCGAATCAGTCGAAACTGCCGCGCCATTTGCTGATGCACTTTCCATCTTCTTTGAGCAACTGACTGCTTTCATACGCACAGTCGGTGAGGGGTTTGCGGTTGGATCTACCAGCGCATCGTACAGCTATCACTATTCCGAGTCTTTCAAGTTCAATTTGCTGAAAGCCGTGATGCATACGGTAGCGCCCAGCGATGCAGGGAATGCGGCTGAAAACGTAGAGGCTGTCATCGACCAAATTAGTGAGGATACCGGTCTAGAAAACGCCTAAAACCTGGGAAAAAAGGGGCAGTGTCGATTGATCCCATCTAGTAACTGAACGTCCGATTGGCCGCAAATCGAAACTCGCAACCGTGAGGTGGGTGTCTGCTTTAGAGAGTCTAGGTCTCAGTAGTGAGAAATCATGTAATCGATACCGTAGCGCAGTACGGAACGCCAGGCCTGCTCGACTTCTGCATCAAACTCGTCGTCGCATTCGCGCACGGTATCGATTAAGGCCTCGAGCCAAAGATCATATAGATCGGGCTCGATATTCAAATGATGGCGATCGTGTCGCTTGGCGATATATTCAAGATACAGGTCCGCTGCATCGCTCTCTACGCTGGCCATTGCCATCATGCGCAACGATAACCGCAGCGCTTCTTTTTGCCGTTCGAAGTTGGTGTCAGCAAATTTTTTCCCCACACGCGGTGACGAGGCGAGAAAATGCTCGTAGAATCGAGCTAGAAACTTCTCGTTCTCCTCACATTTGTGAAGACTGTGTTTGAAGATGTCTTCGATAGAAAATTCTCCTTTGTGACAGAAATAT
Organism: Gammaproteobacteria bacterium; assembly: GCA_029862125.1. Taxonomy (GTDB): domain Bacteria; phylum Pseudomonadota; class Gammaproteobacteria. Next base: position 57,775 of record JAOTXY010000012.1, on the reverse strand, counting down.
CTGCATACCAACGATAACAGACTAACACTATTATTGATCAAGCCTCAAGCCTCAAGCCTCAAGCCTCAAGCCTCAAGCCTCAAGCCTCAAGCCTCAAGCCTCAAGCCTCAAGCAAGAGCAGACTAAATTCCCTCTGCGGCCTTGCAGCCCTTCATTCAGTCATGCGCCGGTTTGTTGTCATCGACTGCGGTATTTTGCGAATGTCTGCAAATGGCCGAAGATTGCCTCCTGCCAAGGCTTTACAGGGGTCCGCTATTGAGAAAGCTGCCACTCAAATTGGATGCTTGCGCTAGTGATATCAGGTTGGAGAGGTTGCTTCTTAACCTGTTAGATTTTGGAACACTTTCCCGCCATGATTGTCATCACAATACCCTGCTCAGGGTCGTCATTTTTCCCCGTATAATAAAGCATCCTAAATGTCCCATAATCATGGCGGGTAAAGAATCCGACGTCAGGATCGTTTGGGACTCTGCATGTCATTACAGTCGTAGATTCAATGCATTCTCTAAATACGCTCACTTCACTGCCAAATCGATATAATCGCCATTCCCCGGTTCTATTTGACAATATATATTTCTGATTAGACATATCGTATTCCGTGCTCGATATAGTAATGCCGTTTCCAAAATTAACCCCCGCACCTTTCTCACCAATACAAAGATAAGATTCCGCAAAAAGCGAACCTGAAAAGGCTAGTAATAGAATGGCGATTAACGGTCTTTTAGGTATATCAATACCCACGGTTGGTGCGATCCTCTGAATAAACATTGACTGTAAACTGTACATCTGTAGCCCAAGGATATTTTTTAAGCATTTTTGGTATATTTTCTCGAAACCTATTCGCAAGTTGGACTGCTCGTTTTTCGTCTTGTGTCGAGAGGTCGTAATAGATGCCAACACTCACTGAGTCTTCAAAAGTGAGGACTGATGTTTCAAACTCCTTGAAGCCGTGAATATAATTGCCAACGATAAGAGTTAAGTAATCCTTTTTTTCAAGCTCGATTCCATGCACAACCGAAGCCTATGAAATAAATGCAGCCAATAGAAGTAGGGTAATGTATTTCTTAAATCCTCTTTGATCCCTGAATCTTGTCATTATTCTTAGCTTGAGCATCTTGTTAGGCGAGTATTACTTATTAACTTTTCTGATCGATCCATATCGTACGGTTGCTTCATTTTCTTCAAGAATACTTGAGTATGCGAACTCAGACATATAAAACTTCCCCGTGGCTTTCAGTATATGGATGACACTCGTCCCACTAAAAAGGACTGGATTATTTAAAACAAGTATAATTGGTCCGCTTTTACAATACCTAACTCCCTAACAGTGCCACTTTCTGGGTTCTTTCCATACCACTTTTTATCCTGAAAGAATATTAAAGCTCTTTCTTCTGTGCTTTTCTTGCACTTGAAATCGAGAGTATTTCCCGTTGCTGTACATTCCTGTTCAAATTCCAGAAAGAAGTCTGCCGCATTGACAGCCGATGAGAACGTTATGAAGGCTAGTAATAGAATGGCGATGTATTTGTTCATTGTTCATTCTCCATATTAGCCATGTTGCAATCATTTCCTTGAAACAGCAAAAGGTAGTGGGCGGTTTAGTGACCGAGGTCAATTGCTTACTCGTCCTCGATACCCTTTTGGTCGAGAGTGATGCTCGTCTCGGAATGCGCCCATCAACCAATTTGATACAATTCAATCACCGCTAATTTATGGTTACTTGCAAGCGGCCTATAAAATGGCGATTTATCAAAAGGATAAGCGGAATTGGATTAGACCGGCCGGAAGCGAGAAAATACTGGAGTGCTGGATTCGAGTACTGCAAGGGCCGGGTGGGATTATTCAAGATGTCACCTTCGGCACCTGTACAGGTAGCACCGCTAGTTATCGCGCTTGTTGTATTCGACTTTGACTTTTTGACCAGCAACATATTTAGCTAGATTCTGAGTTGACTTCATTCCGAAATCCTGCTTCCGTTCAGGTGCGTCTATCCCTTGTAATCGGACTTTATGAAGTGTTTTGGTTTGGTCGAGGACGTTAACGGTATCACCGTCAGTTACCTTGACGACTTTACAGGGGCAGTTGAGGTAATCGGCAAGTGAGAGTCCTGGGATAAGGTAGAGGAAAAGTGACCTTCCCCCCGAAGGGTACCCACTTTCAGTGAGAGGAAAACAAATACATAAATTAATCGATTCATTACTTTTTCCTAGATTCATTCAAGCCCGAATCTATTTAGATATTCAATAAATATAGGCTACCTAAAGTATTTTTTTGCAGTTTCGGAAGTTCAAACGCAGTATATTGACTTCAATCAACGGACAAGGAGCAGCAGGATGCTACAAGTCACCCGAAAGCAACACGAATCCATCATTATCGGTGACGATATTAAAATCACAGTTCTGAATGACCCCCAACGGCCAAGTCAGGCTAGGGATTGAAGCACCTGATGATGTCGAGATATGGCGGGAGGAGATTTATGAACAGATTTGGGAACCAGAATAAATATATCGTCATTCTATTACTAGCACCGTCAAGGGAGGCAGGGTAGAACGTTAATTTATTATTGAATGTGTCTACGGCATAAAGGGGCGCTATTAGGCCACAGATGAAAACGGAGGCGTACTTATTGAAGCGCCTAAAGCTAGTCCAATATCCAAGCACATGTCGGTTTTATTCAGTGTATATAAATGAAAATGTTCGACACCTTCCTGGCTGAGGCGTTGACACAATTCCACTGACAAATCCAGTGATAGTTGATATTGCGCCTCTGGCTTATTTTTAAAACTTGCGAACAGTGCATCATAGGAAGGAGGCACCGATGCCCCACAACGCTGGCTGAAATTTTTCACCATTTCCAAATCGTGTATCGGCAATATTCCAGGGATAATAGGTTTGTCGATACCTATTCGCTGCGCATTATCTCGAAATCTCAAAAATTTATCGGCATCGAAAAAATACTGGGTAATGGCTCGTTCCGCACCAGCATCGAGTTTTCTTTTCAAATGCAATAAGTCGGATTTTGCACTTGTTGCCTGTGGATGCACCTCTGGATATGCAGCCACGCTTATATCGAAATCACCAATTTTTAACAATGAGCCAACCAGTTCTGCCGCCGAAGGGTAACCGTACATAGCACTTCCCGAAGCATTGGATTCGACGGCATCACCCCGTAGAGCGACGATGCGCCTTATCCCAGCATCATAAAAACCTTGCGCGACCAAATCGATTTCTTTGGCCGTTGCGTTGGCACACGTTAAATGTGCGGCGACCGCAACCGGTGATTCCTGATGCATCGATATTGCCGACTCAATACTAATTTGTTGTGCGCTGCCAAGCGCACCATAGGTCATAGAAAAGAACCTTGCATTAAGGCGTTCTAGCTGTCCAATCGATCTCCACAAACGTCGTTCCATTTTTTTAGAGCGAGGTGGGAAGAACTCATAGGAGAAACTTAAAGGTTGTGAAGCTGACACCGGCACCTCGTAAAATTACTTATAGGTCAACTTCTAAGTTGACTAGCCTCGACAAGGCTAAATCCATACTATTTCGAGTGATAGGCGTGGTCTGTGAAGTTCGTTGCATAGTTAATCTTTTCTCTCGTTTCCTACAGGTATAATTTCATCGCGTAGCCGTGCAAACGGGCCTTCTGCCTCATTGTCATCGAGTAGCTCCTCTAAAACGGGTACCAAATTTAGTCCACCAAGGGGCAGTAAATCCCAACAAACAGCAACATAACAACATTACTTGGTTGCCTGTAAGTTAATGATTTTTAGCTAGTTGCGTGTTGTGGTGCGTTGAAGGCCTGTGACTTGTAATCAGTAGGTCCCGCGTTCGATTCGTGGTGCCGGCACCAATTCAAAGCCCCTGACGAAGGGGCTTTTCTTTCTCTACCTCAGCTATACCCAGACTACCGGCGGCTCGGTCAGGTATCGGCCTGTTCGCGGTCGGAGGGCTCAGCGAACTGCTGCGAATAGAGTTCCAGAACTTTACGCACGTAACTTTGCGTTTCGGCAAACGGTGGAACTCGGTTACCGAATTTTTCGACCGCGTTTTCACCCGCATTGTAGCCGGCGAGCGCCAGCTCGAGATTGCTATCAAAACGTAACAACAGGTCTTTGAGATAACGTATGCCGCCAGTCAGATTCGCAGATGGGTCTCGCCGGTTGGCGACCCCGTAGCGTTTGGCTGTTGCCGGCATCAGCTGCATCAGTCCAACCGCGCCGGCACGAGATACCGCGTTTGGGTCGTAGGCGGACTCGACGGTGATAACCGCATGAATCAGCTCCTCCGGGACCCTGTATTGTCTCGCAACCTCGGCAATCTTACCGGCGAAGCGTTTCCGGTTAGCGTCTTTGTCCCGGAAATTGATCCGCGGCATGCGTAACTTTTTTCCGACATTCTGCATCAATCGGTATCCGTTGTGCGGCGGCCTGTCGGTCAGGTGAACCCGGCCCTTGCTGTCAACGTACCTGTAGATCTCGACAGCCTCACTCGGCTCGCTAGCCACGCAGCCAATCGACAACATAAGGGCAAACGCCAATGTTTGACGGGAACATATTCGCATTTAATAAGGTTAGACCATTATTTCCGTTATTGCCCCGGCAATAAAGGTAAATAGGGTTGTGATAGCATTTGGATAATAACTATCAAACTGGACTACCCATGACCATTTTTCTCAATGGTACGCTTGCACTGATTTTTATCGGCTGGCAATCAGGCTTGATCGCTGCTGAAAATGCGAAAGTTCCGTTAACCGAGGCGACACCGGAATCGCAAAACCTGGACAGTACCCACTTCAAGCGGGTGGTTGCGAAAATCGATGAAGGGGAATACGGCGACATGAATGCGCTGCTGGTGCTGCGTAACAATTATCTGGTGCTCGAACACTACACTTCACCCCTGTATCACGGTCGTGACTACCGCCATCCGGCCAAGTCCATCACCAAAAGCGTAACGTCAGCACTGGTGGGCATTGCGCGCGGCCAGGGTAAGATGCCCGATCTGGATAGCAATCTGCTTGGGCTCTTCCCGCAGTATCCGGACATTGCCAACATGGATTCGCGCAAACAGCAAATTACGCTGGACCACGTTTTGTCGATGACGGCGGGCTTTGAATGGGATGAATTTGTTGTCGGCGATACTAGTGAGTTCAAGATGATGCGCAGCAAGGACTGGCTCAAATTCACCCTGGATCAGCCGATGAGCCATACGCCTGGCGAGAAATGGATCTACAACGGTGGCTGCTCGATTTTGTTATCCGATATCCTGAAAAACGCTACTGGATCTGAAGTGGACGATTACGCCAGGAAGTATCTGCTTGACCCGATTGGCATCGAAAACTGGAACTGGTCGCTTATCATTGGGAACGTGACCAACACCGTTAGCGGACTCAAGATGAGTCGACGCGACATGGCACGCTTCGGCGTTTTGTTTTTGAATGACGGCCGCTGGCAGGGCAAGCAAATCGTGCCGGAAGAATGGGTCAGGAAATCAACCAGCGTACAAGTGCTCGGTAAAGGCGACTACTTCCCCTACGCCTATGGTTATCAATGGTGGCGCCTGCAGAACCAGGAGCCCACCGTGGGCATGCTTGCGGTTAACGATGCCTACTTCGCCCTGGGACTGGGAGGCCAGTTTATATTTGTAGTACCTCACCTTAATATGGTTGTGGTATCAACCGCAGCCAATTTCGGTTCTGACGAAGCCCTTTTTTTTAAGCTGCTGCGCGAACATATTTTCCCCGCAGTTTTGAATTAGCTGTCCCCCGCCCATTAGTAATGGCTGCCTTGACAAGGATAAGTAATGAGCAGATCCTGGTTTTGTATTTCGCTTGACCTGAATGTTAACGTCTATCCCTGGTGTTTGAATCTTTGGGCAATGGGGAAGTCCGGATTGAACAGGACCAGAACTCTATGTAACATTTGGTGAATAACTATTATAACGATTCGGAGAGCAGTGATGAACGAGCCAGTAAAGCGCCTGGAAGCGCTTGTGCAAAAACAACGGGAACTAATCAAGGAATTTGAAAGCGAGAACCGGCGTCTAAAAACAATCGTACAAGCCTTGAGAGGTCGAATACAAGACCTGGAACAGCAACACATCGTGATTGACAGGGAGATTGCCGAGATACCAATTGGCTTTGATTTAATTCCCGAGGAAGATCTGAATAGACACTAATTCGGAGAATGTGAAGGATATCCGGATAAAGGTTTAAAGTTATTAAAATCCGAACGGGTCATCAGACAGCAGAATACTGACATAAGGTGCGTAGGTTAAAACGGCGCCTTGCCGTGGTCCCAGGTCGTCGAATGCCTTTACCAGCTGAGCAAAACACGACTCGTTTTCGGGTTCCGCTTTTAATGCTTCCAGGGCAGTGAGCAAAGGTTTGATCTCTTCAGCATCCAGGTGTCGCTCTAACATCTGAATTGCAATGTCGATATCCGCGACTCTAACCGGTTTTACCTTTGTTTCAATTCGAACTTGCTCAGATTCATCAAATTCCGGCGGCCCTTCAAAGACATTGGCAGCCATGCCCTCGGGCAGAGAGCCGGCCTTGAGCCCGGCAAACGAATTGTATTCCTGACGGGCTCGCCGCTTGAGTTCCTCTACAAAGGCATTGAATTCTTGCGCATTGGGTTTGTCTATCAACAACGACAGTAACGGGCCGCATTTAACACGGCTGTGAAACTCGAGGAACGGCTCATTCACCGAGGGTTCGGGATTGAGTATTGACAGGTCCACGGTCATTTTTTCTTCTTTTAATGGTGATTTGATTCGAAAATTAACCACGTCATCTTCAATTTCGAATTCCCTGCTGCCTTTTAAAAATTGTTTTTGTACGAGTTTCATGGTTCCCGGGGCTTTACATTTGGTTTCGGCGGTCAGACATAATGCACTGATCGGAAATCCCATTCAATACGATGTTCAGTGCATAAAGAGGACTGATGGGATTTCTAAGCTGTTATTGATATAATGCCAGCCCTTAGAAAGCTTATTATTGATCCTGGATAGATTGTGAATTAGCAAAATTCAGTGCTGACCATCCTGGATGAATTTCAACGTTATAGATTTATAAAGGTGATTTGTGAGCGAACAAAAGAAAGAGAGACCCAAGGTTCCAGATGGCAAGGCACGCTATCTCGTTACCCGCCAGATGGAAGCCAATGAAAAGGGCTTCGTCGGTTATGAAACCATCTGGGAGCCATTTCATAAAGAGGTCAAATACGAAAAGCCTAAACGCCCTTGATTCTACCCGGTCGTGCTAACCCGCAAGGTTGAGTGCAATCCGGTAAGTAAAGGAAGAGTTTCACCAAAACCGGTGAGGAATAAATTCTCACCGGTTTTTTTTGGCCTGCTGCGATTGCGGCGTTGGAATCATTTGGCGAACCGCTCTCGTACTGTCTTTGTTCAGACAGGGCTTAACTCGCGAGACCCGGTTGACTAGTTAATCGGCACCTGGGTGACGCCTTCGAGATCAGGCCCTTCTTCCACCTTGCCGCCATATTGAATTTCTTCATCCGTCGCGTCACGAACCAGTAATATCTCCAAGCGGAAAATGACTTCACGTCCGCACAGTGGATTGTTGCCGTCGATAGTCACCGACCTTTTATCGACGCGGGTAACCAGGAAAGTTTTGGTCTGTCCGTTCTCGTTTTCCATCAGGATAGACATGCCAACCTGATGATATTCTTCAGGAACATCTTGGATGCGTTCGGTAATCACCAGGGATTCGTCACGCGGTCCATATAGCTGGTTGCAGTCGATGGGTACTTCAATCACTTCACCGGCTGATTTGCCTTCCAGTTCCACCATGACTGCCGGCGCCAGCACCTCGTTGGTGCCGTGTACGTATCCCAGGGGGTATTCCACCTGTGTCAGTACCCCGCCGGATTTCTGGTCGATGACCTTGTAGGTCAACTCGACATACTTGCCGTCTGCAATTGTCTCGTTACTCATATTCGCCGTACCTTCAGAAAATGGAAGCCGCAAAAATCTTGATATCGCCTCTTTCATAGCCAATGACCATACGTCCCAGCCATTCACCTTCTTTCTTGGTACTGCGCACCCGGAACAGGCAGGTCACGTGTTCACCTCTGCGGATAAAGCCAAGAAAATCGTATTCCGGCATAAGGTTTCGAGTCAGTTCGCTTTTGGCAAATTGTTTGCCCAACTCAACTTCATTCAGACCGAGCAGCAGGTCATAGGAAAAGTTCAAAATGAATTTTCCGTACTGCCCCTTGTTGGAGTACTTGATCAGGTCATCCCACATGGGAAAAGCGACTGCTTCAAGCTCTTCATCGGTCTTGTCAATAATATTCATACAAACTCTCTACAACAAACTACCGTCAGTTGCCGATATCCCTGCCTCCCGGGAGAAGGGATTTTACTAGACAGCAATGCTACAAACAAAAAAGATCAACAGCATGTTGATCTTTTTTTCGCTCGGGGAGAAGTCGATGACCCCGCCCCGGGTGACTTAGCGCGAATATTGCTTTAGGCCCAGCCTGGCGTTTAGCCAGACTGTCCCGGTGCTATCACACGGGATGCTTATGCAACCTCTGCGTCGGAAGATTTCTCGTCCTGCGCGTTAGCGGATAGCTCCTCCTCGCCCACGAGGTGGTAGCAAGGCGCTTTTTCCATGGTGTATTCGCCAGTCTTTGGATCACGACGCGAAACGGTCAGTACGTGCCAGTTTTCGTCATCCAGTTTCATGGCATCGCCACGGTAGTAGTAACCCGGCCAGCGGGTTTCCTTGCGGAACAGCGTGTGCTGCACCACGGACTCGGAAGCAAGCGTACGATGCTTCAGTTCCCATGCGCGCAGCAGTTCGTGAATGTCCTTTGCAGCAATCTTCTCGAGGTCCTCTTCCAGCAGCTTCAGTTTCTTCAGCCCGATACTCAAAAGCTTGTCGTTGGTCATGTAGTTAACCGTTGAACCACCGGCATACTCATCCATCAGCTTTTGCAAGCGATCCAGGCCCTGGCGTGGGTTGATGTAACTGGGGTTAACATCACCGGCAACGATTTCATTGCGGTAAACCTTGTAATGTTCCATCGGCTTGAAGATCTCTGCCTTGCGGCCCTCGATCTGTTCCTCTGAAACACGAATACCGTCGGCCTTGCCATCGTCGATGTATTTGCAGGCGGCCTTGGCAGCCAGGCGCCCTTCGGTAAACGAACCTGAAGAGAAAGCATGCGGCGTGCCGCCGACAGCGTCACCGGCGCCGAACAGGCCTTCGACCGTGGTCATACGGTTGTAGCCCCAGAAGTACTCGTCAGGAGATACATCTTCGGGCCCGGAACACCAGGCACCACTACCGGTTGCATGCGAACCCATGACATAGGGCTCGGAGGTTGTCAATTCCGGGTTCTCGTACTTCGGATTGACATCGGTTGCCGCCCACAATACGGCCTGGCCAACGGTCATGCCGAGGAAGTTGTGCCAGCCGATCTCTTCCAGGTGCGGATCCTGGAAGGCTTCCATGGTAACCATGTGGATAGGACCGCGACCGGCATTCACCTCGTTGATCAGCGCGTGGTTGCGCAGACAGGTCGGGATGGGTCGGTGGGTCGCATGTGAAAGTTCCGGATCCAGGTATTCCTTGCCGACCATTTTCTGCAGGTCAGGGAACCATTTTGACTCGTACTCTTCGCCATTACAGTTCTGAGTGTAAGTCTTAAGGTGCAGGAAGTAGGCGCCGACCGGGCCGTAACCGTCCTTGAATCGGGCCAGTACGATACGGTTTTCCATCTGGGTCATCTTCGCGCCAGCATTGATCATCAGGCCATAGGCTGAACCCGATGACCACGGCGCATACCAGACACGCCCCGCCCCTTCACCAACCGAGTTCGGCCTGAAGATGTTGGACGCGCCACCGGCTGCTACGATAACGGTTTTAGATTTGAACACGTGGTAGTCACCGGTACGCACGCTGAAACCGACGGCACCGGCGACGCGGTTTTCCTTGGAATCGTCCATCAGCAGATGGGTGACGCAGATACGGTTGAATACCTGGTCAGCCGATTTCTTTGCGGCTTCGGCCACGATAGGCTTGTAGGACTCACCGTGAATCATGATCTGCCAGCGTCCCTCGCGCAAATAGGAGCCGGACTTGGGGTCACGCATAATCGGCAGACCCCATTCTTCAAACTGGTGCACCGTCGAGTCGACGTGACGCGCCATATCGAACAACAGGTCCTCGCGCACCATGCCCATCAGGTCGATACGCGCATAACGGACGTGATCCTCGGGATTGTTTTCACCGAAACGGGTTCCCATGTAGCAGTTGATTGCGTACAGCCCCTGTGCCACGGCGCCGGAACGGTCGATGTTGGCTTTTTCAGCGATAATGATCTTCTTGTTCTTGCCCCAGTAGCGCGCTTCGAAAGCAGCACCGGTTCCACCGAGCCCGGCACCTGCCACCAGGATATCGATATTGTCTTCTACGATAGTTTTAGGCATTAGTAGTACACCCCTGATTTCATGGTAAGTCCGTTGGATTCCAGGGTATGAATACCACCGTCATCCATGCGGATATACTTCGGCTCGCTATATAACAATTGACTGTCGCGCATTTCCTGGGAGGGCTCAGTTGCGTCAGCCAGTTGGGGAATGGCCGTACCCCATGGTTTTGTGGTGATAGGCGCCAGCAGATTCATATCGGTTTCACCGTTGCGGGATTTGATCCGCCACGCAATGACGCCTTTTTCCTCGTCACGGATTACCCGTACCGAGTGGCCGAGCGGGGCGAAATCTGCATAACCGCGAACGTCAATCGCATTGTGCGGGCAGGCCTTAACGCAGGAGTAACATTCCCAGCACATGTTTGGCTCGATGTTGTATGCGCGGCGCAGGGTAGGGTCGATGTGCATGATGTCCGAAGGGCAGATATCAACGCAATGTCCACAACCATCGCAGCGAGTCATGTATACAAATGTAGGCATAATATTTCTCTCTACTTAATATTCGGTTAATACGGTTCTAAAAATGGTTCGGAGATTCACGCTTGATACCAAGCCCCATGTAGGCTGGCTTGTCACCCATGTATTCCGGGATATCCGGATACCTGGCCTGAACATCAGGGTCAGTCAACTCGCCCACATCGGGCAGATTTTCTTGCGAACCATCTGCCATGATGATTTTTTTCTGGAAAGCCGCCGCCGGCTTGAAGAACATGTGGGCAAACTTGGACCAAAGCACGGTGCAAAACAGGGTAGTGGAGGCCGCGATAAAAATTAAGAAGAACAGGATGTTCAATGCGCCGGCGCCACGCGTGACCGACCAGATCAGGGCGAAGGTGGTGGTCATCAGCAGCGACAGGATGAACAGGTCGGCGCGCACCAGGCGATACCAGGGGTTGCCTTCGGAGTTCACATCGCAACGGATGAAGAACCAGAACCAGTAACCGCCGCCACAGACCATCAGGGCACCGATATGCCACAGGGCCACGAGCAGCCCGGGAGCGCCTTCTGCAGGTGTCGGGTACCCGAAAATCAGCATCGCCGTGGTGACGATGAAAATGATAAAACCGTACATCGTCAACAGGTGTGATATACGACGTTGTGGATTGGCGAACTCGGAAGAAGTTAAAATCTCGTTGGCCACGAGAGAAACAGCCAGTGACATCTTTTCACCGCCAGAAACAGTACGTGTGGCGGATTTTTGCGCCTTTTGCGAGTTTTCAAAGAAGTATTGCGCACTCTTTTTATGAATCACGTCGATGATCACCCCGGCAATCACTGCCACGACCATGGCAATGACATAAAACTGCATGACGGCAGGTGTCAGGAATCCCGACAAATCGTAAAACGGGTTGGTAAACATGGCAGCTCCGGTATGTTTAACTTCAGCGGGCCTATGCTAATGATGCGCGCTAGAATAACAAATCAAATTTTTTCCTTGGGTGATTAATCAATTTAATCACTAAAAAATTTTTTTTATGGACAGTTTTTACTGAATCGATACCAGGGCATGCAAAAATAATCGCTTGAATACCCGACAAATACCCACGAAACGGGCCAAAATACCCAGTAACGTCAGGCTATTCGGAAAACAATTCGCTTCTTCCAAACACCAGGTTCAATTGCCGAATGCGCCCACTGCGCAGAAAAATCTCCGCGCTCTGTTCCGCGGGCAATGCCAGACCAGACAGGCTTTGCAGTGTGCCATCGTCTAGCGTGATAGTTACCGACGGCTCGGCAGTATCATCCAGCGTGTAAACCAACGGCACCTGGCACCAGGTAAATGCCAGGCCCGCTGCGGGAACGGATAACTCCTGCCATTGGTCGTCCACGTCCAGGTAGCGGAAGTTTCGGGGTTCTGCCACGAACTCGCGTTCGCGTAATAATCGCGGCACGAAATTTACTGCGCCGGCGTTAACGCATATGCCCAACTCTCGAAAACGTGTTAACACCTCTTCCTTGACCTGGCCGGTCATGCCGGGCTGCTGAGCGCCGGCATGACCCGGTGTATGCGAGTAGGGATCTGTCGGGAAGGCACCGAATTCGTCCGGGGTTTTGTTAAAGCCGATGCCTTTGCGAACGCGATAATAGAGATTGCCCAGTTGCTGAATCACGTCCGCATCCGCATCCTGTTGCAGCGCTGCAAAGAAGTTCTCTTCGACCGCCAGCAGTAGCTTGGACACCATGTGCCAGTAGATACAACCCAGCCCCTCGAAGCCGAACATGCCACCGGAGCGGCCGGTAAACGCCTGGTGGTTGAACACCTGCTCGAAAAGCACGTTTAGCGATTGTCGCGCTTGCTCGAATTCGGCTTCACCCTGTTCTTTGTACTCCGCGGCAATGGCGTCCAGTTGTGCGTTCAGGTCGCCAACATTGGTGAACCTGCTGTTGAAGCGATAGCAGCCATCGGCGTCGCGTTCGACAATGCGTCGGTCACCTCGCTCCAGTTGCAACTTGAGCAGCGGGTTCGCCTCGACTTGTTCGGCAGGGATGCGGTTCTTATCGAGAAAGCCTGGTAATTCACGATCTGGATAGAGCATAAAACTGTGCTGATCGGGACGGTACACATCGCTTGCAAACAGGGCCTCGAGGACCACGATTACGTTTTCAGGTCCTATGGCGCCGGCGCTGAGTGCGGCAACCTGGCCTTCCAGCATGGGATACAGCGTATTAACCTCTGCGCCCCCGGAGGACAGGGCCAAGAGATTATAGGCATGGTAGAGGCCGTCTTCTCGCTGGTTGGTGGAAATGCAATGGTCGATTGCCGCCTGGGCGTCGTCGAGCATGCCGAGAATCGGGTCCAGATCCTGCGACACCGTGCCGGTGAAGGTCCCTTGTTGATACACGGTGTCGCGATAGCGACTTGCCGCCTGTCCAAGGGCTTCGAGCAATTGAAAGCGGAGCCCGGCGCTTACCGGGCCAGTACCCAGGTCCGGGCGCACCTGTTTCAACGGCGCCGCCGTTTCGACGAGCCAGCGGCTGACTTCCGCGGAAATGTTTATCGTGCCGGACTCCTGTGCCAGCAATTGCTGCAGGAAAGCGATATAACGGCGCATGTAATAAAGCGTCACCATGGACAGTCCCTGGCCGACCAGCGCGTTGTTGGCATCGTTCCATTCGGGGCGCTGGGTATTGAGCCAGATGCCGCCGTCGAGAACCAGGTTTCCCAGTTTGGACAATAACGGCACCAGCAGTTTTTCCAGCAACGTGACCTGGTATACCTGGCCTTCGCTGTCCTGGAGCAATTTGCCGTCGGCACCGAGGTGCTCAACTCGCTGCTCGATCTGTTTCGCGAGTACCTCGTCATAGATCACGGTACTTTTTGCATCCTCCAGCAGGGCAGCGAACGGTTTGATCTTATAGGGCACGTTGGCATAGGAGAAAATCGGTTGGTGCAGCAGCTCGCCGAGCCTGTCGGGATGGAATTGCCGGGATATTTCCAGCAACTTGAGCAGATAGATAATCTGGTGATCGCCCCAGTAGCCGATGAAACTCCACGGATCGTCCGGCTCTTCTACTTCCCAGTCGATCCCTTCCTTGGTTATCCGGTAGGGATTGTAGCCATCCAGCGTCGATGCATTGACGAACTTGGTAATAATATTCTCGATGAACTCCGGATAGCTCATTGCCAGTGCCTCCCAGTTCTGGAAAATATCGCGCCAGTTGCCCTCGTAGGAGAGCAAGCGGTTGCCGTAGGCATCCCTCAGCTTGATCGTGAACTGGTTCCAGGGTCGGCTCGGGTCGCCGTGGCGACGCCCGAAGGTGATCGGCAGGTATTCGTAGCCAAGCCGCTCGAGCTGGCGGTCGTCCTGGCCCTTGATGGCCGACAGGAGTCGGGTTAACTCTACCTGCTGCGGTAATGATTCGAGCATTTCCCGGTTGTGCTGAAAGACGTCGCGGTTGAACATCTTGACGGTATTTGAAAAATCCCGCGAGGACACCTGGTACTGGTTGTCAAACGCACCACCGCGCAGGATATTGAACAGCACGTTAGCGTAATGGTGAACCGAAACCGTTTCCTCGGCACTGGCCTGGAAGCCATCTCCACGCGCCATGATACGGCCGAGTTCATCCGATCCCTGGTCAATCGACAGGGCTATCGATGCAGTCACAGCGGCAGGATCTTGCAGCTGTTTGCGCAGGTCGACGGCCTGGCTCTGGCTGCGTTCTATGTCTGCTATTAGCTGCCATTCCCGGGTTGCCTCTGGCGCTAACTCGAGCGCGACATTTACCAGGTAGGCTCCGCGGATACCACGCGTGTGGATTTCCCGGGTCAGCGGTTTGCCCAGGCGGAATTGTTCCAGCTGCTCGGACGAAAGTAACACCCTGGAATCGTCGAGGCCCAGTGCAAATACAGTGGTTGCCTTCAGCGATTCGCACGGCTCAGCGCGATCGCTGATGCCGGAAAACAACGTGAAGAAGGCGAGCCCCGTGGCTTCATCCAGTTCGCTCCACTTGTAGGCGTCCACCAGGTTGCTTTTGGTGGTCTGTGCCAGCAGCGGGGTGCCGGCGGGCAGAATATTCTGTAAACCGTCCACCAGTTCGACCCGAACGCTGCGCCCGGCGAGGTTCGATAGTTTGCATTGCCGCACAAAACCGTAAGTTTCACTGGTTGCCCAGGTATAGATGAACCCCAACTGTAAGTCGTGGTTGATCTCTTCGAAGCACAGCTTGTTGCCCAGGGTGTTCTTGTACAGATTACGACTGGTCCGATAGCGACCGTCATGCTCCTGGTTGAACGGCTCCCATTCGTGACTCTCAGCGTCGACCTCGACGCGTAGCAGCGTTTTGCTGCCGGTATGCGTGCCGCTTCCATGGATCTTGTCAACGGTGAGGTAAGGGAAGAGCGCGGTTTCTGGCGAAACCCGGCCGGCAGTCAGCCCGCCGGTCGATGATACGAACAGCCAGTGATCACTATTGGACACCACGCTGATAAAAAACGGCGCCATTTCGTCAACGTTGCGTATTGCGTAATAACGCTCGCCGGCCAGGTTGATAAATTCACCCGATACAGTATGAAAATTTTCGATGGCAGAATTCATATTCAATTCCGGTTAAAAACCGGTTACACAAATACCAGGGATGGCGATAACGCCAGTGGGTCACGACGACCTGGCGAAGCATAAGCGCTTGTTTTCATCATTTATTCGGTTGTTTCTTAATTCTTATCACGATCCGGTTTGATGTTCTTTGTCATATCACTCGGACTGCTATATAGCATACACGGCTCGTCACTGTCGTCTACTGTTTTTTTACAGGTACTATGGTCACAATATTCCCAGCAAACGTCCGTATGCGAGTATGCAATTGATCGGTCCCCGAGCAGAAATTGTCCTTAAGATGTTTGTCTTGTGAATTAATCAAGTACCCGTTATATCGGCCGATGTAAGTATCATGTCGCCATCATTTCAGTGAATCATGATTTGCATTCCAATTTTTCATCGCTCCCCCATTTCACCCGCGATACCGGTTGCAAAGGCATTGCCAATTGATAGTTATTATTTAATAGCTTTTTCTTTGATTTGTATTAGAAAAGGTCTACCAAGCGGATTTGTAGGCCAAATGTTTCGACAGTTATTATAATTTTATGGATTCAATCGATTTTCAGACAACATTCGATACTGACGAATACATATTCAATGAGGGCGACCCCGGGAACTGCGCTTATATCATTGATTCCGGAATGGTCGAAGTAGCGCTCGACAAGGATGGACGCAAACTCGTCGTGGCGACGCTCACCAAGGGAGAAATACTCGGTGAGATGGCGATCATCGACCGGCTTCCGCGCTCGGCCTCGGCACGCGCGGTCGTCCCCACCGAGGTAACGGCGATTCCGCTCGACTACGTCAGTCAGAAAATCGAACAGTCCGATCCCACGGTGCGTATGTTCCTGCGACTTGCCATGGCGCGTTACCGCGATCTGAATTCTCGCCTGGGACAGGTTTTCGAAGGTCTTTCCCTGGGCCAGGGCGACGCATCGAGCGATGCATGCGAATCTACTATGGAACTGAAAAACGTAGTCTCGCAGTTTGCGGAAATGCAAAAGCGCATTGATTCTGCCGTTACAAAATCTACGCCCGCCGAGGTCGGTTCATTATTCGGTGAAGAAACACTGGAGATTACGAAACTGCTGGTCACCGAGGAAAAGTTGCTCAAAGCAGCCATGACGAAAAAGGAATTCCGCCTGCATTACCAGCCGATTGTCGATCTGGCGAACAATCGGATTGTCGGTTGCGAGGCGCTGGTGCGCTGGAATCATCCATCCGGTGAGCAGTTACTGCCTTCTCGTTTTATCAACCAGGTTGAAGACAGCGGCTTGATCATAGACCTGGGATACTGGATAGCAGAGGAGGCCTGCAGTTTTCAAAGTCGCCTTTTCAATGATTTCCAGCATGATCTGTTTGTTGCCATCAACCTGTCCGGCAAGCAATTCGAAGATCAATTCCTGATCCCGAGCCTGGCCGACATCATGGACAGGACGGGCGCCAGGCGCGAGCAGATCAAATTCGAAATCACCGAGAGTCTGTTGATCGATAATCCGGAACTTGCGACCCAGTCGCTACACCAGTTGAAGGAGACCGGCGCAAAACTGGCCATCGACGATTTTGGCACTGGCTATTCGAGCTTTAGTTACCTGCACCGTTTCCCCTTCGATACCCTGAAAATAGACCGGGTATTCGTTAGCGCGATGTCGCGCAGTGAGAAGAGTAATCGCATCGTCAAGTCCCTGGTTAACCTGTCGCACGACCTGGGTATGGACGTGGTCGCCGAGGGTATCGAAACCGAGCAGGAGGCTCAACTGATGCGTAATTTCAAGGCCGCATTAGGGCAGGGTTTTTATTTTTCCCGACCCGTCAATGAAACAGAGTTCGTGAAGCTGCTGCGACAGTCGAAAATAGAACTTGCGGGTTAGCTGGTATCAGGAGTCGGGCCGCAGGTTCGCGCATACCTGATCGATCGCTACCACTTCGCTGTGGATCGCTAACTAAAATATCTGAATTTCGATAACTGCTTGTTTCGTATGCAGAATTTTTTCGAAGATAGCGTGTTTACGCTGTGGAATCGCAGTCAAAGTGAGAACTAGGTCTCAATAGAATACCCCGATTTTTGAACTACACTCCAACGACGATGCTGAATTGACGGATCGATATGCTCGATTACATTGCCCTCGGAATCCTTATTTTTATCGCGACAAGCCTGCTATTTGGCGCTATCGCGATCCTGGGAATTCCCCATAAAATTGCCGTAGACCGCAATCATCCCCACCAGGATGCAATCTATTATGCTGGATGGGTTAGCCTGTTCACGCTGCACGCGATCTGGCCTCTGTTGTGGATCTGGTCCGCGGGTTATCGTGAAGAACCTGGATTGAGGTTCAGTCAGATTAACGAAGATACCGCAATCAATGACAAAGAGGTTGCAAAGTCGAGCGACGCAGATTCAGATGCCGGGCAGCCGGATGAGGATATTACCGACTCGGTTACCTTACTGCGGCACAGGCTCGAAGCGCTCGACGACAGAATCAAGCGTATAGAAAGGGCAATCCTGGGGGCAACCGAAGCGGCCTAGCCGCTGAGGTTGAAACAGGCTCATGGAATTGTTGCTGATCTCGGGCTACACCGCCATCTGTATTGCGGTTTTTACGATATTGAGAATTCCCCTCAACCGATGGACCGTCCCCACGGCTTCAGTCGGAGGGTTGGTGCTGACCTTCGCATTGATCCAGTTGTTGAATTACTACCATCCTTACTCGGATACGAGTCGTCCATATGTGACCAGCGCGCCGACCGCACCCAGTATTACCGAGTTGGTGGCAGAAGTGCCGATGACGGCCGAGGAACATAACCTGGTTGCCTGGTTTCACCAGAACAACCTGTTACGTCTCAATAATGGTAGCTTGGTCGAGGTGACTTTCGATAGTATTCCAGGCCAGGTTTTCTCAGGCAGCGTGCGCAAGGTGATGCCGACATCGAATGATGGTCAGGCCCTGGCCCAGAGTAGCATCTTCGATCCGCCCCCTGAAGCCAGCCAGCCTCGTATTCCAGTGCTGATTAATATTACCGATCCCCGTTACTCATCCTACTCATCGCAGGTTCCAGGTGGTTCCCCCGCACAGGCCACTATTTACGGCGAAGAGTTCCAACACCTTGCGGTGGTGCGCAAGACCCTGTTGCGTATGTCTGCCTGGATGAATTACCTTTCTCTGTTCTCCTAGAGCCGCGTTTAAAACAATCAAAAAATATCTGGCTGAGGTATTAGCCGGGATTCCTTCGTTCACTTTATATGTACCGGGTATCCCGATTCAGAAATCACCATGCTGATTTCGACTGGCCGGCAACCCTTTGACCTGCTCGGGGAAAATTGGCTAGAATCCGCGCTTTCGTTTTACCCAGTGTTCGGATTCTGACCTGACTGTTTGTCGAGACGTATTTTTTGACGGGATCAAAGAGATATGCAACAAGCCAATATCCATGAAGACGAGCGGACAACATCGAGTTACCAACCGGGTTGCCTGTTCTGTGAACTGCCGGCAGATAAATTCGAAGTGCTCGACGAAAATGAGCTGTGTATGACCTTACAGGACAGTTATCCTGTTTCCGAAGGCCACTGCCTGATTGTCACGAGACGACACGCGCGCGATTATTTCGATATGAACCCGGCAGAAATCGAAGCCGCCAATGGGCTCATGCATCGTGCGCGCAAGCGCTTGCAGGCCGATGACCCGAGCATCACCGGATTTAACATCGGCACCAATGCCGGCAAAAGCGCCGGTCAATCGGTGTTCCATGCGCATATACATTTCATTCCACGACGCGATGGCGACCAGCAAGATCCGCAGGGCGGCGTGCGTAAAATTTTTCCAGACAAAGCGAAATACCGCAGGTGAATGCATCCAGGTCGGTGCTAGCGCTTGATTGCGAACATCCTTTAACGGGTTGAATGAACTATCGAGATGATTCGATATTCAGGTGCCGCAAAAGGTCTGCTGTACGATTTGATCGGGCCTTGGTGGGGTTGCGAGATACTCGTCGGCAGGGGAATATTCGAAAGGCTGCGACAGCCGCTCGGTCAACTGATGAAATAGCGAGAAATCTTTGTCATAGGCCTGTGCAATGGCCGCTTCGACCAGGTGGTTGCGCGGGATCAGTGCCGGGTTAGTGGTCATCATTTGATCATGCCGTTCTGCCTCGCTGATCGGCTCCTGTGCACAACGTTCCCGCCAGCGCGTTAACCAGTCTGTGAATGACTCGGGAAAATCGAACAGCGGCTGAATGATCGCGGCGTTAGCGGCTAGTTCACTAAGGCGGCGGAAGGCCAGGGTAAAATCGCAACGATTGCTTTCGAGTAAATCGAGAAAATCCTGTACCAGGGTTTCGTCATCCGGCTGGGATGTCGCAAACCCAAGCTTGGCGCCCAGCGCGGCAAAATATTCCTGCAGGAATAGGTCTGGAAAAGTGTCCAGCGCCTGCTGTGCAATCTCGCTTGCACTGTCTTCATCGGTTGCAAACAGCGGCATCAGCGTCTGCGCGAGGCAGGCCAGGTTCCAGTGCGCTACGGCGGGTTGATTACGATAAGAGTAGCGTCCACCATGGTCGATGGAGCTATAGACGGCGGCGGAATCATAGCTGTCCATGAAAGCGCAAGGGCCGTAGTCGATGGTCTCCCCGGAAAGCAGCATATTATCGGTATTCATGACACCGTGGATAAAGCCCACACCCTGCCAGCGGGCAACCAGCGATGCCTGGCCGCGAATGACCTGTTCCAGCAGGGATAACGCGGGATTCTCCGAGCCTATTTGATCCGGGTAATGTCGGGCGATGACATGATCAACCAGCAGCTTCAAGCCGTCCATATCGTTTACCGAGGCAAAGAACTGCAGCGTACCGATGCGGATATGGCTCCTGGCAACGCGGGCCAGGACGCCACCGTCGAGTTTTTGTTCGCGGTAAACGAATTCACCGGTGGTAACGGCCGCCAGCGTTCGACTGGTTGGAATGCCGAGCGCGGCCATCGCTTCGCTGACGATGTATTCTCGCAATATGGGACCCAGCGGTGCCCTGCCATCCCCACCGCGTGAGAAAGGGGTCAGGCCGGATCCCTTGAGTTGAATATCGTAACGTTCGCCATCCTCGCCGATTACCTCTCCCAGCAATATTGCGCGCCCGTCACCGAGGCGGGGATTCCAGCTGCCAAACTGGTGTCCCGCGTAAACGGTGGCGATGGGGTCGGCGCCGTCAGGCACCTGGTTACCGGCGATCACGTGAACGCCCGTCTCGGACTCCAGCCAGGCGGGATCGATTCCGAGGAACCCGGCCAACGCCTGGTTAACCCTGACCAGCCCGGGATCGGCGACCGGAACGGGAGCCTGCCGCACGTAAAAGCGTTCCGGCAACCTGGCGAACGAATTGTCGAATTTCAATGGTATGTCTCGATAGCAACGGTCATACGATCAATAAACCTTTATATGGGGCAGTTTATCGGAATAGCCACCCCGGCGTGCAAATCAAATTCATAGCAATCGTAGCCCAGGCACCACGGGCATTGGGGTTAGTTCCCTGGTGCCGGCGGCTTTATTCTCAGCAGCTAATTCCGACTAGTTATATCGAATGATGTCTGCATGGATTTCGATAACTGACCCCGAGTAAGGTCCTGGATTACTCATCGTCGAAAAAAACACGGTCGTATTTCATGCGATTGTCGGGATCTACCTCGGTGTCGAGTTCGCGCGCGTAACGATGGCCAGAGAACACGGCCCCGGCAATGATGGTTGGCGTCAGGCAGTCTCCGATCCGGGTCAGCGAGTCCGGTTTATAGCCGGTTCCGGCTTCGAGGCCCTGTTGCAGTTCGTGAAACAGTGTGTCGTTGGGGGAGCGGATGGTCACGGTCACCACCGCACCGACGTCGATATTGCTGCGATTACCGGTGTAAGTGCATTCTAGTTCAGCTGTGTTGCCGTTGAAGGCAACCAGGGCATGCGAGGTGATAATATCGACCTCCAGTTCCATCATGCGTCGCTGTATGCGGCCCTGTTCACCGGTGTAATCGCCCCAGTTTGATACCATGACCTCCGGTGTCACCAGCGTCACCGGAATACCCCTCGAGCGCAGTAACTCGGCGATCACGTTGCCCATGTAGTAATGATCGTCGTCGTAAATCAGGGTAGGGCTCTCGGGCAATCGTCCGGCCATGATGTCGTCCGGCGTAAATACCTGTTCGGCCGGTCCCAGTTCATCGAGCGGCGTCTGGTTGTACAAACCGCGCCCATTCGCAAGCCAGCTGGCACCGGTGGCGATGACAATATGATTTGCCTCGACCGCGAGTACATGCTCGGCATCCATCAGGTTATCGAAGTAGACATCGACGTTATGCATATTCTGGATTTCGTGTACCCGGTAGTTGCGCACGCGCGCCCATTCGCCAAGCCCGGGAAGTTCGGATTCCTGATTGACCCGCCCACCGAGAGTATGTTGAGCCTCGGCCAGCATCACATGGTAACCCCGGCGCCCGAGTGCCCGCGTTGCTTCGAGCCCGGCGGGGCCGCCGCCGATGACCAGAACATTTGAATCTGAACCCTTTGGTGCGATTTTTTCAGGGTGCCAGCCGCGCCGCCACTCCTCGCTGATGGTGGGATTCTGGGTGCAGCGGATCGGCGTGGAGGTGCCATCGCCGGTGTAACAGATGTTGCAGCCGATGCATTCGCGGATTTCATCGATGCGACCTTCCTCTATTTTCTTCGGCAGGAAAGGATCGGCGATGGATGGCCGGGCGGCGCCGATAAAATCGACGATACCGCGCTTGACCTGTGACACCATGGTGTCGGGCGAGGTGAAGCGGCCCACTGTCACCACGGGTTTGCTGGTGATCGATTTAACGTATGACATGTAGGCTTCCAGCGAGCCTTCCTTGATGAAGCGCGATACCCCCATTTCGCGGGAATAGTCGTTGATATTGATGTCCCATAGATCCGGCAGTTCGGCCAGCATTTCGATCATGTCGCGGTGCTCACCGATTACTGGATCGCCATCGTCGTCACCGCCCTCGTCGGCAGAAAAGCGCACCGCAACCGCGCAGCGATCACCGACGGCATCTTTTGTTTCCTCGATCAACTCGCGCACCAATCGCACCCGGTTTTCAAGTGATCCCCCGTACTCGTCGCTACGGGTGTTGGTTTTCGACGACAGGAAATGCGACAGCAGGTAGCCATGGGTGGCATAGACGTAGACGATATCGAAGCCGGCATCGCGCGCACGCAGTGCGGCGTTTCGGTGCCAGCGCCTGAGTTCACGGATATCGGATTTGTCCATTGCGCGTGCCTGGTAAGGTATGCCGATGGCGTTCGGCAGGTTAGCCACGTCCATCGCGACTTCGTTGCTAAACAGGTTGGTGGTACGCGAGCCACCGAACCAGAGTTCTGCGCCCGCGAGCGAGCCGTGCTCATGCACTTGCTCGGTCATGATCGAGTGCGCCCTGATATCGCCCTGGTCCCAGAGCGACGCGTAAGGGTGGGGCAGGTCGTCCGACGCGGGATGGATCGAGCAGAATTCGGTGCAAACCACGCCCCAACCGCCCTCGGCCTTCATGCCGCGTAAGGCGGCGACCATGCGTGGTCGGAGCCAGCCCAGGCCGGTGCAGTGAGGGACCTGGTAGAAACGGTTTCTAGCGGTTACGGGCCCGATTTTAACCGGCTCGAACAGTACGTCGTAACGGGGATCTCGTGACATGTGAAGACTCCTGATTCTAGCCGCTAGACTATCACTCATACCTCACAAAAAGCGACGACTAGCGGGAAGTGACTATGCTTAGCCCTAACTAATTCAACTTGATGATAGTGACTTTGTCGTTACAATCTCGATCGAGGGTTTCTCATTCAAGTGCCAATTGTATGCCTCTAAAGGCGGCACTGGCTAAATTTGTCGATAACCAGGGTGGCTTAGTAAATGAAGGACACTTATACCTTTGGTCGTAAACCGGCACAGCGAAACTACACCATCGACGACCTGCGTGCGCTGAAGGGTTCAGGCAGACGATTGACCATGTGTAATCCCGGTAACGAGGTTGAAATCAGGGCCTGCGTTGATGCAGGTATCGATTTGCTGACCGTTTGGGACAGCCAGATGGAGGTTGCTCGCGAGCTTGCGCCGACTCATTTCATGGGAACCGCGATGACCTGGTCGCAGTATGCAACCCCCGATGAAATTCTGCGCGCAGCGATTCGCTGCATGGAGCAGGGTGCTGACATGTACTACACCCTGCGCAGTTACGATATCGTCGAGATGCTGGCCAAAGAGGGCATTCCGGTGCAGGGCCACATGGGGCTGGTGCCAACCTTTAGCGTCTGGTCGGGTGGACTGCGGGCCTACGGGCGCACCGCTGAAGAAGCGATGCAGATTTATCGAACTTTCAAACGCTACGAGGATGCCGGGTGCTTCGCGGTTGAAATCGAATGTGTTGCCGAGGAGACGCTGCGACATTTGAATGAGAAAACATCGATCGTTACCTTCTCGCTGGGCTCCGGCAATGCCGGCGATGCCATTTTTCTTTTCATGTCGGATATTTGCGGCGAGTCCGAATCCCCACCCAAACACGCGCATGCGTTTGGTGATCTAACGCCGCTGCACCAGAAACTATACGACGAACGCGTGGCGGCATTGAAAAAGTTTCACGCCGAATCGACCGCGATGCGCTTTCCCTATCCCGAGCAATCGATCATGATGCACGCGGGTGAGGAAGAGAAATTACTCGAAGCGCTCGACAAGCTCTAGTCCCTGCAAGTTTTTAGCTGACCAGAACGGAGAACTAAATTTTGACCGAATTTTCGTACGAATTTACTCGTGCCATCACCCGGCTGCCCGCACACAGTATTGTCAATGGTTTAAGGGCGGAGGATCTTGGCAACCCGGATCATGCTCAAATGCTCAGGGATCACGCGCACTATGTTGCGACTCTGAAAGAGGCAGGTGCCAGTGTGACTGAATTGCCCGCAGTCGAGGCCTATCCGGATTCCGTTTTTGTCGAGGACGTCGCGCTTTGCCTGCCTGAAGTCGCCATCCTGATGCGCCCGGGCGCACTGTCTCGCCTCGGGGAAGTCGGCGAAATAGCCCCGGTATTGCGCGATGTGTACGACCAGGTGCTTGAAATTAAAGGGCCCGGTTTTATCGAAGGGGGTGATATTCTCACCACTTCAACAGAAATCCTGGTGGGGCGCTCTGCCCGAACCGATAAAGCCGGCGTCACGGAGCTTGCGGAAATTGTCGGTCAGTTCGGTTACCAGCTGCGCGAAGTGATGACGCCCGAGGGTGTGTTGCATTTCAAAACGGATTGCTCGCTGCTGGATGCGGAAACGATTCTGTCGACCAGGCGCCTGGATGCCTCAGGCTGCTTTGAGAATTATCATGTGATCCATACCTGTGAAGGCGAGGAAGCCGCCGCAAATACGATCCGCTACAACCGTCTTGTGCTGATGCCGGCCGGGTTCACCGGAACTCGAGATCGTCTGCTTGAGGCGGGTTACGAGGTGCGCGAAATAAACAATAGCGAGTGCGCCAGGCTGGATGGCGGGATGTCGTGCCTTTCCCTGAGATTCTAGCCCAGCGAACCTAAGCTCTCCGAGCATAGTTTCATTAGGAAACGTGAAGAGGTTTGAAGAGTGGCCACGTCCAATTTCCAGAATTCTCAGGGTGCGCCAATAGACTCGGCAACCAGTTTCGCGTAATGCTGCTGCACCGGATCCCAGTAAGGGGACAGTACGCCGCCGTCAAATCCTTCAGAGCGGCGGCCTTTTTGCATGCGCTCGATAATGCCGATGTCTTCGTGGTTGAGATCATTCCAGTTGTTGACGACGTGTGCCCGGGCAGCACTGTATTTGTCGGCCGTCGCAGCTTCGCCGACAAAATATAGCGCGATCGTCTCGCGGCATTTTTCAGCTGCCTGCGGCCAGGCAATAAACACGTCAACCTGATCCGGGAATATTTCGAAGGCAAAGTTCGGGAACAGCACGAACCAGTCGCCACGATTTTGCTTCTCGGCGGGCAGGTTCGGAAACCAGGGTAATTCGCCGCCGCGGGCGGGATCGGTATTTTGAAACTGGTAACCGCATAACAACACTTTTTTATCGAAAGTCGGTGCCTCGCGCTCATCCATACCGACGAAATCGTTTAACCAGGGGTGACAGGAGAATACGTGGTAGGGCTCGATGAAATTCTCGATCGGTAGTTTCCAGTTGGCATTGATTTCAAACTCCAGTGATTCACTGAAAACCATGTCACTCAGGTCATAGCCTTCGAGTTTTCGGGTGATGGGTTCGATACGGGTAGCAAAATCGCCTGCATCGCCACTCAAGTTGACAAAAACCCAGTCATGCCAGGTAACGCACCGAATTTCGACCAGGTCGGCGCGGTGACATTCCGACTTATTGATATCGTGCTGTTCGCCGCCGAGAAAATGCGGGCGCGCGATCAACTTGCCGCAAAGACTGTAACTCCAGGAGTGATTAGGGCATACAAATTTCTTGCTGTTACGGGTTTCGGTAACCAGCTTGGCGCCGCGATGACGACAGACGTTATGAAAAGCGAGAATACCGTTGTCCTCGGTCATCACCAGCACCACCGGTTGCCCGGCGACCTCGACCGGCAGCATATCGCCAACCCGGGCAAGCTGGTGTGCGAACCCGGCAAATACCCAGTTATCGCGAAACACGGTCTGTTGTTCCAGTGCGTAGAAGTCAGGGCAGGTATAGGCGAGGTTGGGCAATCCCGAGCCTTCGGCGACCGATTTGTCGAGGCGCCCATCGTGCACCTGTTGCAGAAAATTGTTCTGAACCTGTTGTTGCGCGGCGCTCAATCTGGGCATAGAAGTGAAAAATATAAGCAGTAATTTTGCATCTATGAAAATTTAATGATAATTTTTCATTTTATCAAGCGTTTTCTACCCGAACCGGTTTATGTACGAGCAACTGCTGCAGCCGCTGGACCTGGGCCCGATCCGGGTTCGCAACCGAATTTTCAACCCGCCTCATGGGACCTCGTTGAGTCACCAGGGTGTCGTTACCGATGACCTGATTGCCTACCACAGGAGTCGCGCGCGTGGTGGCGTCGGGTTGATCATTATGGAAGGGATGACGGTGCATCCGAGTTATGGATTTGAAGAGTCGTTTCTTTATGCCGGCAGCGATCGAATCATCGAAGGATTGAACCGACTTGCGCAGAGTTGCCGCGCCGAAGGAACACCGGTATTCGGGCAACTGTTCCATGCCGGGCGAGGAGTTCGACTCAGCCATGATGGCTCGAGACCCCTGAGTTATTCGGCCTCCGATGTGCCCGACGAACGCTACCGCGTGGTGCCGGTGCCGATGTCCAACGAAATGGTGTGGGAATTTATCGAGAGTTATGCCGATGCCGCCGAACGTCTTGCTCAGGCAGACCTGGACGGAGTCGAGATACTCGCCAGCATGGGTTACCTGATTCCGCAATTTCTTAATCCCGAGACCAATCGCCGCGACGATGAATTCGGCGGCGATGCCGAGGGTCGCATGCGATTTCTACGTGAGATCATTTCCCATAGCCGTGCCCGAATCGGCCCGGGCAAGACACTGGGGGTGCGCGTAACCCTCGATGAGAAAACTGACAAGGGGTTGCCCGCCCTGGATATGATCGAGATTTGTCAAATCCTGGAAGCCGATGGGCATGTCGATTATTTCAGCGTGATATCCGGTTCATCCGCCGCACCCGATGGCTGGATTCACGTATTCCCGCCGATGTCCGTGGCGCAGGGATTTGTCGCCGACGACGCTGCTCAACTGAAACAGGCGGTAACCAAACCGGTACTGGTGGCTGGCAGGATTAACCAGCCTCAACTGGCCGATGAAGTTCTAACCACGGGCAAGGCGGACATGGTCGGCCTCGCGCGGGCCTTAATCGCCGATCCCGAATTCGTCAACAAGATGGCAACCGGCAATGCCGACGACATCCGTGCCTGCGTCGGCTGTAACCAGGCCTGTGTGGGCCATCGCCTGGCGCATTTCCCGGTGTCCTGTATCCAGAATCCGGTGAGCGGTCGTGAACGGAAACTGGGGGAAATGGAGCAGGCTGGGGTTACCAAAAAAATTCTCGTGATCG
This sequence comes from Gammaproteobacteria bacterium, assembly GCA_029862125.1. GTDB lineage: Bacteria > Pseudomonadota > Gammaproteobacteria. The sequence goes on along the minus strand of JAOTXY010000012.1, from coordinate 30,201 downwards.
GTGGTGGCCCGGCAGGTATGAAAGCTGCAGTGACTGCGGCCGAGCGCGGCCACCAGGTCGAGCTGCATGAAAAAAACGCGCGCCTGGGCGGGCAGGTAAACCTCGCCGAGGCTTTACCCGGTCGTGCCGAGTTCGGCGGTGTCACCACCAACCTGGAGCAGGAGCTCAGGCAAGCGAGAGTTAGTGTGGTATTGAATTCGCAGATCGATGATTCCGCGCTACGTGACATCGCGCCGGATCATGTCGTTATTGCGACCGGCGCCGATACCCGGTTACCCGAGGTCGAAGTGGAGGGCATCGAAATTATCGACGCCTGGTCGGTCATTCGCGGGGACGTGAAACCCGGCAATAACGTGGTAATCGCGGACTGGTCCTGTGACTGGGCAGGGCTCGGCGTCGCAGAAAAACTCGCGCGTGCGGGGCATTACGTACGCCTGCTATCGAGTGGCTGTGTTGCTGGTGAATCGATCCAAGCGATCGTGCGTGATCAGTGGATCGGCGTATTACACCAGCTCGGAGTAGAGATGATCCCCTATGCGCGATTTTATGGTGGCGTAGACGGCAGCGTTTTTTTCCAGCATATGACCGGCGGCGAAGCCATCGTCTGCGAGGGTGTCGATACGATCGTCAGTTGTTATGCGTCACAGGCCAACCGCGACTGTGACTGGATTGAAGCAATCGAGGGTTTGACGGTATGGCGTGTTGGTGACGCGGTCTCACCGCGCACCGTTGAAGAGGCCGTACTCGAAGGCCTGCAACTGGGATGGAGCATTTAAATGGCGGCAAATAAGGCACTTACGCAGGACCATGTTTTATCAGACCTCGGTAGTGAAATCAGGCAGTTACGTAAAGTACGCGGCATTACGCTGCAGCAACTGGCGCTGGCAACCGGCAAATCAGTTGGATTTCTGAGCCAGGTCGAGCGCAACCTGACCAAACCATCGGTAGCGGCCCTGCAAGACATTTCCGAAGCTTTGTCGATCCATATCGGCTGGTTTTTCCCGGATGATCCAGCGGGTTCTTCGAAAGAGCGGGAATATATCGTGCGTCAGCAGAACCGGCGTCGGCTAACCTATTCGGAAATCAGTGGTACCGAGTATCTCGGCCTGCATGACTCGTTGCTATCGGCCAATCTGAACGGCGAGCTTGCGCTTGGTATATCGCGCTACGAACCTGGTGCATCGACCGGCGATGACAGCTATGATCATGACGGTGAAGAAGCTGGGCTAGTGTTGTCCGGCACGCTCGAACTCACCATTGACCGCCAGCAGTTTCTGCTCGATGCCGGGGACAGCTTCTCTTTCAAAAGCAATCTACAGCATCGTTATGCCAATCCTTCGTCGACCGAAGAAGCCGTGGTGGTCTGGGCGAACACGCCGATCACACTGCGCAAATAGCCACAGGGAAAACAGGGAGTGATCACCCGAAATGAGTTTCGATCTCTCGCCAAAGTAACGCTCTAGTATCCTCATTCAAAGCTTTTTCTAGCCCGGATTACCCAGTGTGCCCGGTGCCTTTCGCTTTGGCCAGGTACCGGCAGCTCCTGTTTGTGTACCATCGAAATCAAATCAAAGTCCTGCATTAATCGTCTGGCCTCGGCTTCATCGACGTAATAGTGAGCAATGCCTTTCTCGAGACCCGAGGTCGGTGCCCAGGTGAATGGTGCCAGCTGTTCCCCATAGCCGCATTGAGCGTCCAGGATTGATTTGAAAGTGATGAAAATTAGCCCCCCTGGACTCAGTACTCGATTGATCTGTTCGAGTACGGTTTCGACTTCAGCTCGCTGTGCGTGATAGACGATATTAAACGCGACCACCGCATCGAATTGCCCATCGTTAAATGGCCACTCGGTCATGTCGATCTGATACAGGGTTGCATCAGTTCCCGTCTGTTGCAGGTTTAAACGCGTTTTTTCGATCGCGCTGGGTGAAACATCGGCAGCGCTAACCGCGAACCCCTGTTGCGCCAGAAATACACTGTGTCGTCCTGCGCCGCATCCGAGATCGAAAACCGAATGGCAACCGCCATTGCGCATTTCACGACTGAACGAGAAAAGTTCGTCCGCCACCTGCGTCCATCGCCCGGGCATCTCCTGCAATGCCTTGTCCCAGTCCCAGCCTCCTGTTGTACTCATTCTTTGTTCCGTTGCCGCAACAATCAAATCGATTCGATAGTTTTTATCATACGCATTCTTGTTGCCTCGTCGGGCAGGCGCCCGTATCCCGCAGCCATGTTGTCGGCCATGTGCTTGAGTTTCGAGGTGGCCGGAATAACGCAGCTAACGTCGGGATGCGAGACTATAAATTTCAGGAAAAACTGGCCCCAACTGGCGCAATCGAACTCGGATGCCCACTCGGGTAAGGATTTACCACGAACTTTACGGAACAGCCCGCCGCGTTGATAAGGACGGTTGATCAGGGTTGCGATTCCCTTTTCAGAGGCAATCGGCAGCAAACGCTTTTCGACTTCCCGATCCAGTATGTTGTAACTGAATTGAACAAAATCGAGCGGTAACTGCTGCAAGACCTGTTCAAGTTCATTGTGGTCACGACCATGGGAGGTCGTAATGCCGATATAGCGTATCTTGCCTTCGGCTTTCCATTCGATCAATGTTTCGATGTGGGTTTTCCAGTCGCGCAGGTTGTGTATCTGCATCAGGTCAATTCTATCGACGCCCAGTCGCCGCATCGACTGCTCCATCTGGTCGATGCCCTCGCGTTTACCGTTGGTCCATACCTTGGTCGCGGTGAAGAGGTTCTGCTTATTGCTTATCCGATCTAACAACGCGCCGGTTACCGCTTCGGCACTGCCATACATCGGCGACGAATCAATTAATTGGCCGTCGTTGTCGAAAAACGCCTGCATGACCTCGAGCAGGGGTGAATTCGCAGCAGTACTGCTGTCAACGTTAAAGGTACGCGAAGTTCCCACGCCGATCACGGATAAAGGTTCGCCGGTGGACGGGATCGTTTTCTTGATGACATCGGAATCTGCGGCGACAAGGTATCCGGGTACGAGCGAGCACAGCAGCGATGCGGCGCCGGTTGATTTTAGAAAATGGCGGCGAGTTAAGCCGTGTTTGATTTTACTCATTTGATGTCTCCACAAGCACTTCGTCCAAAGGCTCCGTGCTGTTACTTTTTCTTTCAAAACGGGTACCGAGAAAAATCGCAACCAGGGTCCAGCACAGAGCTATCAGGGCGGCGATGAATGCGATTGCGCCGAGGCCAAGCCCGATACCCTGGGCGAGTCCGGTATAAGTCCATCCGGCCAACACGTCGCCACCTCGATAGACCACGATATCAATCACCGGTTTGGTCTTAAAACGGGTTTCGCGGCCTACCCCGGTGAATAACATTTCCCGCCCCGGCCGCGTAACTGCATAATTACCAGCGCGGCGGACGATCTGCAAGCCGATTAATAGTGCCAGTCCCGGGGCGATTGCGACCGCAATCCAGCCAAAAATCATGATAACCGGCACCAGCGCCAGGGTTACGGCCAGCCCGAATTTGGTCGCCAGGCGGCTGGTGGCGAACAGGGCGGTTAATATGGCCAGCGAGTTGACAGCAAGGTCCATCATTCCCCAGTACTGCGAGCGGGTTGCGCGATCGTACTCGACCATGACGTTCTTCAACTCGAAGTAGACGAAACTGCTCATCATCGTATACAGCAGGATAAACAGCCCGATCCCGAGCAGGAAGCGATGATTGAGAAAATCGACGAAGCCGCCCAGGAAATCTTCACCGATTGATTTAACCGGGACCGTGTCAGCGACCTTATTGCGATGCTCAGCGTTCCTCGTTTTATCAAGCAACAAAACGATTGGAACTATCAGCAAAAGTATCAGTGCGGCGATGAATAACAGGTTATAAACGCCAACGATATCACCCAGCAGAACGGGAATAGACGGGCCCACTACCGCGCCGATACTTGCGCCCGCGCCGAAAAAACCGAACAGCCTTTTCGATTGCGACCTGGAATAGATATCGGACATGAAGCTCCAGAAAACCGAGACATGAAACAGGGCGAAAAAACTGACCCATATGTAGAAGGCTTTGTCGATTAATCCGGTGTCATCAAACCATCGGGTACCGAGATAGAACAGCAGGAAAGATCCGGCAAAAAAGATGTAAACACCCGGTACCAGCCGCTTCAGGTTGACCCTTGATACGACAAATCCATATAACAACACGGCACCGGCGCTAATGAAAAAGTTCAGCGTCCACAGCCAGCTCAACTCGGCATCGGTCCAGTCGCTTGACATCGCGTCACGTACTGGTCTTAGCACGTAGTAAGCAGTCATTAACATGAAAACAAACAGGAACGACAGCGCCGCCGAACGGATTTCTTCGGGCTCAACCTTGAGTAACCGGTTAACGAGGATTTGAAATGGCCCGGACATCAATTCAGTAGCAGCTTATAAAATGTCGAAAGTATAACCGAAGCTTATGGCAGGCCTCTGATTCGGGTTGTATATTTTTTGCTAGGAGGCATCTTCCGCCGGCTTGAATGAATCCCGCCTTGCGAGCGCTGCGACTACTTCGGCCGCCGGTTGCAGCAGCAAAACCTGCGGGTCGACCTTGAGCTTCGAACTGCGGTTGCCACCACCAAGCACGACATATTCACATTGCATCACCGCGTCATCGATCCAGATCGGCAGGTCGGCGGGGAGGCATAACGGGGTTACACCACCGATTTCCATGCCGGTCATCTCGCGGGTTTCGTCGGTCGAGGCAAAGGACACCTTGCGCGCGCCAATTTTTTTACGCACCGTGTGATTGGTGTTCAGGCGATCGGTGGCGAGCAGTACGCAAACCACGAATTTTTTATCCCCGGTTTTGGAGCGCACCAGGATGGCATTGGCGGAATTTTCAAGTGCCACGCCGTAGTGCTCGCAAAACACGGCCGTATCGGCAAGCTCCGGATCGCAGGGCAAGACCTCGAATGGGTAGCCGGCCTGTTCGAGAAAGGCCCGTATTTTTGGAAGGGTATCACTCAATGTATAAGTGCCAGTTTCGCTAGCCGATCGGGAGCATATTATTTAACATAGTCGCTGTTTTATGTGAAAGAAATTTTACCGCTGAATCAAGTGAGACCTGCGAGAAAACTGGAGCAACCATGAAGTTAACCGATTTTAAAATGCTGACTTTCGATACCTACGGTACCTTGATCGACTGGGAAAGCGGAATTTACAATGCGCTCGAGCCCCTGCTCGATAAATTGCCGCTCAGGTTGAGTCGTGATGAAGTGCTGGAACTGTTTGCAGAGTGCGAAATGCAGCAGCAAGCCAGTAACCCAACCCAGGTTTACAGTTCGCTGCTCGATGAGGTGAGCCGCGCGATCGCAAAAAAATGGCAGATCAAGATCAGCGATGAAGAAGCCGTGACTTTTGGTCGTTCGGTAAAGCACTGGCCCGAATTTGAAGATTCGGCTGCAAGCCTGAATTATTTACGTCAGCATTACCTGATGGCGACCTTGACCAATTGTGATCGCATCAGTTACATGGGCAGTAATGCACGATTAGCAATCGAATGGGATGCAATTTACACCGCACAGGATGTCGGCTGTTACAAGCCCAACCTGCGTAACTTCGATTATATGTTTGAACAGGCCAGGCGCGATCTCGGAATTCTGCCACACCAGATCCTGCACGTTGCACAATCGCTGACCCACGACATGGTGCCCGCTACCAGCATGGGCATGACCAAGGTCTGGATCAACCGTCGCCATGATGCAGAGGGTTACGGCGCGACAGCGCCGCCCGAGGGTGAATACACGATCGAGTGGGAGTTCAACAGCATGGCCGATTTCGTCAAAGCGCACCAACAGGAGTTGGCATAGGCCGTCATGCCGCGTATTTCCATGGAGTTGACAAGCAGTGCACTCAACTCTGTGCTCGTATTGTCGCTCGGCTTATTGCTATTAGTCATCAGACCTGTAACGGCCGCGACTCCGACCCTGTTAACCGATCTTGCGTTGGTCGAGGCGTTGCGCAACGGGGGATACAATATTTACTTCCGACATGTCTCTACTGACTGGTCACAATCCGATGGCTTGCATCAGGTTGACGACTGGTTGAGCTGTGACCCGGCGCAGATGCGTCAACTCTCGGAACCGGGGCGTGCCGATGCGGTGGCAATTGGTGACGCCATTCGCACTCTCGAAATACCGGTCGGTGAAATCCTGGCGAGTCCCTATTGCCGCACCGTCGAAACCGCTCGTTTGATGAAACTCGGCGAGGTTACTACTTCGACCGCGGTAATGAATCTGCGTGCCGCGGAATATTTCGGTGGCCGCGCGGCCATTGTCGCCACGGCACGGGCGCTGCTTGCTACGTCACCCAGGCCCGGTACCAACCGTGTAATCGTTGCGCACGGTAACGTGGCGAGTGCGGCCACGCCAGCTTATCCGGCCGAAGGTGAAGGACTTGTTTTCAAACCTGAAGACGACGGCAGTTTTATTCTGGTTGGTCGTGTCGAGCCCGGGCAGTGGGCAGAATTGCTGGCCACGGTCGCTGATTGAATCAAACGAGGAGGGCATTCCATGACGGGCAAATTAATAGAAATTCTGGTGATGGAGGGGATAGCGATTTTGCTGTTTGTATTTGCGTATCAAATCGGTATCAAGGGCAAAATGGAATTAATCGCAGGCTACAACAAACACAGCGCTGACCGGGTTACGGACAAGGACGGACTCAGACGCCTGATTGCGCGTACCTGCCTGCTAGTCGGCATCGGCTCGGCAGTGATGCCGATCTTGACCCATATTACGGCAGGTTACGATCACGGGATGGCGCATGCTATCGGCGCTTACGGAGGATTCATCGTTGGTATCATCGGCATGGTGATGCTGCAGGCACGCGACTATACCAGGTGATGCCTTTGCCGCGCCGCCAGGCCCATGATCATAGCGACCAAGCGTGCCGCGACTAGAGCGCCACGACCACCGACATCGGCGCTCGGCATCAATTCGACCAGGTTAAAGCCTGCAATCCGTGCGCGTTTTGTTACGGCCTCAAAAATTTCGAGAATTTGCCAGTATGAAAATCCACCTGGCGCCGGACCGATTACCGCGGGCACTACCGCAGGATCCATAACATCGATATCGAGTGCGATATAGAGATTCGAATTTTCAGGAATCGAATCGATGATGGCGTCGATTCCGTTCTGTACCACGTCACGCATCGGAAAAAACTGTACTCCCCAGTCGAGCGCGTCCTGCCGGTCCTGCGGGCGAGCGCTACCGATACCGCGTGCGCCGACCTGGATGATATTCTCGATCCAGTCCATCTCGGAGGCGCGACGCATATTACTCGATAGCCCCATGGTTTCACCGTTGACATCATCCCGCCAATCGATATGCGCATCAAGCTGCAAAATGGTCAGCGGGCCGTGTTCGCGGTATGCCTCGAGCACCGGAATAGGAACCGAATCGTCTCCACCCAGAACCAGTGGTATCGCCTTTGCGGCGAGAATCTTGCTGACGCAATCGCGAATCGTAGCGCGATTGGCGGCGAAGTCAGTTTCGCTGTAGTCGAGATTTCCCCAGTCGATGGCCCTGATACCATCAGGCAGCAGATAACCGTCGATGTCGAAATCATGATGTCCCAGCACCCCGGGCCAGCCGAAGGCGCCGCGAATCGCATCCGCAGCCTCGGCGCAGTAATTGCCGACACTTGCATAGGGGGTTGCGGCAGGTGCACCCAACAGGACGATATCGGCATCCCCGGTATCGCCGGGACTTTGCAGCGGCAGATCAAAAAATCCGCCACTCGGAGTGCCGCCAAACATGGATTTCATCCTGGGTGACTGCTTACTCATGGCTGCGACCTGGATTTAATTTTAGTGGTGTCCGAGTCGATAGTGTAAAGATCGATCGATTGGGTCTGACCCCTCGCCGTGGCTTCACCGATCCTGGACAACTCGACATCATCGATCGAGGCGGCGCTCGACTCCGAGATCATTAAACGGGTTCCGTATTCCTTGTTCAACGCCTCGAGGCGGGCTGCAAGATTAACCGCGTCGCCGTGAACCGTGTAGTTCAGGCGTCCTTTAGCGCCGATGGCACCGGCAACCACCTTGCCGGTATTGATGCCGATACGAATGTTTAACTTTTCGCCTTCATACTCGTTGGTGGCTACCGTGTTCAACATTTCCAGTGCGGCGTGAACCGCGTTGCGGGCATGGTTGTCGTCGGCAATCGGGACGTTGAAAGTCGCCAGGATCGCGTCACCCTGGAACTGGGTGACCACGCCTCCCTTTTGTTCGAGTATCTCGACCATGGCCGAAAAATAAGCGTTGAGAACATCGACTATTTTGACTGGCCCCAGCACTTCGGTGAGCCGGGTGAAGGATTCGATATCGCAAAACAGGATCGTGGCCTCGGTTTGCTGCACCGGAATCGCGCCGCCGCCGGCCAGTAGTGAACTGGCCACCTTTTCCGGCACGAAACGTCCCAGCGTATCGCGAATCACCTGGCGCTCGCGTAACCCCTTGACCATGTTGTTGAAGGCCCTGCTGGCATCGTCGAGTTCCCGGATACGGCTGCCCTCAAGCGGCTCGACGTCGTCGAGACTGCCCGCGTCGACTGTATTCGCGGCGTTTACAATTTCCTTGACCGGCCTGCTCACCTGGTGGCCGACGATGACCGATGCAATGATCCCGAGCAGCAGAACCGCGAGGCCGGCGACCAGCGACCTGAGTATATTGGTTCTCTGGTCACCGCTGCGCAGACTGGTGTTCAGATAGACGCCGATGGTCCAGGGAGCAGGGCCGTAACGCTTGATATCGCGATAAAGATAAAGAATGAAGGCATCGCCCCAGAATATGCCGCTGGCCTCGGTGTCCTCGAGCGCGGCCGAGATAAATGATGCTTCCTCATCGGGCGACCAGATGCGTTTTAATATCAGGTCACCCAATTCTTCGAGCTGCGGCAGCGGCTGTTGTTCGCTGCCGCTAATAATGGATGGATGAGCAAGAACGTAGTCACGGTTATACAGCACGAACGGGGTTACACCCGTATCGGTATGATCCCGCGCGAGAATAGCGGAGAGTTCCTGTACGGTAACGATCTGCGCAAAAATACCGATGAATTCGCCATCGATGTTATACAGGGGGATGTCGTGCAACAGGGTCGACGAGTCGATCGTATCGGTAAAAATCGGTTCTCGCCAGGCAGCCGAACCTGCCGCTTTTACCTGGTCCAGGTAATCCTGGAACCAGGGCTTTTGCGACCAGTCTCCGGTTATCGCTACCCGCTCCTCGCGATGCCAGCGTCGTCCCTTGCCATTAACCAGGATAAGTGCAACTCCCGCCACCTGTGGCGTTGCCGCGAGCGAACCGTAAATATAGTCATCGAAGGAAGACAGATCTTGCAGATCCTTGACGTCACGGGCAACCCAGCGCGCCTGCTCGGCAATCGGCTTAAGGCGTTGATCCAGGGTTTGCTCCATCGTGTCGATCAGCGTTTTACCCTGGTCGGCCCACAGCTGGCGAGTGCTTTCCGCGGCCTGGCTGAAGCCGAGATAAAGCACGATACCCACGCTCAGCGCAAGCAGGATGCTGGCGCCGAACACGGTGATCGCGGTGATCGGAATTCGATATCCTGCTGTCATCGTTGTGGGCTGGTAACTGCTGAATCCGGAAAGGCTCCAAGTTAGAGCTTTTCACACTGGTGAGTCAAGGACTGAAGATTTATTACAGTGGTGTTACAAATGCTTGCGAAATGCATAAGTTGTAGGCTTAATACGCACCTTTCAGGGCTAACGTGGTGCCTTTCATACATGATTAAGAAGATTCTGGTTGCTACTGACGCGTCCGCCGCGTCGAGTCGCGCGGTCAGTTTCGCCGCTCGATTATCGGTACAACACGAAGCAGAAATGCTGATTTTGAACGTGATTCGCGAAATGCAATTACCGGAAGAACTCAAGGAGGCACCCGAGTTCGAAGACTTCCTCAATGCTCGCGATGGCCTGATGCGCCAGGCGGCGGACCAAATCCTCAAGAACGCCAAACAAAAAGCTAAAAAGGACGGCGCCAAAAACATTCAAACCGCCATCGGCAGCGGCGATCCGGCCACCAGCGTGGCCGGATTTGCCAGGCGTCGCAATGTCGATTTGATCGTCGTCGGTACTCGCGGTCTCAGTAAAATAAAGGCCGCTTCTATGGGTAGCGTATCACGAAAATTACTGGATCTTACCGACGTCAACTGCCTGGTTATAAGGTAAACCTTCCTGGTTACAGGCCATCATCCCGTTAACACACTGTCATCCCGCGGCTTGATCGGGCCGCGTAGGTCGCGGGATCCAGCACTAATTGATATCAATCTGTCACAATGGATCCCGTGGTCAAGCCACGGGATGACAAGCTGAAATACCACGGGATGATGATTCAAAATGTCCTTCGAAGCTTTGCGAGAACCTGCTTCTGAGTTATTCAGGCGGAGGGACGTCGCGCACCCTGGACTTGGTCGGGTCATAGAACGGAAAGCCAACCACTTTTGCAGGCAAACGCTTCTGCTTACCATCGAGCTTACCGACTTCGACCTCGGTGCCGAGTTCGCTGTGTTCCACCTGCATTCGACACAAGGCGAAGTTTTTACGCAGGATCGGTGAACGCACCGCGCTGGTGATTTCGCCAACCTGGTTACGCCCGATATTGACGCAATCGCCATTGGCTGCCAGTTCATCGCCGCTGAGTTCAAGCCCGACCAGTACACGCTGTGGATTTTCCTTGCGCTTGATTAGCGATGCCTTGCCGATGAAATCGTCTTGCTTGGTTTTCAGCGGCACGGTAAAAGGAATTCCAGCTTCAAACGGATCGGTCTGATCGCTGAATTCGTAACCGGCAAAAATGAGCCCCGCTTCCACGCGCAGCATGTCGAGGGCTTCGAGCCCGAGCGGCGTCAGGTCATGGGCTTTTCCTGCTTCCCAGATCGCGTCCCATACGGCAGGCGCGTCCTTCGGATGGCAAAACACTTCGTAGCCGAGCTCCCCGGTATACCCGGTGCGCGAAACCACTAACGGAATGCCGTGTTCATCGCCAATGCGCGCAATCGAGAAGCGAAACCATTCGAGCTCTTCGAGCGTGGCCTGGTCCGGTCGGGTCCAGATAATCTGTTTTAAAACATCACGGCTTTTGGGCCCTTGTACCTGCAGGTTATGCAGTTGATCGGTCGAGTTACGCACCCAGGCTTCGAGGCCGAGTTTCTGCGCCTGTTCGCGCAACCAGATGCCGCTCTCGTCGCTACCGCCGATCCAGCGGAAATTATCCTGGCCGAGGCGGAACACGGTGCCGTCATCGATCATGCCGCCGTTTTCGTAACACATGGCGGTGTAAACTACCTGTCCGACCGCGAGGCGGCGGATGTTGCGGGTGACGCAGGTTTGCATCAGCAGCTCGGCGTCGGGTCCGAGCACCTCGTATTTGCGCAACGGCGACAGGTCAATGACCACCGCACCCTCGCGGCAGGCCCAGTATTCGTCAATGGCGCCATACTTTGTGTAACTGTTGGCGAGCCAGTAGCCCGCATACTCGGTGAAATTGCGGGTATGTTCCAGGGTTCGTGAATGAAACCCGGTTTCTTTGGTGAGTTGTTTCTCTGCGTCAGTAGTCATTCTGTAAGCCATCGCTTTGGTAAATGTATTGGTATCCGGGTAAATGCGCATGTGGATATCGGTCGGGTTCCAACCGTTGGCGGGATCGACATCGCAGGGACAGGCGGATGTTACGCATATCATATCCTTGAGCGCGCGCATTAGAACGTAGTCACCGGGACGTGACCAGGGTTCATCGAAATACATCTGGTTGGTGTCATCGATGTTGGTGTTAAAAAACAGGTTGATCGCCATCCAGCCGGGCCGCGGCTGAATGCCGAATGGTGCGAGTCCACGGTTGAAGTTGTCCGAGCAATTGACATGTCCGGGGTAGCCGAGATCTTCGTAGTACTTCGCAGTGCAGGCGGTACCGAAACTGTCGTGACGCCCACAGGTATCACGCACCAGTTCAATCATCGGTTCAAAATCCTGGGTGTAAAACTTGGCCAGCAATCCCGGTGCCGGGTAGGATGCGCCGACCACATGACGGGTACTGGTGGCGTCGATGCAACGCTCAAGCCCCTTGTCCAGCGCAGCGATATCGAAACACTGAAAATCGGAACACTCGCGGCCCTCGACGTCAATGATCTGGATATATTGACCCGCCTTGACTTCGTAGGCGTACGCGGTGCGAGCCTCGATGCGTTGATCCTGCAAAGGATCGGCAAGCGGATCCGGCAGGTGGACCCGGCGTTCCGCGGAATCGAGTGCCTGGCGGTGAACGAATATGGTCAAGTCGGTAATGGTGTCTTGTTGGTCGACCAGCATCGGTTCACCGGGTGCGGCGACGATACAGGTCACGGCTTCGTTTGCGGTGAAGCTGATCGAATCACCCGCGCGTGACTCCTTGCTGAAGATGCTGGTGCTGTGCGCGCCGTCGAGCGAGATACCGCGAAACTTCAGGGTGCGGGCGAGTTTGATTGCACTTGCATCGCTACCGCCCAGGATAGTCTTGAAACCCCCGGCCTTACCATCGGCTTGCGCACCGATCAACTGCATATCGCTGTTACCGCGAGCGTCGAAGATCGTGATCTCGCCAAGCTGCATACCTTCGGGATTGACCACCTCGATGCGGTCGCCGCCGAATAGTTCGAGGGCGGTGATCCCGCCCGCCCTGACAACGTAGCGTTCGGTATCGGGGGGCAGGGTGTTCAACCCGGGTTCCAGAACGCGAACCGGGGAGACGAATGAAGGTGCGTTCATAGATTAAACCTTAATCAGTTGCGAGCAGGTCGTCGTGGACACCGTATAGATGTTGCTTGATGAGTTTTGTCGCCGCGGGGGTATCGCGCGCCGCGATTGCTTCGTACAGAGCGCGATGCTGGCTGTTGTAGTAATTAATGCGATCGGGGGTTAACAGTTTCGCCTTCATCGTGCGCCATTGCGAATTTCGTCGTACCTCGCTGATCCGCTCGTAAAGCCAATACATCAGCTTGTTCCTGGAGCAATGCGCCAACGCCATGTGAAATGCGGTATCCGCACGCGCAAATTTCTCCGGGTCCCCACCGCAATCTTCGCAAAGTCGCAGCGCATTACGTAATTCCTCGAGGTCCTGGGAACTGGCGTTGGCAATTGCCAGCCTGACCATCTGTGGCTCGATTGCAATCCGGACTTCGTTCATTTCCACGGGGCTGGTTAGCTTGGAGATTTCCTGCTGATTGGTGGTTTCCTTATGCGATACATAGGTTCCGCTGCCAATCTGGCGCGTGACCAGGTGCTGTTCTTCGAGTATCTGCAGGACCGAGCGAATCGTGCCGCGTGACACGCCAAATTCCTCGGCAAGGTTACGTTCCGCCGGCAGACGTTCCTCGTAAGCAAATTCGCCCTCGAGAATGCGGCGTCGAAGCTGGGCGGCGACACCGCTGGTGGTAACGCCAATGCGATTGCTGCCCATTTTACGGGATGGCCCGGAATCGAGATCCGTTGCGATTTGCATGCTGTTGTCGACCGATTTCACGTCCCGTGGCTCCTCAAGACCCAGTAATTTTATGGTACTCTAAATTGGTACAATAATGCTCCAAATAAAGGCCTAAATCAAGCGCTATTTGGGCCTTGAATTGATCATACTTAGGGTTGGGATGCCAAAATTGGCCCCAAACATGATAAGTCCCGTTAGCGCCCGCATCGATATAGAATAAGCCAGGATTTATAATACAGTTTAATTATAACTAATTGAATTAATTAAGTTAAATTAATAATGTAAATAAAATTTTTACTTGTTGCTCGTGGTTTGAAGAACTGATTTCTATTACCAATTTAGACCTATACAATCAAATTGGTCCACTCATTTCACTATTTCTTTCAGGAATTGTCCAAAAAAACGTACTTTGGGTCTTGTTTTGTGCAACCTGATGGGTATAACATGACGGCCTGTTTGTTGCGCCCAAATCGCAGGCTGGGCAACGCTACGATGCGTTTTCCGATGAAAAACATAGTTATAAAAGTCGGATTAATCCATCTGTAGAACCGAAGAATTGAAGCGTTTAAGTCTTTAACCGTTGGAGGGTAATATGACCGATTTACAAGCACACGTGGAAGCGCCGGGACGCGCGGAACTGGTAAAGCAGGTAAGCGAAAAAATCAAGGAAACTGGTGTCGACTACATTTACTACCAGTTTATTTCTGTAACCGGACGGATTGTCGGTAAGGGTATTCCCGCCATGCACTGGGAACGCCTCGCCGAGAAAGGTTTCCAGCTGGTATACGGTTCGACGGCTAACCTGTTCGTCGACCGACACGGTGATTATATCGGATACGGCCCTGAATCATCGGAACTGGTTGGCATCCCCGATCCCGAGACTTTTTGCCAATTGCCCTGGGACAAACGCATTGGTCGCGTATTCTGCACCCTGTTCCGTAATCGCGAAGAACGCGAGAATCCGGGTGGTGCGTTGACGTCAGATTGCCGCGGTAATCTGCGCCGTATCCACAATGAATTCCAGGACAAACACGGCCTCGACATGCGCTGTGGCACCGAGCCGGAAATGATGTGGTTGAAGCGCGGTGAAGACGGCAAGATGAGCGGTGGTGTTACCAAGCCAAACTGCTACCATATTGACCAGTTCGAAGAACTGCGCCCTTCATTCATGAAAGTTATCGAGTACTCCATTCAAATGGGTCTCGATATCATCCAGGGTGACCATGAGGACGCACCCGGTCAGCTCGAGCTGAATACCCAGTTCGACGATGTATTGCGTAATGCGGATCGTTTGACCACCTATCGCCAGATCTGCGCCCAGGTCGCGCGCGAAGACAACCTCATTGCCTGCTTCATGTCCAAGCCATTCATGGGCGTATCAGCATCAGGCTGTCACCACAACATGTCGCTGTGGCGTGGTGGTGAAGACGTGGTTAATAAACTTGGTATGGAATCCCTGGCCGGAATGGACGGCGCTTTCAGCTACCGGGTCGGTGGTGAAAATACTTTCATGCCTGATCCCTCGATCGATGAGCGTGCACCGGGTCCAATCGGGTTGCAATCTATCGGTGGTGTTATCAAGCATCTCGGGGCGTTAACCTCAATCGGTTCGTCCACGGTTAACTCTTATCGCCGCTTGTGGGATACCGGTTTCTGGGCGCCGATCTTCGCCGACTGGGGGTACCAGAACCGTACCTGCGCGCTGCGTGTCTCGGCACCGGGTCGCTTCGAGTACCGTTCGGTCGATTCGATGGTGAATCCTTACCTGATGGGTTCAGCGCTATTGAAAGCTTTCGACGATGGTATCGACAATAACCTCGATCCGGGCGAAGCCGAAGAGCGTAATATTTACGAAGCGATCGATGCGGGTAAGGATGTCAAGAAGTTACCGATGTCGCTGGGCGAAGCACTCGATGAGCTGCGCGCCGATGAAGTTATCAAGTCGGCCATGCCGGGTGAGATGTTCAAAGTTTTCGAGCATTACAAACGCGACGAGTGGGAGCGATTTAATCATACCGTTACGGATTGGGACGTCGAAACCTACCTCGACTGCTTACCCTAACAAAGCTTGTTCCTGCCCGGCGTCGGCATTGCCCGCGCCGGGTTTCGGCACAAATTTCTGCTGCTCTGGCAGCTAGTTTTAATTTCGAGAGGATAATCTTATGTGTGGTATTGCTGGACTAATCTGGAAAGGTGGTGTCACCAGCGATATCGGTAGCGAGATGACCCAGATGCTTCAGGCGTTGAAGCACCGCGGGCCGGACTCTACCGGTTTTGCACTCTATGGCAAGGGTGATGAAGGCGTGCACGTGTTGCGCTTTAAAGTTGCCGAGCAGGAAGAAATGAAAACGGGTTTCGATATTCATCGCCTGGTGGTAGAACGCAAGGCCGCGGTTGATGTTCGCCTGGCGGAAATGGGCGCCGAGGTCATCGAGAGAGAAGATGCTACCGAGTATGCGTTTCGTTATCACTTTAAATTCGACGGTGATCTGAAACGCTTGATCGATTTCATCGAAGACCTCGATGGTGTTGAAATCCTGTCCGTCGGAAAAGCACTGGAATTGATCAAGGACCTCGGCGATGCGACCGTGGTTTCCGATCAGTACGGCTTGAAAGGCTTTGTCGGTACCCATGCGATCGGTCACACCCGGATGGCAACCGAGTCGGACGTCGATATTCGTTCCGCGCACCCTTACTGGGCTTATCCCTTCAACGATGTGTCGGTGGTTCACAATGGTCAGTTGACCAATTACTGGACCATGCGCCGCGATCTCGAACGTCGTGGCCATCGTTTCATGTCGAACTGTGACTCGGAACTGATCGCGGTTTATATCGCCGATCAAATCGACCGTGGTGATGAGCTCGAAGGTGCGATGCAGAGGACGATTGATGTCATCGACGGCGTGTTCACCTACCTGGTGGCAACCGGTAACCAGCTGGGTATGGCCAAGGATGTGATGGGTGCCAAACCCATGGTGCTCTACGAGAGCGATGAATTTGTCGGGCTGGCTTCGGAAGAAGTCGCTATCCGCAGTATTTTCCCACGTGAAATCGACACCTGGGATCCTTATCAAGGGGAGGTCAAAGTATGGGCAGCGTAACCACATCCCATGACATGGGGCTGCATGAAGAGCAGCTCGCGGGTCGTACCCAGCAAATGTTCTTCTCGGCGACCGAGGAAGAGAATTTCACCTATCCATGGGGCTACGAAGTTGATTTTGAAAAATCGGCCGAGTTCGACGCCGCAGATATGGAAATTGCCGAAATCAATATCGCGATTCGTGACTTGATGAAATCTGGGCACGGTACGATCACCGTGAAAAATCCGCGCGCCAAACACTCTCTCGGAGTAGGGATTCTGAATCGTTTGAATCTGAATTTCGAAGGCAGTCTCGGCTACTTTGGCTGCGGTCTGATCGATGGTCCCAATATCCACATCAGTGGTCGAGTCGGTTGGTCATGTGCAGAAAACATGATGGCGGGCAAGGTGGTGATCGAAAAAAATGCGGGTTCGCTGTTCGGCGCCGCGATTCGCGGTGGCGACCTGGTTTGTAAGGGGCAGGCAGGTGCGCGTGTCGGTATCGATCAAAAGGGTGGCACCATTATTGTGGGTGACAGCGTTGGAGCCTTTACCGGCTTCATGATGCAACGTGGTCGCATGATTATCCTCGGTGACGCCGGCGATAATCTCGGCGATTCGATGTATGACGGTACCATTTACGTGGGTGGCAAGATTGCCAGCCTGGGTGTGGATTGCGTCGAGACCGAAATGACCGACCTCGACAAGCGTTACCTCGAAGGCAAGCTGTCTCAATATGACATGTCGGCGCCAAACGGCATCGACAGCATGATCAAACTGACTTCCGGCAAGCAATTGTGGAACTACGATAACCTCGAACCTACAGAGAAGAAACTGGTGCTCTAGGCACGAGCTTTATCTTGGAGAAATGTAAGATGTCTGATAAAAAAATAGATCCATACCACCTGGGGAACAGTTTCATCTTCCCACCCGAGGTGATGAATGATATTCACATCAAGGCTGAGCTCGGTCGTTACCGCATGCGCGGTTTTTCGCTGTTCAAGAAGATTCCGACCTGGGACGACCTGACTTTCATGCCGGGTACCCTGACGCGTTTCGTTATCGAGGGTTATCGTGAAAAGTGCCTGACCAAAACCGTCATTGGTCCCAATGCCAAGGTTCCGCTGGAGCTTGATATTCCGGTTTATATCACCGGGATGTCTTTTGGTGCCTTGAGCTACGAGGCCAAGACCGCGTTGGCACGCGGTGCCACCATGGCGGGCACCGCGACCTGTTCCGGTGAAGGCGGCATGATTCCCGACGAGCGTCGTTACTCGTCCAAGTGGTTTTACCAGTGTATCCAGTCGCGTTACGGCTTTAACCCAAATCACTTGCGCCTTGCTGATGCAGTCGAGTTCTTTATTGGTCAAGGCTGTAAGGTGGGTCTCGGCGGACACCTGATGGGTCAGAAAGTAACCGACCAGGTGGCCGAAATGCGTTCACTCCCTGCTGGTATCGATCAGCGTTCGCCGGCGCGTCATCCTGACTGGATGGGACCGGATGACCTGGCACTGAAGATCCAGGAAGTTCGCGAAGCCACCGATGGGCAGATTCCGATTCAGTTGAAGCTGGGTGCGGCACGCGTCTATGACGACGTGCGCATGGCCGCCAAGACCGGACCCGATTCGATCTACATCGACGGTATGGAAGGGGGTACCGGTGCCGGACCTCACCTTGCAACCGAAGATACCGGTGTTCCCGGCATCGCGGCGATTCGCCAGGCGCGCCAGGCCCTCGACGATGTCGGCATGTCGGGTGAAATTACGCTGGTTTACGCTGGCGGAATCCGTAATGGCGCTGACCTGGCAAAAGCGATTGCGCTGGGTGCAGACGCGGTTGCAATCGGTCACTCTGCGCTGATCGCGTTGAACTGTAACAAGGATATTCCGGAAGCTGATTTTCCGAACGAGATGGGTGTCGAAGCCGGCTACTGCTATCACTGCCACACCGGTCGTTGCCCTGTCGGCGTTGCTACCCAGGATCCGATCCTGCGTCAGCGTCTCGATCCTGATTCAGCGGCGGAGCGGGTTTACAACTTTCTGCATACGCTCACCATCGAGGCGCAGTTGTTCGCGCGCGCTTGTGGCAAGACCAACATCCATTCGCTCGAGCCGGAAGACCTGGCGGCGCTGACCATGGAAGCCTCGGCCTGTGCGCAGGTACCGATGGCGGGTACTCAACACACTGTCGGTCGTCCCGACATGACACGTTTCTAGGAGGAACCAGTAATGGCTGAACAAGATATTAACCAATTCCTCGAAGGCGACGGCGTTGATACCGAGCGTGAGAAGATCATCGGTCAACACATCGGCTATCGTTACGATGTAAACCTGGTGCCCGATATGGAGCGCTGCACGCCGTTTTTGCATAAGTATATGGAAGTCATGGGCTGGAGCGATCTGAACTGGCTTGAAGACGTGCACATGGGCTACGAGGAAGGCAATCCCGCGGTATTCGATCGCAACATCAACGGCTGGGTCACCATTCCCGACGATATCGAATTGCCGGATAACCAGCAGGACCGGGACATGATCGCGCGTGAGCTACTGGTAAAATTCCAGATGGCAAGCGGTCACCCGATGGTTGATCTTCGCAAAGCGTACGAAAAATTCACCTGAAGAGGGTACGAGCAATTAGCGGGCGAAAAGTATTATCTGGAGTTACCGATGATCCTTTTCGCTATTTTGATCACGAAGTCTTTATATGTTATTTATACGGATCTTTAATAAATATAAAGGGTGGGGGTTTTCATTCGAGTAGTTAAATTTTCCTGTGAGTGAGCAGGCTGTTTGAAAATCATTGCGTGGTATGCCAGCAGGATGCCGGTTTAAATTTAACAATTCTCATAACTATAAGGGGGAGAAAAATGGATAACGAGCTAACCGCGCTCGGGATAATATTTACCGAGTTTTATTATTGGGTCACCGTCGTGTTCATGTTCCTGATTCACGTCGGTTTCTGCGTTTATGAGGTTGGCGCCTCACGCTACAAGAACCACACGCACACCCTGATGAAGAACACCATGGTTATCCCGCTGGTAACTGTCACCTTCTTTTTCTTCGGCTGGTGGATTTATTTTGCCTTTGTCAATGGTCCGTGGATCATCGGTCCCCTGGTAGACGCGCCCTTTGCGACGCCGTGGAGCGAGCTGATGGGCACGCATATGGGTGGTGCACCGCAAGAAGGCGGTGTCCTGACCGCGGACGATACCGCCTTCTGGGCGCGTATTAACGGCGTGTTCTGGGCTGCTTTCCTGCTGTTCTCCTGGACTGCCGCTTCCATCGTCTCCGGTGCGGTCATCGAGCGTATCCGCCCCAGCGCTTTCTGGGTACTGGCTGTGGTCATCGGTTCCTTTACCTGGATCATCGACGCTTCCTGGGGCTGGTCCTGGAATGGCTGGATGGTGCAAAAACTGGGTTATCACGATGCCTACGCGTCCGGTGTAATCCACGCGATAGCCGGCGGTTTCGCGCTGGGCGTACTACTGGTGCTGGGTCCACGTATCGGTAAATTCGCTGCTGACGGTACGCCACGGAATATTAATCCGCATAATCCCTGGCTGGTAACGATTGGGCTGTTCCTCATCTATACCGGTTTCTGGGGCTTCTACGTGGCCTGTAATATCCCGATTATCGATGTCTATGGTCCCGCGATGCTGGATGTGCCGGACAAGACCTTCTTCAGTGCCACCAACATATATCTGCAGCCAACCACTCTGTCAGCGATTACCTTTAACTTCCTGATGTCGCTATCGGGCGGTCTGATGGCGGCCTACCTGATTTCGGATGGTGACGCGTTCTGGACCTACTCCGGTGGTCTGGCGGGTATCATCGGCGCCTCGTCGGGTAACGACCTGTACCACCCGATCCAGGCCATGCTGATTGGTGCCGGCGGTGCAATTCTCGCTTACAAGATGCATTTCTGGGTAGAGCGCAAGTTCAAGATCGACGACGCCGTCGGTGCGGTTGCGGTGCATGGTTATGCCGGTTTTTACGGTATTGTCGTGGCTGGTTTCATGCTGTGGGGTTATCCGTCCTCTCCGTTCGAAGGCTATGCACCCATTTCCCCATGGGGCAACTTCCTGGGTGCCTTGATCATGTTCTTCGTACTGGGTTTCTTTCCGGCACTGATTGTGTCGAAGATCCTGCACGGCATGGGCAAGCTGCGTATCCCGCGTGAAATCGAAATGGTTGGTCTGGATATCAACTTCGAAACGCAGAGAGCAGAGGATGCCGCGGAAGTAGCGCGCGCGATTCGTGAAGAAGCCGGGTAACGGCTGCCGATTCCATACGTCGTTAACTGAATTACATTTGGAGAAAATATTATGTCTACAGGTCTAGTTGATAACTGGCTCAATCTTGATACCTTCGGTGCGATCTATCCTTTCGTTGGATCAGAAGGATTTCTGACAATCCTGGGATTGATTTTCTGGTTTGGCTGGCACGTCTGGCAACACCAGAAGGAATCCACCGAATTCAAGGGTGATATCGAAAACATCAATAAGCAGGGAGGCCCCGGAAAGGTCCTCGATGATGAAGGAAGCAGGGAAGCGAAGGATTCTATCGGGCGCTAATTGCCGGTAGTATTCATGGCAGGATGTTGTGGAAACCCCTTCGATTCCTGATCGAAGGGGTTTTTCATTGCTACCGCCGAATGTGCGTATGCCGACGATTTCCGACAGGAGTTTGCGATGATTAAAAATGCACTCTCGGTTATGCCGACACGGCCGATCGTGTATATCGTGCCCGCGATCGTGATACTGGTGATGTCGTTTTACTACGGAGATTTGTACGCCAAATGCCAGGGCAACAAGCAGTTTCGCACCTCACTAAACGAGTTATTGGCTACAACGGATGCTTCCGGGAAATTTCGGTTGACCGATGTTACGGATTTTGGCTGGGACAGGGTCAGAGTGGTCACCGAATTCAAACCCGAGGCGAGCGGCAGCGAATGTCCCTTCGACTGGAACTGGCCTAGCGGTGAACGCGATTCGCTGATCGCTTCCGGACTATTGACGGTACTGGTATTTGTGCGCAGGGGTGCGATTGTCAATTACCTCGAATTGCGTCATGACGAAGTCGCATTTCACGGCGCGGATTCCAGTTTATCCCCGCATGCTGCAGTGTTTGGTATCGGTGCGAATCCCGACCATAGCGGTGGTGTTAAGCTGACTTTGAACAATCCGGAATAGTCGAGTATGGGGATGCGGTAAATCAATCGCATCCGTAACGATGGTTCACCCGGGACTTGCGACTGGTCCTGGCGAGCGGGTAAATGGGTGTCGTATTACTGATATATCGCAGTCCGGTTATTTGTAAAATGTCGTAATTTGGGTAAACCAGCCACGACCTCCGGGGGAGCGGCCGGTCTTGTTAACACAGTGTTGAGGGTATATATAACGTGGCCACGATAATTGATGGTAAGGCGTTTTCGGCGAACCTGCGCGGAGAAATCGCACGCAAGGTCGAAATTATAAAACAGAATCATTCCCTGACACCGGGGCTTGCCGTGGTGCTGGTGGGCGAGGATCCTGCGAGCCAGGTATACGTGCGTAGCAAGGGCAAGCAAACCCAGGAAGCGGGCATGAATTCCTACGAGCATAAACTCGACGCGAGTACCAGCCAGGATGACTTGCTGGCACTGATCGACCAGTTAAATAATGATCCCGATGTTCACGGTATCCTGGTGCAATTGCCCTTGCCGGATCACATCGACGAAGAAGCGGTGATCAACTCTATTTCGGTCGATAAGGACGTCGATGGTTTTCACCTGTCCAATGTCGGTCGCCTCTCGATCGGTGCTGACGGTATCGTACCCTGCACACCGCTGGGTTCACTGATGATGCTCAAGGATCAGCTCGGCGATCTTTCCGGTATGAAAGCCATCGTAGTCGGACGTTCTAATATTGTTGGCAAGCCGATGGCTGCACTGCTACTCAAGGAGAGTTGCACCGTTACTATCGCGCATTCGCGCACCCGCGACCTGCCGGGTGAATGCCGCCAGGCGGATATCGTGGTCGCGGCGGTAGGGCGCCCTGAAATGGTCAAGGGCGACTGGATCAAGCCGGGCGCCACCGTCATCGATGTCGGTATTAATCGTATTGAGAATGAAGATGGCACCACGCGACTGGTGGGCGATGTTGAATTTGGTACCGCGGCCGACGTGGCCGGTGCCATCACACCGGTGCCGGGAGGCGTAGGGCCGATGACAATCGCTTGCCTGTTGCATAACACCTTGCAGCAAGCCTGTCGCCTTAACCATGTCGAGATTCCGGAATAAAGCGGGTTACACCCATTCGAGTTTGTTTGAGGTGGTGAACGTGATAATTTCGTCGCCTGTCTGACTCGAGCCAGGCCGATTATGTCCTTGATTCTGCGACGAAGCCTGATATTTATCACCCTGTTGGCGGCCGGGTTGTTAATTTATACGCTGTGGTTCGGCATGAAAGCGGATCGTTACGACGATACCGCTATTCCCTATCTGGAATCGACCCTGCCGATCTTGACCAGCTGGCAATTCGAGCAGCTCAAGCCATTGTTATCGCCTACAGCGCGGCTCGAATTTGAAAACGAAAAGGTCCAGCAGGCCTACCAGTCTTTCAGTCGACTCGGGCACTTGAAATCGACCGGCAAACCAACATATCTGTGGGATCGTTCCGACACCAGCAAGTCCTTGGGAGATATCGAGATTATCGGTTACCAGGTGCCGTTGGAATTCGATTCTGGTCCCGCGACTATCAAGATAAATCTCGTTGCCGACGGAAGGTCATACTATATCCAGCATTTCGGTATTCACTCCGAAGTTTTCGCCGACTGACAGACAACCAATTAAAGCCGTCCAAAGTCGTTAAAATCCGGGCTAACCAGTTTCCACGGTGGCCGGGGTATTAGCGGGCTTGATCAAGATTTATCGATCAACTGATATCGAGTAGTATTGCATTGATTTATATAGCAATTATCACGAAATTCAGGCTTATAAAGTCAACGGCTAACTTCGTTTCAATGGCCCGATAACCACGGTAAGTCGCCGTGGTAACCTTCAAGAGGCACCAGGCTGGTGCAAAATTTCTAAAAAAACAGGAACATAGATATCGTTTTAGAGATTCGTTATGATGACGTCAGTTTTGTCCGTTTGCGGATGAAATCAAATAATAAAAACGCGAACCAGGGACTAACCGCGGTTCCCAAAAACATGGGATTGAGTCAAGGAAACAGAATCACAATGGCAGGGATGCAGTTGAAAATACTGTTGGAGAAACAGGCGTTTTATAACTAACTCAAAGGGGGAGGTCAATAATGTCACCTGAAGAACTACAAGCCGCAATTGCGGTGGCCAATGAGATAAACCTCGAGGTTTATTACTATTGGTGTACGGCTGTTATGATCCTGATTCATGCAGGCTTCATGATGTATGAAATGGGGGCTTCACGAGTCAAGCATACGCTTGCGGCGGGAACCAAAAATATCCTCGCATTTGCCTATATGATTCCTACCTTCTGGATGTTCGGATGGTGGATCTACCTGGCGATGACCAACGGCTTTGTTCCTGATTTCGAAGCGGGTGCCGCCGGTGTACCCTGGGGCGAAAATATGGGACCGAACATGCAGGATAACGCGTCCGGCGTATTCTGGGGCGCATTCACGCTGTTTGCCTGTACCACGGCGTCGATCATGTCCGGTGCGGTAATCGAGCGCATTCGCATGACCGCGTTTATTATTCTCGCCGTGATTCTGGGTTCAGTAGTTTGGATTCTGGCCGCTTCTTGGAGTTGGCATTATGCCGGTTGGATGGTTACCGAGTGGGGTTACCATGATTTTGGCGCCTCCGGGTTGGTACATATGGTCTCTGGCTTTTTTGCACTCGGCGTACTAATTCATCTCGGGCCGCGGATCGGCAAGTTTAATGCGGATGGTTCCGCCAACGTGATTCGCGGGCACAGCCTGCCGATGACCATGGTCGGTCTGATGCTGATTGTTGTTGGCTTCTTTGGCTTCCTCGGCGGCTGTCTTATCTTTCCGGGAACCAGCGTAAGCTGGTATGCAACCGAATGGGCCAATATTTACGGCATGCCGACAACGCTATCGACGATTTGTTTCAACACGTTGATGGGCGTGGCTGGCGGTATGATCGGCGCCTACATGAAGACCCGCGATCCGTTCTGGATGATGTCCGGCGCGCTTTGCGGCATTATTTCGGTGGCTTCGGGTATGGACCTGTACTATCCGGGTCTGACCTTCGTTCTGGCATTCGTCGGTGGTATTGTCGGCCCAATTTCGGCCCAGTTATTCGAAAAGTTTGGCATCGACGACGCGGTTGGCGCGGTTTCGGTACATGGCACCTGCGGTATTCTCGGCGTGCTGTTTGCCGGAATCTTCCTTGGCGGGTACCCGCAGTTTTCGGACAGCATTCCGACAATAACCTTCGGTGGCCAGTTCAAGGGTATGATCGTAATGTTCTTGCTCGGCTTCGTGCCCGGTTTTGTCTTCGGCTGGCTGTTCAAGGTGCTCGGAATACTGCGCGCCAGCGATGGCGTACAGGAGGTTGGCATGGACGTCGAGGTCGAAGCCATGGCTTATCCTGAAGACATCAAGACTAATTGAGGAGTATCAATATGTTTAATTCAAGTCCAATCGATAGTTGGGAAGGCGCGGGCGTTATTTACTCCTTTGCCGGTTCGGGCATAACCGATTTCTGGTTCTGGATTGCGGTCATATGCTGCATCGTGCCACTGTACTTTGCGTTGCGAACCGAAAACCATCACGAAAATCAGCACAAGTTCAGGAGTGACGATAGCGACAGCACCCACGGCGTCGAAAGATAGCGCGAGCGGGTAGTAGCGTTACGGCTCCACCTGGAAACAGGTGGAGCTTTTTTTTGCAAGAATCCGAATTGTCGCACCACCGCTTTCGCGCAACTCCGCATCCGCGGGGGTGTCGTCAGGGTTTAAGTTCGTCTGCGGACAGTGGACGGTTGTTACCCCGCAGCATGACCAGCAGAACACAGCCGTTTGGCGTATGTGAACTGTGTTTCGAGCCCGGTAGCAGGCGCACGAAATCACCGTTTCGGTAAACGCTCCCGTCGCAGTCGATCAGCTCGCCTTCCATGACCAGGAATTCTTCGAAGCCCATGTGCTCATGCGGCCTGGATTGCGCACCGGGGTCCATGCGCAGCAGGAAACACTCGAACTCGCCATTTAACAAGTCACCGCTCAGTGCAATCCATGACATTCCGGGGATCGGCTCGCCGTAACGGTCGTATGGCTTGAATTCATCATCTCGTGTGCTGATGATTTTTCGCAGGCTGGTATCTAACATGGTGTTTTGGTATCCCGGAATATGAAAAAGCGCGGCCCCGATGGACCACGCTTCGGTTTTACTCGACTTCGCAAAGAGTATCGTCAGGTTTGCAGGTATGCTTCCAGCGAATCGTCGAGTGCATCGCGCCACGGCGTGTGATGTTCCGGAGCCATGGTGCCGGTTAGTGCAGACTTGTAACCGTGGTTACGGAAGGTCATGATGTTTTCCTTCTTGTGCTTCTTCCACTGGAAAAAAGCCTCGTTCGCACCGGCACAATCAAACTCGGGATAATCGGTTAGCGCCATCAGGTCCATGGTGTACTTGCCCTGGAATTCGATACAGGCGTAATCGTCGGGAAGGTTATCTTCTTCCTCGCGCCATTTATCGATATCCGCGTGCATTTCGGCCTGAGACGGAACGTCTAGTCGGCCCAGGATTACGTCGCGCGCGTACCAGGCCTGGGCGTCGAACATGTTAAAGGTGTACCACTGATCCTGCATGCCGAGGTACATCAGCTTGGGGTTGTGCTCCCAGACCACGCCGTTGTACAAGTTAACCGGGTACAGGCGGTTGTTGGTCTTGAGCTTAAGATTTTCAGCCATGAATGGAAAGTGGTGCAGATAGCCGGTACAGAGGATGATCGCGTCGACATCCTTGGTGGAGCCGTCCTTAAAGGTGGCGGTATTGCCCTCGACCTTTTCCAGCAGCGGAACTTCTTTCCAGTTGTCCGGCCACTTGTATCCCATCGGTGCAGTGCGGTGGGAAACGGTGACGGATTTACAGCCATACTTCCAGCACTGCGAGCCGATGTCCTCGGCTGAGTAAGAGGTGCCGATGATCAGAATATCCTTGGCGTAAAATTCCATCGCGTCACGAAAATCATGGGCGTGCAAAACACGTCCCTTGAAGGTGTCGAAGCCGGGATATTCCGGTACGTTTGGAGTTGAAAAGTGACCGCTAGCAACGATAACGTGATCGAATTCCTCGGTGTACTCGACGTCTTTTTCATGGTCCTGCGCGGTGACATGAAACATGCCTTCATGTTCGTCGTAATGCACGTGACGCACGGATGAGTTGAATCTAATCCAGTCTCGTACGCCGGCCTGTTTGACGCGTCCCTCGATATAATCGAACAACACGGCACGTGGTGGGTAAGATGCGATGGGACGACCGAAATGTTCTTCGAATGAATAGTCGGCAAATTCCAGGCCTTCTTTCGGGCCGTTAGACCAGAGGTATCGGTACATGCTGCCGTGAACCGGTTCGCCATGCTGATCGAGGCCGGTACGCCAGGTGTAATTCCACAATCCACCCCAGTTCTCCTGCTTCTCAAAACAGACGATATCGGGGATTTCCGCACCCTTTTCCTTAGCCGACTGAAAGGCTCTCAACTGTGCCAGACCGCTGGGGCCGGCTCCAATTACTGCGACACGCTTGCTCATCATATCCTCCAACTAACTGATTTTGATCGGTATTTTTATTTGAAAATGGTTTTAATTGTGAGCCGTCAAGGTTAGGGAATATCACCGCGATGGTCAACCACATGGCCCGGTATCTGTATATATTTTTACCGGGTTCCGGTAAAAGCAGATTTGCAATCGAAAGCGCGCTGAGGTTTGATAGGCCACCAGTCAAAGACCGCAACAAGTGCCGATGCCCGATCCTGATAACCAGCCAGCCGATAACGATTTGATGTCCCAACAGCATAGCGTGGAGGCGCTCGAAATCGCGATTGGCAAGCAGGTGCGTACGTCACGCAAGCGCCTGAATTTGACCGTCGCCGCGCTTGCCAAGCAGGCGCAGTTGTCGACCGGCATGTTGTCGAAAATCGAGAACGGGCAGACTTCGCCATCACTGGCGACGCTAACCTCGCTCGCAAATGCATTGCAGGTTCCGGTGACATCATTTTTTCGCGGCTACGAGGAACAACGTGACGTCACCTATATCAAGGCGGGTGAGGGGTTGCCGATAGAGCGCCGCGGTTCGGGTGCCGGGCATCAATACCAGTTACTTGGGCACACCATTGGTAAGCCGTATAATATCGAACCCTACCTGATCACGATCGACGATCAGTCCGAAGTGTTTCCTGTGTTTCAACATGCGGGTACCGAGCTGATTTATATGCTGGAAGGACGCGTGACTTACCGACACGCAAACAAAACCTATACCCTGGAGCCGGGTGACACACTTTTCTTCGATGCCGATGCGTCGCATGGCCCGGACGAAATACAAAAACTGCCCTGTCGTTACCTTTCGATCATCATTTCAGAGGCAACAACCTCTTAGATTGTTTCCTGTAAGGAAACAAAATTTCACTTCAGTTGACAGTGAATTTTGTCTGTACTACGCTGCGCGGACTTAACGAACTGTGTAGAGGTCGCTATGTGCGGAATCGTCGGATTGTTTATTAAAAACCCGGAAATGGAGAAAGACCTGGGAAAGCACCTGTCGGGTATGCTCATCGAAATGTCGGAACGCGGCCCCGACAGCGCCGGAGTAGCGATCTATCATGATCCAGTGCCGGCAGGCAGTGCAAAACTGACAGTTCTGGCGCCCGATGAAGACTATTCCTGGCACGAGCTGCACGATGGATTGAAGCATGTCTTCGGTGATGACGCCGAAGTCATCCACCATCGTGACCAGGCCGTCATCAAGGTTGCCGCCAGTCCGGCATTGGCACAGAACTGGATCCAGGAAAGCCATCCCGAACTGCGCGTCAATGGTGCGGGCGAAGTAATTGAAATTTTTAAGGACAAGGGTTCACCGGCTGATTTTATCGACAACTTCGGTCTCGAGGACTATAGCGGTACGCATGCGCTCGGCCACACCCGCATGGCGACCGAGTCGGCAATCACCACCGAACATTCACACCCGTTTTCTACCGGGCTCGACCTGTGCCTTGTCCACAACGGTTCCCTGTCCAATCACAACCGTTTGCGCCAGGAGCTTCGTAAGAAGGGTATCAGCTTTGAAACTGATAATGACAGCGAAGTGGCCGCGGGTTACCTGGCCTGGAGAATGCAGGAAGGAGACAGCCTCGATGAAGCCCTGCAAAATGGCCTCAAAGATCTGGACGGCTTTTATACCTTTGCCGTCGGTACGGACGATGGTTTCGCGGTAGTTGTCGATCCCATCGGATGTAAACCTGCGGTTATGGCTGAAACCGATGACTGGGCAGCGATGGCTTCGGAGTTTCGCGCGATAGCAACATTACCAGGAGTCGAGAATGCACGCATCTGGGAGCCTGTGCCGACCCGGATCTATAGCTGGCATCGGGGGTAAGTGATGACAAATTTCGATCTCAAAGACAACACCGTGCGCGACCTGAACCAGGCACTGCACCAGGATTCAGCGGACAAGGCCGAATTCGTCGTAAGTAATTCGAACGGCAAACACTCGATTGCGGTGGGCGCAATGTATGACTCGACCGTGACGGTTGACGGTCATGCAGGCTATTACTGTGGTGGCATGAATCAGAATGCCAACATCACCATTAACGGCAACGCCGGCTCGGGTTGCGCCGAAAATATCATGTCCGGCACCGTGCGGGTCAAGGGCAATGCTTCGCAGTATTGCGCGGCGACCGGCCAGGGTGGCCTTGTCATAGTCGAGGGTGACACCTCCTCACGTTGCGGTATTTCCATGAAAGGTGTCGACATCGTGGTTGGCGGATCCATCGGTAATCTAAGCGCATTCATGGCGCAAAGCGGTTGCCTGGTTGTTTGCGGCGACGCCGGCGAAGCACTCGGCGACTCGGCTTACGAGGCTCGTTTCTATGTTGGTGGCAAGGTCGCCAGCCTGGGTGCGGATTGCATCGAAAAACCCATGGAAGACGAGCATCGGGCGCAACTAAAAGAGTTGCTGGAAGCCGCGGGGATGGGCGATGTCGATACCTCCGGATTCAAGCGTTATGGTTCGGCGCGCAGGCTTTATAACTTCAATATTGACAATGCGGGAGAATACTAGTCATGTCCGATCAAGACGATTTCAAAAAACGCCTGCGTCCGTCACACACCTTTCCGCCCCACGTCGTCGCCGAAATTCAAAGAGCCGCGGCAGAGGGTATTTATGACATTCGTGGCGGTGGCGCCAAGCGTGTCATTCCGACTTTCGACGACCTGCTGTTCCTGGGTGCGAGCGTGTCACGTTATGCGCTCGAGGGGTATCGTGAAAAGTGTGAGACCAGCGTAACCCTTGGCACCCGATTCGCGAAGAAGCCGATCGAGCTTAAAATCCCGATCACCATTGCTGGCATGAGCTTCGGCGCACTGTCCGCACAAGCCAAGGAATCGCTGGGCCGCGGTGCGACCATCAT
>JAOTXY010000069.1 GCA_029862125.1 Gammaproteobacteria bacterium | reverse complement strand
AGATTCCCGCTTGCGCGGGAATGACAAAATGGTTACCGGGACCCTCTATACGCCGGGATGAAACCGATTACTCGGGCCGCATATGCGGAAACAGGATGACATCGCGAATACTCGGTGAATCGGTGAGCAACATGACCAGACGATCGATGCCGACACCCTCACCCGCTGCCGGCGGCATTCCGTATTCTAGTGCGCGCACGTAATCTGCGTCGTAATGCATGGCTTCCTCGTCACCGGCCTCCTTTTCCTCAACCTGGCGCCGGAACCGGGCTGCCTGTTCCTCCGGATCGTTGAGCTCGGAGAATCCATTGGCCAGTTCGCGCCCGCCGAGAAAAAACTCGAAACGATCGGTTATAAAGGGATTTTCATCGTTACAACGTGACAGCGGTGAGACCTCGGTTGGATAGGCGGTGATAAAGGTCGGCTGCTTGAGTTCGGCTTCGACCGTTTTCTCGAAGATTTCTATTTGCAGTTTTCCGGCCCCCCAGCCTGCCTCTGGCTTGATACCGAGATCTGTTGCTGCCTGCCTGCAGTATTCGACATCTTCGAGCTGTGCAGGATCAAGCCCGGGATTAAATTGGATAATGGAGTCGGCCACGCTGATGCGGGTAAACGGTTTTTCGAGATCAAATTCTTCACCCTGGTAAACCAGCTTGGTGGTGCCGTGAATTTCCTCTACCAGCCGCCGCATCATGTCCTCGGTCAAATCCATGAAGTCATTATAATCGGCGTAAGCCTGGTAAAACTCGAGCATGGTGAATTCCGGGTTATGCCGTGTCGACAGCCCTTCATTGCGAAAATTACGATTAATCTCGAATACCTGCTCGATACCACCGACCACGAGACGCTTCAGGTATAATTCGGGCGCGACCCGCAGGTACAGCTCCATGTCGAGCGCATTGTGATGGGTAATAAACGGACGCGCCACCGCGCCACCCGGGATCACCTGCATCATCGGGGTCTCAACCTCGAGGAAACCCGCTTCGATCATGTAATTGCGAATAAAACTGACCGCCTGGCTGCGAATCGCGAATACGCGTCTCGAGTCCTCGTTCATGATCAGGTCAATATAGCGCTGGCGATATTTCTGTTCCTGGTCGGTAAGACCATGGAATTTTTCCGGTAACGGGCGTAACGCCTTGGTCAGCAATTCGATACTTTTGACCTTGATCGTAAGCTCACCGGTTTTGGTCAAAAACAATACCCCGTTGACGCCGTAAATGTCACCGATATCGCTGTGCTTGAAAGCTTCGTAGGTCTCTTCACCAACGGCTTCACGTTGTACGAATATCTGCAGCGTGCCGCTCATGTCGCGCAGCTGCGCGAAACTGGCTTTACCCATCACCCGTTTGAACATCATGCGACCTGCCAGGTTTACCTCGACCGACTGTGTCTCGAGATCTTCGCGCGTGAAATTTGCATACTGTTCGAACAGTTTTGCGGCCAGGTGCCCACGCTCAAAATGATTGGGGTATGCCTGCCCCTGCGCACGCAACTGCACCAGCTTTTCACGTCGTTGCGCGATATAGCGGTTCTCGTCGTGCTCTGAATCTTCGTTATTTTGCTCAGCGTCGCTGTGCTCGGTCATTTCACTACCTGTGTCCCATTCGTGTTTGCTAAGTGCCACTCTTCAGACTGGCCTCGATAAACTGATCCAGGCTTCCATCCAGTACGGCCTGGGTATTACCGGTTTCAACCCCGGTACGCAAGTCCTTGATGCGCGACTGATCAAGCACGTAAGACCTGATTTGACTGCCCCAGCCGATATCGGATTTCAAATCCTCGATGCTTTGTGCCTTGGCGTTACGTACCTGGACCTCGAGTTCATACAGCTTGGCCTTGAGCTGCTTCATCGCGGTCGCCTTGTTCTTGTGTTGTGAGCGATCGTTCTGACACTGCACCACGACATTGGTCGGCAAGTGCGTGATACGTACCGCCGATTCGGTCCGGTTGACGTGCTGCCCACCGGCACCGCTGGCGCGGTACACGTCGATGCGCAGGTCGGAGGGATCGATTTCGATATCGATGTCGTCCTCGATTTCCGGGGAAATAAAAGCGGACGCAAACGAGGTGTGCCGACGATTACCCGAATCGAACGGCGATTTACGAACCAGCCGATGCACCCCGGTTTCGGTACGCAACCAGCCGAATGCATAGGGGCCTTCAAATCGTACCGTAGCGCTCTTGATGCCGGCCACATCGCCCTCAGACACTTCAATCAGCTCGGTTTTGAAACCCTTGGCCTCGCCCCAGCGCAGGTACATGCGCAGCAGCATTTCAGCCCAGTCCTGTGCCTCGGTTCCGCCAGCGCCGGACTGGATATCGAGAAAGGCATTGTTTTCGTCCATTTCGCCAGAAAACATGCGCCTGAACTCGAGACCGGCGACTGTTTTCTCGACACCATCGAGATCAGCCTCGACCTCGTTCACGGTGGCAGAGTCGTCTTCCTGTATGGCAAGCTCGAGCAATTCCGAGGCATCGCCGAGGAACTGTAAATTCTGATCGATACCGGTAACTACGGTTTCCAGGCTGGCCTTTTCCTTGCCGAGGTGCTGCGCATGTTCCGGATTGCTCCAGACGTCAGGATTTTCCAACTCGAGCATGACTTCTTCCAGTTTTTCGCGCTTCTGGTCGTAGTCAAAGATACCCCCGGAGCAATTCGATGCGTGATTTCAAGTCATCAATCTGCTGAAAAATATGATTTGTTTCCACCGTAACCGCTCATGCCTTGAAAAACGCGCATTCTACCCGATCTTAAGCGATAATATCACCTGCTTTACTCTATTTTTCCGGGCATTCATGGGCTAGAATATGCCGCCAAAATTCCTGACTAATTTTTCTGGCTAAGAGGTAACAAGTGTCACAAGATGTTGATATTCAGCTGCAGGTCTGGAAAGACCTGGCAATAAGCAAGCAAATCCTGATGGGCGCAGCTGCAGACGCGCTCGGACTCGATGCCGAATGCAGTACCACCGAACTCAAGGCGGCGTTAGACCAGGCAATTAAGCGCGCAAGTGACGCAGATATCAAGATCCAGGAAACCCGCAGTGAGGCTGAACAGCAAATCAACGAGTATAAACAGCGCGCTGAAGCCGCTGAGCAATCCCGCAGTGAAGCCGAGGACAAGGTTGCCTCGGCTGTTAAGGCATGCGAACAGGCCGAACGCCAACTTGCCACCGGCAAGGCTGACAATGCCGAGTCATTAAGAAAGGCCAGGGCGGAAGTGACGGACAAGCAGAATAAGCTCAAGGCAATCTCCAAGTCACTTGCCGACACCCCGGAGAACGTGGTGCGCAAACTGAAAACCCTGAAAAAGCAGAAAATGGACGAGGCCAAGTTGCGTGGGCAGGCGGAGTCTCGACTGCAGTCGATGCGCAAGGAGAAATCTAAACTGGAAGCCGACCTCGAGGCGAAAAAATCAAACCTGCAAAGCGCCGCGACATTGCTCGAGCAGACCAGGGCCCTGCACCAGGCCTGCGTTGATGCCGAGGCTACGATTAAGAAGCTCAGCGACAAGAAAGGCGACCAGCTTAAGGTTCCTGACCTCGACCAGGCTGCGCTTGAAGAGCTCGAAAAAGCGATCGCCGAAAAATAAGCCAGCCATTTAATCCCGGGATTGTTGTAACGGAATCTCGAACAGAATACTGGTGCCCTGCCGCGGATTACTCTCCGCCCAGATACGCCCTTGATGTAATTCTATAATTTCGCGGCACACGGATAGGCCGAGGCCAGTGCTACCGGTCTGATTTCGATTACTGTTACTCTGGTAAAACTTTTCGAACACCTCGTCGAGCTCTAACGCGGGAATTCCGGGACCCTGGTCTGAAACCCGCACCCGGAACCCGGTATCATCGCGCTCCAGGTCAATTTGAATCTCTCCCGCCTCGGGACTGAACCTGATCGCGTTTGCAATAATATTCGTCATTACCTGGATAATCCGGTTGCGGTCACAAGCGCATTCCGAATCGTCAATAACGGAGTCAAATACGCAGCTAAGATTCTTTTTGCGCAAACGTAAATCCTGTTCATTGATACAGTACTCTATCAGTTCAGCCAGGCTTACCGGACTCACGTCAAGCTTCATCTTTCCTGCCTCGAGCTTGGAAAGATCGAGCAAATCATTTAACAGGTAAAGCAGGCGTGTACCACTAACCTGGATATTCTCTAGGTATTGGCGTAGTTTTTCCTGGCTCAACGAATCGAGTCGTTTAAGTCCGAGTTCGGTAAAACTGAGGATACCGTGCATCGGCGTTCGCAGTTCGTGACTCATCGAAGCCAGGAAATCCGATTTTGCCTTATTGGCCCGTTCCGCCGATTCACGAGCTTTTTGAAGTTCGGTCACGTCGATATAGATGCCTACCCGGGTGCCATTCGGCAGGCGGCGCAACGCGATCTGAATCCAGCGTCCATCGGTCAGGCGATCAAGCGCTTCAAAGCTCTCTGTTTTATGCTGTAACAACCGCTGCTGCAACCAGCCCTCCGGATCTTCGAGCGCGTCCTGGTATACACCCATCTCGACACCATGTCGAACGAAACGCTCGAAAGGTGCCCCTTCATTGATAAAGAACTGCTGCTGCGGATACAAATCAAAGAACTTGCGGTTAAAGCGCTCGATGATGCCGTCACTGTTTACGACCAGGAACCCGCCCGGCACATTTTTGATCGCCACCTCGAGCATTTCCTCGTTTCGCTGTTTTTCGAGTTCTATTAACTTGCGTTCGGTCACGTCCTGCAATGTACCGATTACTTCGGTTACCCTGCCATCAGTTATTTTTGAGGTATCCGCACGCTCAAGGATATTTCGAACTTCACCATCACCACGAATGATCCGGTATTCAATTTCGAATAAAACTTCGCCTGCTTCGCTTGCTTCGCTGAGTCGTGCTTGCTGGTAAGTGGAGCTGACAAGTTCGCGATCTTCAGGATGCACGATTTCAAGCATAAAAGGATTTTTTGGATCAAACTTATCGGCGCTTAATCCGTAAATTCTGGCCAACTGTAGCGAAAATGAAACCAGGGTATCGTTTGTGAAATCCGTACGGTAGCTGCCGACATTCGAAATACGCTGAGCTTCATCAAGTTCTGCCTCGGACCGCTTGGATTTAGTTACATCCTGCAACGTTCCCAGTTGTTCAATGACCTTTCCATCGCGCCTAAGCGAAGTATCTCCGCGCTCGGTAACATATCGGACTTCACCGTCTGGTCGCAGCAATCGAAACTCGACTTCATACGCCCCATCACCAACATCCGCACTGTTATAGGCCTGCATCACCTTTTCACAATCATCCGGATGAACGGCACCGAGTAAATGCTGATCGCTAGACGTCATTACTTGTTCCACGGTCATGCCGTAAATTCGTGCATATTCAGATGAACAGGTGATCAACCGACCTCGTTCTTTACTCCAACGATAACTACCGACCAAGGCGATGCGCTGTGCCGCTTCAAGCTCAGCTTCGATATGTCTCGATTCGGTCACATCCTGAGCGGTCCACAACTGCTCAACAGGTTTACCGTAACGCCGAACCGAGGTATTGCCGCGCTCGATAACATGGCGAATTTCGCCATTTGGGCGCACAATACGTAATCTGATTTCAGATAAACCATCAGTATTATCTGCGCGCGCGAAGTCCTGCCTGGCTCTTTCCAGGTCATCGGGATGTATAGCGAAGAAAGTATCTGCCTCAATCATCGCAAGCAGTTCTGCTTTGGGCCTGCCAAAGATCCGCGCAAACTCATCGCTACATGCAATCATTCGACCGTTTTCGGGATCCCAGCGAAAACTGCCGATCTTGGCTATATCTTGTGCGGTCTCGAGTTCCGCACCGATGCGCCTGGATTCGGTTACATCCTGGACCGTACCTATCTGTTCGACGACTTTACCATCACGCCACAAAGATGGCGTCAAGCGTTCAACAATAAACCCGACCTTTCCGTCGGGAGACTGCAAACGATATTCCACCTCGGTTACCTCTCCAGAAACATCGCTCGATCGGTAGGCCGCTTTTACCCTGCCTAAATCTTCCGGGTCGATAAATTTTTCCTGCCAATTCCCGATTCCCTTTTTTTGTTCGTCTAACGAAAATTTAAATAACCTGGCATATTCCTTTGAACAGGAAATTAATTTGTCATGCTCGACATCCCAACGAAAACTTCCAACCCTGGCGATACGCTGGGCTTCATCAAGCTCATCCTGGGTGCGCCTCGATTCGGTCACATCAACGCATAGACCGACCAACTCGCCACCTGGAAGTCTTTGTTCGACCAGTCGGATGCGAATCCCATCTTTCAGGTTCAGGTCGAACGGAATCCCGATCTCGTCCTTCCAGTGCTGTTGGCGTTTGGCGACCCAGGCCTGCTTTGCTTCCTCGCTGCTGAATTCCATTTGCTTTTCGATCGCACCAGCAAACACTTCTTCGTAATGCGTACCGGGTTCCAACAGATCGCTAATACGGTTACAGATTTCTTTAAGGCGCGGGTTACAGAATATCAGGCGCCGATCGCTGTCAAACAAATAAAAACCGTCGTGCAACACCGCGGTTGAGTTGTATATCAGTTCCTGGCGATACTGTTGTCTGAGTTCCTCTGACATGGCTCCGCCGGCATCGAAGGACGAACCACGATAGCCAAGAAACTTTCCCTTTTCATCAAAATAAGGTTTGCCGCTGGTTTGAAATAGCAGTTCTCGCCCATCAGCCAACCGACTGCGAAACCTGAAATTCTTAAATGGCTGACGCTCCGCGATGCATTTTTGGTAATCATTCCACTGTTCGTCCTCAGCCGGATCTGGCGGATCGAAACGAAGATCGATGCGTCTGCGTCCGATAATATCTTCAGGTTTGATACCAC
Organism: Gammaproteobacteria bacterium; assembly: GCA_029862125.1. Classification (GTDB taxonomy): domain Bacteria; phylum Pseudomonadota; class Gammaproteobacteria. Next base: position 10,963 of record JAOTXY010000069.1, on the reverse strand, counting down.
TCACCTCGTACAGGTGCGAGGATAAAAACACAAAACGGTCGTTTTCATCGGTTTCCCAGAACCATTCTAAGGAAGTCTCGGTGTACTGCCGAAAGCGGTCTCCGGTTTTCTTCAATTCTTCGGAGCGTAGATCGAATTGATCTTGTAGATTATTGCGCAGGCTATCTAAACGTTGCTGTAATAAACGCAATATAATAAAAGTGATACTTCCACCGAGCACAAAGGAAGTCATCAGGCTTATAAAAGTTAAACTTTCAAAACCAATACTTAGGCCTTGCGCAATGGAAGCTATCGACATCAATGCGATGCCACCGACAACGGCGACGATCGCTGTGGGGTATCTGAAAACCTGGGAAGTTACTGCCTGCGTCATCTATCGATCGATTTGCACGGAAGTGATTCGAACAAGGCCAGGGTTTTGCCTACTGCGGCAGCAACGGTGGTGCTTCCACCGTGACGAAAGTTTCTGGGAAAAAACCGTTGAAACGAGTTGCAGCCGAATTGCTGTAAGCCCCGGTCTGACCAATTTCAATCCAGTCGCCCTCCTCCGCGTCAACTGGCAGGTAAAAGGGTGCAGGCAGGATATCGAGGTTGTCACAGGTTGGACCCAGGATCGTGAAATCCTGTTGCTCGGTTGCAATTTCGCGGGCCGGGTTGATGAGTCGTGCCGGCAGTTTCATCTTGCCCATCAGGGTTTCGGAGAGACTTTGATAAACCCCGTCGTTGATATAGAGCTTGTTATCCTTGCGTAGCTGAATCTGAGTCAGCAGGGTACAGCCGCTTGCGACCAGGGCTCTTCCCGGTTCACACATCAGCACGCAATCTCGGCGCAGACGGGACTGGTCGAAGGCCTCCTGAATGGCGTAGAAGTACGCGCTCAGCGCAGGCGGGCGATCATCTTCATAAAGCGCCGGGAAACCACCACCGACATCGAGGTAATGCACCGGCACATTAGCGGCCTCGATGACGTCGAGCGCGGTGTTCATTCCATCAACGAAGGCCTGTGGATTGCGGCATTGCGAACCGACGTGAAACGCGACCCCGGTCTGGAAATGTGCGTCGTGCACTTTTTTGAGCAGTTCAGGTGCGTCTTCCGCAGCGATTCCGAATTTATCGGAAAGCTGGTACTGGGCGTCATGTACCGGGGTTATGATCCGCACCAGTATTACCTTGCCGTCACCACCACCGGTTACATCGACGATCTTGTTTAGTTCTTTCTCATGATCGATGACGAAGTGATCGATTCCGTATACCTTTCGTGCCGTCATGATCGACGCACGTGCTTTCACCGGATGCATGAAATAACAATCAGCCTGCGGCAAATGCTCGCGTACCAATGCGATTTCAGCCAGCGATGCAGTATCAAAATGTCGAATGCCGGCCTCGTACAGGGCCTCTAAAACTGCCAGGTGGGGATTACATTTAACCGCGTACATAACCCGACCTGGAAACGTGTCGAGGAAATATGTGGCCTGTCGTTTTAACTCTGCGGGACGCAGGCAATAAACCGGGTAGCCCGGCTTCAATTCTTCGACAACGTCTTCGACGGTAGCAAAGTTGGGGATCTGGATTTTGGCTGACATAGTCTTACTCGCGAAGTAGCGAATATTCTCGCATAGTATTCTAGTAAAGAATATCCTCGATCAAAGGTCGGGAACGTTACCGATCCAGCTGGAAAGATTTTTATGTGGCCGCCAGAACTTCATTCTTGCTGTCGGCTTGAACTCGAAATCAAGTTCGTACCCCGCTCGCAGTATCAAATGGCTGCGGCCCTTTGCAGCGGCTTCCATTAATGGTTTCAATAGTTTGCTATCAATATCGAGTAATAATTGATCAAGTTCAGCAGCGACGCCGGTTTTCAAAAATTCGATTAAACGCAAATCGATCAAAATCGCATCCACGGAATCATCGACCCGGTTGATATTCGCGCAAGATTCCGGGTTCAATCCGAGGCTTCGGGCGAATTGATTCAGCACCGGATCATCGCAATACCAGTCCAGTTTCGCGTTGAATCTCTGTGGTACAACTCCCGCCCCCCAGCACCAGAGGCTGTTAATCGGCAACAATCCACGACTTGTTCGCTCCGCGTTCACTTCGTGCTGATGCATAAACATCTGGATTTCGTTGAGTAACTGGTACCATGGCAAAACCTGGCGCGACTGCTCGATATAGGGATTCGCGGTTTTTCCCAGGACCGACAGAATATGCGGATAATGGGTCGGGGCAGAAAACCCCTTCAGATGCACCAGGAACAGTCCATCCGCGACTGCAGTAATACTACAATCTACATTAAATATATCGTTTAAGTCTTTGATTATTATATTTATATCATTCAAATTGTCCTGGTTATTCTGTACCGGGACGATTACTGCGCTATGCAGGCCGGCTTGCAAATGGATTGCCTGGGACAATAGCAGATGCCCGGGTTCCTGATCTTCCTCCCGAGCAAAAGCCTGTGCTAATGGCAATCCTGCCGGGGCATCGAAACCGAGCGCGGTTTTTAGTATCTCGTCGATGCTGTAAGACTGGGTGGATTGCGGTGTTGCCAGGCGCAGTAGTCTATTCAAATGTGGCAAATCGTTAGCCAGCAGGTCGGGCTCAAACTCCTCGAGGGGTAAATCGAATAATCCGGGCAGGATTATCTGAACCTTGGCAGGCATTGGGCTGAACTAATCCTTCAGACTCGTCGTCAGCAGCTCATTCAGGTCGTTGGACATTTCGCTACTGGTGAGCATGTTTTCCACTTCTGACTTCATCAATTGCCCCTGCTGTGCGACCAGTTTACGCCAATGCACGAAAGGATTGGCCAGCCGAGCCGCGACCTGGGGATTGATCGCATCCAGCTCGAGGATTTTTTGTGCTGCCAGGGCGTAACCGGCACCGTCGACCTGGTGGAAGGCAGTCGAATTGGCAATGGTTGACCCAAGCAGGGAGCGTGCGCGGTTAGGATTAGCCAGGGTATACGCCGAGTGACCGAATAAAGGCTTTATTTCGTCAAGCGCATTCTCGACGCTGCTTGAACCCATCACGCTAAACCATTTATCCACCACTAACGCGGTATCCTTCCATTGCTGGTAAAACTGGGTCACGATTTGATCGCGCAAATCGTGGCGATAATGAACCACCATCTGCAGGCAGGCGATTTGATCGGTCATGTTACCTGCCTGCGTAAACTGTCGTTTACAGTGCTCAAAATATTCGGACTTCTCGAGATGTAACAGGTAGGCCAGGCACACATTTTTCAAACGCCTGCTTGCGATTGCATCGGGATCCAGCCGGTACTCACCATTGTCAGCACATTCAAGGTAATTCTTTAGTAACTGATCCTCATTATGCGCTGCAATTTGAAGCTTAAGTGTTTCACGCACGGTCCGGATGCGGTGCACATCCACCTGCTCCAGCATTTCGGCAATATATTTCTCGCCCGGCAGCACCATCATCTCGGCTACCAGCGCTCGATCCATGGGGGATCGCGCAAACACGTCGCTAAAGGCCGTCAGTAGTGGTTGCTGTAATTGCGGCCACTGACCGGCTTCCTGCTCCAGCATCGCCAGCATTACCCTGCTCGCCAGCTGCTGACCGGCCTCCCAGCGATTGAACGGATCGCTATCAAAAACCATTAAACGGGCAAGCTCATCATCACTCAGATCTGTAGTCAGGATAATCGGCGCCGAAAAACCGCGAAACGCCGAAATCATTACCTGCGCTGGCATATGCTGGAAACGCAACTCGGTTTCGGGTTCCTTGATATCAACTATCTGTTCCAGGCTCCCCATATCATCCAGCGGCACTGCTTGACCCTGTTGATCGAACAGGGCCAGCCGCATCGGCATATGAAAGGCACGATTCAGTTCACCTTTGGTGGTCCCGGCACGCTGTGAAACCATCAGCGACAGGACATTATTATCAGAATTGTATTTGCGCTTTATATCAACGCGCGGTGTCCCGGACTGCTGGTACCATCGCTGGAAACGTTCCAGGTCGATGCCCGAGGCGTCCTGCATCGCGGCGCGAAAATCATCGGTCGTAACCGCCTGGCCGTCATGACGCTCGAAGTACAAATCCATCCCCTTGCGGAAATTATCTGCGCCCAACAGGCAATGCATCATGCGCACCACTTCCGCACCCTTGTTGTAAACCGTCGCGGTATAAAAATTGTTGATTTCCTGGTAGGACGCAGGGCGCACCGGGTGGGCCATTGGCCCGGCGTCCTCGCTAAACTGGTGATTACGTAGACCTCGTACATCACTGATTCGCTGAATCGCGCGTGAAAACATGTCCGCACTGAATTCCTGGTCGCGAAATACCGTCAGGCCTTCTTTAAGGCTTAGCTGAAACCAGTCGCGACAGGTGACACGGTTACCCGTCCAGTTATGAAAATACTCGTGCGCGATCACACCTTCGATAGCCAGGTAATCGTCGTCCGTGGCGGTATGAGGATTCGCCAGCACGTACTTGGTATTGAATACATTAAGCCCCTTGTTCTCCATTGCCCCCATATTGAAGTCATCCACAGCGACGATCATATAAAGATCGAGGTCATATTCGAGACCGTAGACCTCCTCGTCCCAACGCATCGCTTTTTGCAGCGAGGTCATCGCATGATCACACTTGTCCCGATTATGGTGCTCGGTAAAAATCTGTAGCTGAACCTCCCGTCCCGAGCAGGTTGTAAACTGGTCTTCAATGCAGGCCAGGTCTCCGGCCACCAGCGCGAATAGATAGCTGGGCTTTGGGTAAGGATCTTGCCAGCTTACCCAGTGGCGTTCGCCATCCTCTACGCTATTTACCCGGTTGCCGTTCGACAGCAACACCGGGTAAGTGGCCTTGTGCGCATGAATCTCGGTGCTGAACACCGACATGACATCAGGACGATCGAGATAGTAGGTAATGTAGCGAAAACCTTCCGCTTCGCACTGGGTGCAAAAGTTTCCATTGGACAGGTACAAGCCTTCGAGACGGGTATTTGCCGCGGCGTCGATTTCGACTTCACAACTTAACTCAAACTGGTCCGGCACCAACTTGATCGTTAATGTTTCAGGCCCCAGGTCATAGTCCTCCGGTTGCAGGGATTTGCCGTCCACGCGCAGCTCGATAAGTTCAAGCTCAATTCCGTCGAGGACCAGTTCGGCGACATTGTTCTGAGCTGTCCGTCGCATCTGTAGCGTGCTGCTAACTCGAGTCCGGTGTTCGTCAAGATGAAATACCAGTTGCGTTTTCGTGATCTCGAAGCCGGGTGGCTGATAGTCCTTTAAATGCTTGCGCAGGTGCTTATCGGTTTTCATTATAGAAGCCTGAAAATAGGTCGCATAAGTGTACCCTAAGGAGTATCATTCGCGTCATTTTTCATTCCCCGGAGATTCAATAATGGCCGTCGAACGCACCCTTTCAATCATCAAGCCCGACGCAGTAGCCAAGAACGTGATTGGCGAAATTTACAATCGCTTTGAAAAAGCCGGTTTACGTATCATTGCCGCGCGCATGGAACACTTAAGCGCCGAGAAAGCAGGTGAGTTTTACGCGGTGCACAAAGAGCGTCCCTTTTACGACGACCTGGTCGAGTTCATGACTTCAGGGCCCGTAATGGTGCAGGTTCTGGAAGGCGAGGATGCAATCGCGCAGAATCGCGAAGTCATGGGTGCCACCAACCCGGCAGACGCTGCTGCGGGCACCATCCGCGCGGATTTTGCACAGACGGTCGACGAAAATGCCGTACATGGCTCCGATGGAACCGATACCGCCAGCGTAGAGATCGAATTCTTTTTCGGCAGTGATGGTCTCTGCCCCCGCACCCGCTAAATTCAGACCTTGAATCAGCGGGGCTAAATGCGCTGTTTCGGGTATAATCGTACCCCCGACCGATTTGTGAGGAGTTGCGATGAACAGCAGTTATCAAAGCCTGCCGCATGAATTACTTGCTCCACGAACCTCGATACTGCAGCACCGGGCACTTGATTCTGATCAGGTGACGCCCAATGACAGTGCCGAATTGGTGTATACCGATTTTACCCATGTTCGACCTTTCACGATCAGCCCAACCGCCACCATCGACCAGATCAACGCCAGAATGATGGCCTGTGGCGTTCGCCTGCTGTTCGTAACCGAGACTGACACAGTGCTACAGGGCCTGGTTACTTATACCGACCTGTTCGGCGAAAAACCAGTACGCTATATCAAGGAGCATGGAGGTAGCCGAGAAGAGATCCTGGCACAGGATATTATGACACCGCTCGCTCAACTGGAAGCTTTAAGCAAATCGGATGTACTCAAGGCAAGTGTTGGCGATATCGTAAAAACCATTGAAACAGCCGGTCGACAGCACATGTTGGTTTGTCATACCCATGAAAATGGCAGTCAAACGGTTATTGGTTTGTTTTCGTCAACCCACATCGAAAAATTAACCGGAGTAAAGCTCGAGCTGTCAACGCGTGCCCATACTTTTGCCGACCTGGAACGCGCCTTAACCTGATACGAAGCCTGTTAATTTTTAGCCACGTTTTTTGCCCACCAGGCTGGCAGGTCGGCAAACGAGTCGAGCACCGCGTAAGGCTTTATCGCGCCACCTAAATCCGCATCACGGAACTTGCCGGTCCTGACCTGTATGCCTCGGATACCGCAGCGTTGCGCGGCATCGATATCACCGACGATATCGTCCCCAATCATAAAGGTTTGCCCTGCATTGCATCCCAGCCTGGCCAGCGACGATTCAAAAAAAGCCGGTGCAGGTTTACCGACCACTACGGCTTCACAGGAAGCTGCATGTTCCAGCGCCTTGACGAAGGGCGCAACATCCAGTTGCAGGCCGTCGCGTCCGCGCCAGTAACGTGTCATCCCAAGCGCAATCAACCGCGGTGCCGGATCCTGCATTAAAAACCTGAAAGCGCGATTCAGTAAGCGAAAATCCCAGGCCTCTCCCAGGTCACCGATGATCACTGCATCGACAGCTGCACTCTGGTCCAGGGGTATGGATTCGATATCGCCAAAGTCCTGCTTTGTACCAGCAGGTACAAATAAAGCGGCGCTATGCAACTGGTGCTGATCGAGCCATTGGGATGCAGCAACCACAGGCGTCATAACTTCTTCGATTTGCGCACTGAAACCGAGGGTTTCAAACTTTTCCAGTAATGCCTCGCGGGAACGCGACGTGGTATTGGTAACAAACAGGTGCGGAATTTGCTGTTGCCTGATCCAGTCGAGCGCATCGACCGCACCCGCGATCAGGCGATCGCTCTGGTAAATGACCCCATCAAGATCAATCAATATACCCTTGCCAACAGCCTCGTAATCCAGCATGACTCTTATCAATACATCAGATCTACCCTGATTCTGAATATTCTTAAATTTGCCTACGGAAAAGTCTCCGAGGTGAATTTCTTGATATTGTACTGCCCCATCACGATCCAGCGCGGAGTCGCTCTGCCAGTTCCGGCGAGTTGCAGACCGGGGTGTCTCTCGACAACTCTCGCCAGGCTGCTTTCCTGCTCCGGATCAACATCAACGATAAAGACATGCTTTCCTTCCCGCAACTGCGATTCGAAACGTTTGAAATCACGATGCGGCACCTGGATTCCATAAAGGCCGCCAGACCAGATGCTAAATCCAAACAATACCACCGCCAGGAATATAAATGGCATCCAGGTATAAGTCTCGGGCCAGTCGCTGTAGGCAGTTATGATCAGCACCAGTGCGGCGAGGACGACACCTATCCAGGTACCGACTATGATTCCGTGAACCACATCTTTTTTGAAAACAGACTCGATATTGTGCAGATGGTCGTGGGTCTCTACCGCGGTATCGTCCCGGCTGAATACGTGAATTTGCGGTCGATGTACACCCCTGATTTCGAGTTCCACTTCGATTCGGTCGAGGTCATCCAGGTCCTCGCTTACATAGAAATGCCGTTTCATCTTTTATGCCCCCGTAATGAAGGAGTTGCAAATCAGAATACGCCTGTAACGGGACTGAATCAAGTTGACCAGATTAGACTATATTATTACTAACTCCACCAGGGCAGCCTGTTCCGGAGCATGGATTCATGCTAATGTCCGTCGCTGTCCGCTAAGCAGACCCTACTTGTCATGAGAATTGAAGACGACAGCAAACTCGACTACAAGGACGTCTTGATCCGCCCCAAACGCAGTACCCTGGGCAGCCGCAAGGACGTGGAACTGGAGCGGGAATTCACCTTCCGTAATTACCAGTCCGATAACGACGAACACTATCGCGGCATTCCGATCATGGCATCAAACATGGACGGCGTCGGTACTTTTGAGATGGCTGATAGTCTGGCTGCTATGGGGCTGTTTACCTGCCTGGTTAAAAACTACGAGCCCGACGAACTGATCGGTTTTTTTGGCAAGGACAAGAGCAGTCGAACCGAGAATGTCGCTTACTCGACCGGTATTACGAACCAGGACTTCGAAAAATTCGAAGCGGTTTATAAACAGACCGGTAGCTATTTGAAATACGTTTGTGTCGACGTTGCCAACGGTTACTCGGAACGCTTTTCCGATTTTATCAAGCAGCTGAGAGACGCCTACCCCGGTATTGTCATCATCGCGGGTAATGTCGTCACCGGTGAAATGACCGAAGAACTGATATTAAGTGGTGCCGATATCGTCAAGGTCGGCATTGGGCCCGGCAGCGTATGCACCACCCGGATCCAGACCGGAGTCGGATTTCCACAGCTCTCCGCGGTCATCGAGTGTGCCGATTCAGCACACGGTCTCGGCGGTCATATCATTGCCGATGGCGGTTGTACCTGTCCGGGAGACCTGGCCAAGGCATTCGCGGCCGGCGCTGATTATGTCATGCTCGGGGGAATGCTTGCGGGTCATGACGAAGGCGGCGGTGAAATCATTACCCGTTACTTCAAGACCGGTGAAGTCAGGAAAACCGACGCGGGTCTGGAAGACCTGGTCGAGGAACGCAAGTTCGTTAACTTTTACGGTATGAGCTCAAAGGCAGCCAATGAAAAACACTTTGGCGGGCTCAAGGAATATCGTTCGTCCGAGGGACGGGAAATCCAGGTCCCCTATCGCGGCAAAATCGAAAACACGATCCAGAACCTGCTCGGCGGGGTACGCAGCACCTGCACCTATGCCGGCGCCAAGAAATTGAAGTGGCTGAGCAAATGCACCACCTTCGTCAAAACCAGCGAGCAGTTCAACTCCGTATTCGCCGACCACTAAAAATCCGACTTCGAACGAAGTAGCTAATTAACGGATAATTACCAGAACCAACCAGGTTTGGACAACAGCATAGCTTTTCAGAAGCGCCGTGAATACATCCATGTAGGCTCGCGCGCAACATCCCTGTTGCGCAGCGTTCTGAAAAGCTATGCTGCTGCCCAAACCTATCGAAGGCTTTTAAACCAAATGATTTGGAGATAGATTTCCGCTTGCGCGGCGGTCCGACGTATCGGAATGACATCAATCCGGTCTTCGGCTCAATGTGACTAGTATTCTTAGGCGCCAGATTAATATTTGAGCTGCCTCGGGGTAAGTCTGAAAAAGTGTAGCGAGGCAGGACGCCGAGCTCCAAGCGATTCCATGGATGGACCAACCGGCGCTTGCGCCGGTTGGGAGCGCCTTTTTCAGGCTTTCCCCGAGGTAGCGTTCGACTAGGAGTTGCGGCGCCAGCGGTGGAATTTGGCGACCCACTCGAGCAGGCGTTCGGGCACATGCGCGCGTTTCCACTCCCCCGCGGCATACTTGTTCGCCTCGGCGAAGGTTGGATAGATATGTATGGTACCGAGAATCTTGTTCAACCCGAGACCATGCCTCATCGCCAGCACGTACTCGGCGATCAAATCACCTGAATGTTCACCGACGATAGTTACTCCGAGAATTCGGTCCTTGCCTGGTACGGTCAGCACCTTGACAAAACCATGCGCCTCGCTGTCGGCAATGGCACGGTCGAGGTCATCAATTCCGTAGCGGGTTACCTCGTATTCGATGCCCTGCTCCTGCGCGTCGCTTTCATTCAATCCGACCCGCGCAATTTCGGGTTCGGTGAATGTGGCCCACGGGATAACCGAGTAATCCGCCTTGAAACGCTTAACAATACCGAATAGCGAGTTTACCGAGGTATACCAGGCCTGGTGAGCGCCGACATGCGTAAACTGGTAAGGCCCGGTAACATCGCCACAGGCATAAATCGTCGGTATGTTGGTTTGCAGAAACTCGTTTACCTCGATAGTACGATTAGGATTCAGACGCACCCCAATCTCTTCGAGCCCGAAGCCACTCGACCTGGGTGACCGCCCAACCGCGACAATAAGCGCATCAAATTCAATTTCGACTTCGCCATCTTTATGCTCCGCCACCATGTAATCCTTACCCTCGCGCTTGATAAAACGTTTAGCGGTATGCGCGGTCAGTACCTGCACCCCTTCGTCACTGAACTTCTGCTGCACCATTTCCGAAATCTCCGGATCTTCCCGCAGCAGAATTCGGGGAAGCATTTCAATTTGGGTCACCGCAACACCGAGGCGGGCAAACGCCTGGGTTAACTCCGATCCAATCGGCCCTCCGCCGAGCACCGCCAGTTTGCGTGGCTGGTCACGCATTTCCCAGAGATTATCCGAGGTATAAAAATCAACCTGGTCTATTCCCTCGATAGGCGGCACGAAAGGACTTCCGCCGGTGGCGACCACGATGTTACGGGTGCGGATCGTGTTGCCGTTGACTTCGACGGTCCAGGGCGAGGTAATACGCGCCTCGCCGATCACAACATCTACGCCGAGGCCGGTGTAGCGTTCGACCGAGTCATGTGGTTCGATTTTCCTGATAATCTGCTGGATTCGCTCCATAACCTCGACGAAATCAAACTCGGCATCGGCCTGCTTGATGCCGAATTCCCGGCTACGGGCGATATGCGACATGAATTTCGCTGAACGTATGATCGCTTTCGACGGCACGCAACCGTAGTTAAGGCAGTCGCCACCCATCTTGTTCTTTTC
>JAOTXY010000151.1 GCA_029862125.1 Gammaproteobacteria bacterium | reverse complement strand
CAGTGTTCAAGATCGGCCGCCAGGCCGTGTCCTGGGGTAACGGCCTGATTTACAATCCGGTCGATTTTTTTAACCCGTTTGATCCAGCCGCCATCGACACCGAGTACAAGACCGGTGACGACATGCTTTACGCGCAGTACCTGCTCGATAGCGGAGACGATCTGCAGGCGGTCTGGGTCGGTCGACGCGACGATGATGACGACGTCAGCGCGGATGTCTCCAGCCTTGCACTCAAGTACCATCGATTCTCTGAGGCCAGCGAGTTCGATTTACTGGTCGCGGAGCATTACGACGCAAACATTATTGCACTGGGCGGCAGTATCGATTTCGCCGACGCCATCTGGCGGAGCGATATCATGCTGACCGACACCGGGGCCGAGAATTTTACCAGCGCCGTCCTGAACTGGTCTTACTCGTGGATCGCCTGGGGCAAGAACACGACGGCGACGATCGAGTTTTTTCACAACGGATTTGGCATCGATGACGGCAAATATGATCCCGGGGCGCTTGCCGACAATCCCGAATTACTCTCCCGTGTACAACGCGGAGAGCTATTCACCCTTGGAGAAAACTACCTTGCAGCCGCAGCAACCATTGAGCTGGCGCCACTGTGGTTACTCACCACCAGTATTTACGGCAACCTCGATGACGATTCGATGCTGTTGCAGATATTCAGCCAGCACGACCTGCAACAGGATCTGCAGTTGCTGATTGCTCTCAATCTGCCGAACGGTAGCGATGGTAGCGAATTCGGCGGCATCGATTCGGGAGTTGGCGAGCGCACACTTGCTGTCGGCACATCGCTATTTGCCCAACTCGGCTGGTATTTTTAACCCGGAATCAATTTTCCCTGGCCAATCAGGGATGGTGATCGCTGATTCGGGAAAGCGAAGTCACACTGATGCCCTTTTCGTTGCAATCGATTTGGCTATCCACGCCATACACCTCGGCGATGTTTTCCCGGGTCAGCACTTCGCTGACACTGCCGCTGCAATGCAACCTGCCATGGTTGAGTAAATATAGGCGGTCGCAAAATCGTGCCGCCAGGCCCAAATCATGTAACACCACGATTGCGGCACGTTTTGCAGTTGCATGGCCCCTGAGAATTTCCATAACGTGTAACTGGTGATAAGGATCGAGTGCGGCAACCGGTTCGTCGGCAAAAATCAGGTCGGGTTGAGTAGCGAAAATCCGTGCCAGCATGACCAGCGTTTGCTCACCTCCGGACAGCGTCGTTACGATGCGGTTGCGATAAGCCAGTGTTTCGGTTTTTGTCATCGCCTCCTCTACAATTTTCTGATCATCGCTCGAAACCTGCTGCCACCACTTCTGGTAGGGAATGCGGCCCAGTTCGATGACCTTCTCAACACTAAAAGGCCAGTAAGCCATCGCCCCCTGAACCAGGTAACCCATGCGTTGCGCACGCAGGGCAGCCGATATCTGCCCCAAAGGCAGGTCATCAAAGCGAACCTCGCCTTGAGTGCAGGCTTCGACACCGGTCAACAATCGCAGCAGGCTGCTCTTCCCGGCCCCATTGGGACCGATGAGCCCGACCAGTTCACCGGCATCGACCCGGATATCGATTGCTTCGAGTATCTGGATCGAATCGATGCGGTAATCGATCCCGTGGCCACTGAGCAGGCTCATTGCAATACATTCCTCGATTTCAGGATCAGGAACAAAAAGAACGGCGCGCCGACCAGAGCGGTAATCACACCAAGCTTCATTTCGCCATTGTCAGAAAATACTTGCACCACGATGTCGGCAACAAGCAACAGGATTGCCCCGGTAATGGCGCTCGATAGCAACAGGCGCCTTGGCTCGTAGGCAACAAACGGGCGGATCAAATGAGGCACCACCAGGCCGATAAAGCCTATGTTCCCCGCCACCGACACCGACGCACCAACACTGGCGGTTACCCCGAGAATCAATACCAGGCGCATTCGGGCCACATTAAAGCCCATCGACGTTGCTGTTTCTTCACCAAGCGTCAATGCATTCAGAAAGCGGCCGCAGTAAAGTATCATGCCCCAGCCGACCAGCATGAACGGCATCGCGATGTAGAGCTCGTTGACACTGCGATTCGATACAGAACCGAGCAGCCAGAAAACAATTTCCTGCATGGCATAAGGGCTTTCGGCAAAATTGAGTGCCAGCGCTATAAGGGCCCCGCCAATTGCGTTTATTGCAATGCCCGCGAGAATCAGCGTAATAATCGAACGATTCCGGCCAACCAGTAAAAAGATAACGAGCATCGCAACCAGGGCACCGATCAAACCCCCCAGCGGTAACAGGAACCAGGCGACCCCTGCGATACCATAGTAAAACACGATCACCGCGCCGAGCGCGGCCCCGTTGGAAACACCGATGATGCCCGGTTCGGCCAGGGGATTACGCAGCAATCCCTGCAAGGACGCACCCGCCAATCCCAGGGTAGCGCCAATCAACATCGCCAGCAGCGAACGGGGCAAACGAACATCAAACAGGATCAATGATTCTATCGTGATCCGGTCATTGAACCAGTCCTGTATCGCCTTGCCAGGATCGATATCGACCGGCCCGACGTTGAGTGCCAGCGCCAGCACCAGCAGCAAAACCGGTAACAATATCCCGTAAAGTGTCGAAGCCTTGAGCGCCTTGATATTCACCGCCGTTGGGCCATGTTTTCGATTGCCTCGGCAATCATCGGCCCGGCACAGATACGCAGACGAGTCGGTATGTCGAGGTATTCACGATGTTCAATCATCTTATCGAGTGCCGGGTGACTCACATAGGCCGTTGCAAGTGAATCGGACCGCGACAGCGTACGATCAACCTGTAACACATCAGGATCCGCTGCAATCAACGACTCCAGCGCGATCGGTTTGAACCCATCGATTCCCATTTCTGCTGCGAGATTAATGTAACCGGCATGGGTGAACAGGTCATCCTCCAGCGTATTGGCACCGATGGTAAATCCGTTTGGTGAATAGACAATCACTGACTTTGGTGGACGCTCGGCATAACGTTCGCTAATCTCGCGCAGTTTCTGCTGCATGGATTGAATCATCGCTTCGGCACGTTCCTGGTTACCGGTCCATTCACCAAACTGCCTGAGCACAGCGTAAATATCCTCGATCGATTGGGCGGGTGGAATTTGCTTAACCTGGTAACCTAACTGACGCAGGAATTTTGCCGTGTCCCAGGCGGAAAACTGACTCGCCACTACCAGGTCAGGCTGGTAAAGAATGACCTCCTCTACCGACGAGTTATTGAGCGGAATATCACCCACGGCATCGATCATGTAAGACATGTTCTCATCCTTTGCCCAGACCGATAGCGACGCTATCTGCTCACGTTCGGCGAGCATTAACAGCAACTGGTCGGTACATAGCCCGATTGAGACGATTCGTTGTGGCTTTTCACCGGCAAACAGAGTTGCCGAAATCAGCAACAGGGCGGTAAAACAGAGGCAGTAGGGTTTCATCGACACAACTATTATTGACCTGGGCTATTTTCCGGATTGCGCTGCCGCAGTAAAGCCTCTATTTAACTTGGTTTCAGGGGTGTTGAAATTTTGACGTTACCGACGAACGGTCATATTTGGGCTACAAGTGGTCATATGATATCCCGAATAACAACTATGCTTTTATCACACCTTATTAACACGTGAAGCGCATCACACTATCACTATTAACTTTTTAACGTCATCTTTTATCTCCTGTGAACGTGAAATTACCAGGTTCAGGGCATTTTGGCGGGGAAGACAGGTAACAAATGCTGGCACCAAAACTCAAAGTCGTTAGCGCCAAGGGCGGAAAAAATCCCGTGTATAACTCCGTAAAACGTTTCTCCCTGGAAGGACTTAGCGACCTGATCCGCGTACTCATGGAAAACGTTGACGACGCCATGTTCGAATTGTCGGACAAGGTCAAGAATGACCGTGAGCGCAACTTGTACATGGAAGCAATGCGCGAAATCAGGTTAAAGCGTGACGGTATCAAGAAAAATTTCGGCCATGAGATGCAGCGGCGCTTCGATGCTTTTATCACGGGCGATTCCGGTACTACCGAAATAGATGACGAAGAGGAACTCACCCTGGTAGAACTCGATGACCTCGAAGACAGCATCGCGATCGAGAACATGATTTCCAAGGCGCGCCCGCGCTTCGAAGATGATTTATTTGCGATAAGCGAGCGACTGAAACTGGTCCTGAAGATCAAAGAAATCGAAGAAGATGAAAGTCCACTCGATCCCAAGGCAATTTGCGAGAGCTTCGATAAGGCATCCGAGTTGCTGGATACCGATATCCAGGCAAAGTTAATCTTCTACAAGTTGTTTGATAAATACGTGATGAATAACCTGGGCCATTTCTACGAGGAATTGAATGAGTTTTTCGTCAAGAAAGGCGTGTTACCTGGTTTCAAGCCAGACCAGGAACGTATGAAAAAAACCAGCCGTTACATGGCAAACCGCATCAAGAAAAATGACGACAATGGGAGCGGTACTCCGGTGTTACTGACACCTGGGTCCGGAGCAGGTGCCGGTGGAGTCGCCGGCGTTCAGGTTGCAGATGGTAATCTGTTTTCGGCCTTGCAACAGGCGGTAACTGGAGTGCCCGGCGCAGGTGGTGTTGCTGGAGCCGGTGGTGGCGCTGGTGGAGCCGGAGGAGCCGGTGGTGGAACTGGTGTAGCCGGTGGTGTTGCTGGAGGCGGCGGTGGAGCCGGAGGAGTCGGTGGTGTTGCTGGAGGCGGCGGTGGAGCCGGAGGAGTCGGTGGTGTTGCTGGAGGCGCCGGCGGTATTGCTGGAGGCGCCGGCGG
>JAOTXY010000068.1 GCA_029862125.1 Gammaproteobacteria bacterium | reverse complement strand
GGTTGCTCGACAGCTCAACGAGCGGCCGAGGAAGACCTTGGGTTATTATTCACCGGCGGAGAAGTTTAATGAGTGTGTTGCGTCGACCAATTGAAACCGCAACCCATAACAGCCGTTGAAATTCAGTCGGGAAGCCCGGCTTTTTTGAGGGCAGTGCGGCGGCGATCTTCCATCTCAGGGTCGCGAAGCGGCAACCCGCGCAGATAGGCGAGCAGAGAAAAATTCGGTTCGATGCGTAGAATATTTTCAGCGACCTTCCGAGCCTCCGATACCTGGTCGGCTTCGGCATAGACCTCCGCCAACACAACATAAGGCTGATATAAAAGAGGATCAGCTGTGATAGCTGATCGGGATGCAGCAATGGCTTCCTCATTTTGTCCCAACATCCAGTGGCAGCGACCCAGCATCAGCAGATACCAAGGCGGATATCTTGGACAGTGACGCATGGCAAGTTTGGTTTGTTTGAGAGCCTCCTCGGCCTTGCCGCAGACATAAAGTGTAATAGCTGCAAGTGCTATCGCATTGGCGTCGCTATGCGCCTCGCGTAGGGCTCTCTCCGCCAGGGCTAGAGCGCCATCGAAATCACGCAGTGTAGTCATGATGACACTTCTCATCGCCAAAATGCCGGCGTTTTTAGGATCTAGCTTTATTGCGTGATCACTGGATTCTATTGAAAGTTCTAAAGAGCGTTCAGGAGATGTACTCCAACCTTCATTTCGAGCCTCCTTCCAGTATGCTTCAGCCAGCGCGCCCCAGGCCAACGCATAATTTTCGTCCAACCGAATTGCCTGCTCGAGAAGAAATCGCCCCTTTTGGACGGTGTCTTTGTGGTGCTCGTGAACCAGATCCCGTCCCTCGAAGGTGAGCTGCCAGGCTTCGACGTTCCGTGTGCCTTGAGCGGCAATATGGGCCTGCTCGCCTTCGGTCAACTCGACCTGAAGGGCTGAAACTATCTCCTTGGTAACATCGTCTTGCAGGGCGAATATGTCGTCAACCTCGCGATCATAGCGCTGACCCCAGAGATGACGTCCTGTCGTGGCATCGATCAATTGCCCCGTCACGCGTACCTGTTGGCTACCACTGCGAACACTGCCTTCCAGTACATACTGGACACCCTGCTCGCGACCAACTTCTCTAATATCCACAGCCCGGTCCTTGTATACCAACGTGGACGTTCGAGCGATCACAAACAGCTTTGAGACCCTGGATAGTGTTGTGATGATCTCTTCCGTAATGCCATCTGCCAGGTAGTCCTGCTCTTGCCCGCCAGAGATATTCGAAAAGGGCAGTACCGCTATGGAGGGCTTGTCAGGTAACGCTAGGTCGTCCTTCTCTGACGTAGGTTGGGAATCAATTTCAGGCGCTATTTTCTCACCGTCGGTCTTGGATACGGCTTTTTGTGTTACCGCATACACCCTAACCGGTTCGTTGAAACCCTTTAATTCCCGCTCTCCCAAGTTCTCACAATCGAATGGAAGACGTTTGGGCATTGTCTCGTAAACCGCTCCCTGCACACACACACACCCTGCCTCAGCCAACTGTTCCAACCGCTGTGCCAGCACTATGCCTTCGCCTGTAACGGTATTATCAGCAATCACCACTTCGCCCATCGCGACACCAACTCGAAGCTTCGGGCGAATTTCATCAGATATTGCTTCGTTATGGATCGTGTTGGCGGACTGAAATTCCAGCGCGGCGGTGACGGCATCCGATGCCCTGGAGAATTCGGCGACAAGTGCATCGCCACGAATCTCTTGAGTGGTTCCATTATGTCGAGTGATCGTTTGAGAGAAACGTTGGAAGGCATCTTGTATGCGGTCGTGCGCAATCGTTTCATTAAGTTGGACTAGCGCAGTCGAACCGATCACATCAGCGTGCAGCAGTACAGCTAGCTTACGGGATGGTTCCTCTGACACGTAGACCCCTACTTTTATAGTTATGCGGACGGATGCGCCGATAGTATCGTGGGTGAATTAGGGGAACAAGTTAATAGCAATAATCGACGGGGTACGAGCCTTAATTTGACTACATTTTTCATGACAAGGAGCGTCCGTTGTTGGCCGTTTTCTGCCTCTGGAGCTGAAAAATTGAGTGTCTGCTTTCGGGAATGGTCTACTAAATTTTAATTGCGCTTGGTCCGAGTCGTCCCAAGCGTAATTTTCATGGCTGACTCGGACGCTACAGGTGGGCTTTTAAGCGCGGAAAGAAATCAACTGAATCAGCGTTCTGAATCAGAATTCGATCACAGCGATTAAATTCCGCAAAAGAAACCAGTTCCTGGCAAAGCAGGTCGATAAAATGCTCATCGACTTTTTGTTCAATGTGTAATGATTTTATCTCGAGCCAGTTATCGGCGCGATGCGCCTTGCAGTCGATGCGGCCCACCAGCCGATCGCGGTACATGATCGGCAAACAAAAATAACCGAATTGTCGCAATGGCTTCGGTACATAACATTCGATCTGGTAATCAAAGGAAAATATATCGCGGCCGCGTTGGCGTTGAATAACGGAATTATCGAACGGTGACAGGATGCGCACCTGGGCGACACTGCGCGGGGCGCGGGATTCCAGCAGTTCCGGGTTGATATATACGATATTGTTGTTGCCAGTGCCCACCGTGGTCAACAAGCCGGTCTCGATGCGCTGTTGTAACTGTTGTCTGACCGCGTCCCGTAATTTTTGCCCCTTGCGCAAATAGGTCATTGATGTCGAACTCGCGAATCCGTGGGCCCGCAGTGTGGTCTCGATCAGGTAGCTGGCATATTCATCCATGTCCGGCACGCGCGTATCGACCCAGTCAGGCAGTACGCGTTGGGGCAGGTCATAAACTTTTTGAAAACCCTCGCGCGCACTGACCAGCAGTTCACCCTGCATAAACAGTTGTTCAAGCGCCTGCTTGGCGGGCTTCCAGTCCCACCAGCCCGTGTTACCCCGACTGGAATCTTCGAAATCCCGGGCACGTAACGGGCCCTCGGAAGTGATGCGTGCCAGGATTTCGCGCATCAGTTTTTGATCGCTGTTCTTAAACCAGCCACGCTCGCCATGCATCAGTGCCATGCGCGGCAAGGCAAAACGATAATCCGCCATCGGTAGCCAGGCGGCTGCATGAAACCAGTACTCGAAGATCTTGCGCTCAGCTACCAGTTGATCGAGGAACCTGGGCCTGTAGTTCGCGACCCGCGACCACAGCACGTGGTGATGGGCGCGTTCGACCACAGAAATGGTATCGATTTGCACGTAACCCAGTTGCTCGATTGCGCGCAACGTCGCCCGCTTGCCGCGGCCGAACGCATCAGCTCTCAACAGGCCCTGTTGATTGAGCGCGATGCGTCTGAGTTTTGGTGCTAGTGACATGGGCCTGGTGTTATAAGCTTTGTGCTAGGGTACATTTTTTATCACAATGATGGACGGGTCAAATACCCTGGATCGCTGATGCAACGCAGTCAGGTTAAATTTCTCTATCTCAACCTGGGCCATTTCCTGGACCACCTGTTCATGCTGGTTTTTGCGTCGGTGGCTGCGCTACGTCTTACCAGCGAATGGGGTATGAGTTACGCGGCGCTGATTCCCTATGCAACCCCTGGTTTTATCGCTTTTGGTGTCTGCGCCGTGCTGGCCGGCTGGATCGCGGACAAGTGGAGCCGGGATGGGATGATCGTAATTTTCTTTGTCGGTATCGGCATCAGCTCGATACTTGCCGGCCTGGCCAATACGCCAATTCAAATCGCGTTCGGTTTAACCCTGATTGGAATATTCGCGGCCATCTATCACCCGGTAGGTCTTGCCATGGTGGTACAGGGTCGCGTCAGGACCGGGATGCCATTGGCCGTTAACGGTGTCTTTGGCAACCTGGGTGTTGCCAGTGCGGCGTTGTTGACGGGTTTCCTGATCGACAGTGCAGGGTGGCGCAGCGCTTTTTTTGTACCCGGTGTTATTTCAATTCTGCTTGGCCTGTCTTACTGGGCTTTTGTTAGTGGTGAAAAGCGGGTCACTACGGGCACGGACGAATCCGGCAGCCCGGGAATCAAGCCCGAGACCCGGGCTATAAGGCGCCAGGTCCTGTTGAAAGTCTTTGCGATTATCTTTTTCACCACGGCAATCGGTGGACTGATCTTTCAGAGTACAACATTTGCATTACCCAAAATATTTGCCGAGCGACTGACCGAAATTGCAGATAGCGCTACTCTGGTAGGCTGGTATGCTTTCGTGGTATTTTCGCTCGCTGCGCTCGCGCAGCTGATGATCGGGTACCTCGTCGATCACCATTCAGTACGCACCGTATTTGCAACGGTGGCGCTGTTACAGGCTATCTTCTTTTACCTGATGACACATCTCGATGGAATCAACGCGCTGCTGGTATCGATCGCTTTCATGTTCGTGGTATTTGGTCAGATCCCGATTAACGATGTGCTGGTTGGCAGAATGGCGCGCAGCGAATGGCGCAGCCGTGCCTACGCATTGCGCTACGTGGTAACGTTTTCAGTGATGGCTTCGGCGGTTCCGTTCATCGGCTGGATTCATGCAAACTGGGGTTTTGCCAGGTTGTTCAGCGTGCTTGCATTTGCAGCGTTAATGATCTTTACCGCGGCGCTACTTTTGCCAAGGGCAAACCATTCTTTCGGTCAACAGGCCTAGCCCAGGGCCGAATATCTGGGACAGGGACATAAACAGTAAGTGTCCCATCCAGTCAGGCTAGTAACGGCGAGCGTTCCGGGTAGAAGAATGACCAAATTAGAGTAGTTGCCAGTTGTGATAAAATTGGCTTTCGCCGCTTGTTTTTGATCATTGAGCGACAATTCACATTAATTACAAAGGTGAATGTCATGAAAAGTATCAGGCAGTTTGTACCAAGGAAGCTAAAACCCCTGCTGATCTATACCGGAATTCTCAGCACCGGTCTTGCCGTCGGGTTTGCCCACGGCCAGTCGTCCAGGCAGCCTCCCGCGGAGCATGAAGGCGTAAGCGTGGTTTCACTGGGTCAGTTAAAAGAATCCTCGCTTAAACTTCAAATCGGGTTGCAGGGGTACGAGATGAAATTAAGAGAGGTTACGGTCGCGCCCGGTGGCGCTATCAAGGAACATAGTCATGCCACCAGGCCCGGGCTCGTACAGACTATTTCCGGATCCTGGACCGAGGTTAAAAATGGCAAGGAGGTAGACTTCCCTGCCACCAGGAAAGTGGCCCTGGTTGAGGATGAAAATACTGTTCATTGGCTATACAACGATGGCAAGGTTCCTGCTGTAGCCCTGGTTTGCGGCCTGTCCAAAATAGCGCAATAGTAGCGGTCAAACCGGACTGCGATACCAGGCTTATCGAAGCCCTCGATATCGATCCTCGTGAAAATCCTGTAAACATGCGTTTACGGGTAAGCAACCTTGAGCGGCTAACCGGCTAGTGGCAGTTCCGTCGAGTACTTCACGCGTTTTAATACGAATGTTGAACTGGCGGAACGCACGGCGGGGTGTTTCAGTATTTCGGTGTTGAGAAAGCCGGTGTAGGAATCCATGTCCGCGGCTATGACCTGCAGCATGTAATCGCGCTCGCCCGATACCGAAAAACATTCGAGTACCTCGGGCAGATTGCGCACGTGATTCTCGAAATCGCGCCGGTTTTCATCCGTATGCTCGGTCATCGCGACCAGCAGAAGCACCTCGATTCCAAAACCCGCAATTTTAGGGTCGAGTAACGCGACCTTTTGACGAATCAACCCGGCTTTCTCGAAATCCCGAATACGTCGCCAACAGGATGTGCGCGAAAGGCCCGCTTCCTCCGCCAGGTCTGACTGGCTCCGGGTGACATCACTTTGCAGCGCTTGCAACAGGCGACGATCACTGGTTGATAATTTCATGATCAAATATCTCTAAAATATGAAAATTATGAGCGTATAGTTTCATAAATCTGCATAAATAGTCAAATAATGGGCACATATTTCGCAAAAAACGAACATAATGTTGAAATTATTTTTCAATGCGGGACAAGCCGTGTCTGAATCCTTTGACAACCCGATGGGACTCGACGGATTCGAGTTCGTCGAATTCGCCGCGCCCGATCCAAAGCAGCTCGAGACTGTCTTTCACCTACTTGGTTTCGAAGCCGTTGCTCGACATCGCTCTAAGGACGTTACGCTGTACCGTCAGGGCGATATCAATTTCATTCTCAATAACGAGCCCAGAAGTCACGCCACGTACTTCGTGCAGGAACACGGGCCTGCCGCCTGTGGCATGGCCTTTCGCGTTGACAACGCACACCATTCGTATGATCGCGCGCTTGAACTCGGCGCCCAACCTATCGATATTCCAACAGGACCGATGGAATTGCGTCTCCCCGCGATCAAGGGTATAGGAGCCATACCGTTGTACCTGATAGACCGTTACAGCGAAGGCAATACGATCTACGATATCGACTTCGAGTTTTTTGACGGCGTCGAACGACACCCTGAAGGCTGCGGCTTCAACGAAATCGATCATCTCACGCATAACGTCTATCGCGGTCGCATGGAATACTGGGCTAACTACTATGAACACCTGTTCAATTTCCACGAGAGTCGCTATTTCGATATCAAGGGTGAATATACAGGACTGTTTTCCAGGGCAATGACGGCACCAGACGGTCGTATTCGTATCCCGCTCAACGAGGAATCATCAAAAGGCACGGGCCAGATAGAGGAATACCTGATGGCTTTCAACGGCGAAGGTATACAGCATATTGCGCTGTCATGTAACAACCTCTACGAATGCTGGGACCGACTACAGGCCCGTGGCATGGAATTCATGACAGCACCGCCCGATGCCTACTACGATATGCTCGAACAAAGGTTGCCCGGACACGGTGAACCGGTCGATGAACTCAAGACCCGCGGTATCCTGCTCGATGGCTCAACCAGTAACGGTGATCCGCGCTTACTGCTGCAAATTTTTTCGAACAACATGATCGGACCGACGTTCTTTGAGTTTATTGAACGCAAAAAAGATGAAGGCTTCGGCGAAGGCAATTTTACGGCCCTGTTTGAATCAATTGAGCGCGATCAGATTGCGCGCGGCGTGATCGATAAAGACTAACGAATAGCGAGGATAAACCAGTGGAATTGAAGCGTATTCACCATGTGGCCTACCGCTGTAATGACGCGAGGGAAACCGTCGAGTTTTACCAGCGTGTCCTTAACATGGATTTCCAGATCGCATTTGCCGAAGACAGTGTGCCCTCGACCAGGGAGCCGGATCCCTACATGCACGTGTTTCTCGATGCCGGGATGGGTAATGTGCTCGCCTTCTTCGAGCTGCCGACGAAGCAACCGATGGACCGCGACCGCAATACGCCGGAGTGGGTTCAGCACATCGCGTTCGAGGTCGAAGATTACGACGCGCTGCTAGCGGCCAGGCAACAGATTGAGTCGCAGGGTATCGATGTCATCGGACCGACCAACCACGGAATCTTTCAGTCGATCTACTTCTTTGACCCGAACGGCCATCGTCTCGAACTCGTCGCCAACACGCAGACGCAGGAGCAGATCGAGGAACTGAAGCGAGTTGCACCGGCAATGCTCGAAGAATGGAGCCAGACAAAAAAAGCGCCCCGACACGCGGCCTGGTTACACGAACTCGAATTCACGGATAACCTGCCATGAAGTTAGCCTCATTGAAAAGTGGTCGGGACGGGAAACTCGTTGTTGTTTCACGTGACCTGAAAGCCTGTCGCGCCGCTGGCAAAATTGCACCAACGCTGCAGCATGCACTCGACAATTGGGATGACGTTGTCCCTGCGCTTGAAAAGATGGCCGCAAAGGTCGAGCGGGGTGGCGACAATTTCGATCAGGCCGCTTGTGCGTCGCCATTGCCACGTGCGTACCAGTGGACCGACGGTTCTGCCTACGTCAATCATGTCGAGTTGGTGCGTAAGGCACGCGGCGTGGAAATGCCTGAAAGTTTCTGGACCGATCCGCTTATTTACCAGGGCGGCTCGGATTCGTTTATCGGACCTCGCGATGCGATTCTTGCTGCCAGTGAGGATTGGGGTATTGATTTCGAAGCCGAAGTCGCGGTGGTGACGGGTGACGTACCGATGGGCGCCGGCGCGGAGGATGCTGCGCAGTACATCCGCCTGGTAATGATCGTGAACGATGTTTCATTGCGTAACCTGATCCCGCGAGAACTGGCCAAGGGATTCGGTTTTTACCAATCGAAACCGTCGAGTGCATTCGCACCGGTTGCAGTTACGATCGATGAACTGGGCGATGCGTGGCAGGACAACAGGGTACATTTGCCGTTGTTGTCGTCGCTTAACGGCGAACTGTTTGGTAAACCCGATGCCGGCGTCGACATGACGTTTGACTTTGGGCAGTTGATCGCGCACGCGGCAAAGTCGCGGCCTCTCACGGCCGGTTCGATCATTGGTTCTGGCACTGTCTCGAACAAGCTGGACGGTGGACCTGGCAAGCCGATTTCCGATGGGGGCGTGGGCTACTCGTGCATCGCCGAGGTTCGCACTATCGAGGCGATTGAATCAGGCACCTCGAAAACCTCGTTCCTGAACTTTGGCGACCGTGTCCGCATTGAGATGCGAGACTCTACCGGCGCGTCGATCTTTGGTGCCATCGATCACATCGTCAAACCTCATCAGGGTTAAAGGCGATTCCGGAACTCTGTAACTCCGGCCTGACCGCGGGGAGTTGAGGAAGTTACCGCGACTAATCCTGGTCCAGTTTCTGAATCAGGTAACCGCCTGAACGTTCATCCAGCGATAAACCAATCAGCCCGCGTCTTTCGGCTTCTTCCAGCAGGTCGCTGAACGATCGCACACCATAGTAGCGTTCGTTGAAACCCGGCCGCCGCCGCTTGAGTGCCTGTTTAACCATTGAGCCCCATAACTTGTCACGGTCATCGCGCTCTGCATAAAGCGCCTCCGCGGTTTCCATGACCAGGCTGATAGCGTCATCGATTTTTTCATCCTCCGACTTGGCCGTGCCAGGTTGAGTGCTGCTGGCTTTTTTAGTAGCTGATTTCTTCTTTACCGGGGCCTTGCGTTTACGTTGTCGACTGGACTCTTCGTCCCTGGCCAGGTCGTCATAAAGAATGAATTCATCACAATTACTCATCAACAAATCCGAGGTAGAGCTCTTGATACCGACGCCGATTACCGTCTTGTTGTTTTCCCTGAGTTTGCTCACCAGCGGTGAGAAATCAGAATCGCCGCTGACGATAACAAAGGTATCGAGGTGCTCCTTGGTGTAGCAGAGGTCGAGCGCGTCGACCACCATGCGAATATCCGCAGAATTTTTTCCCGACTGGCGTGTGTGCGGAATCTCGATCAATTCGAAAGCTGCGTCATGCATGACCGCTTTATATTCCTTGTATCGCTCCCAATCACAGTAGGCTTTTTTGACAACAACGCTGCCTTTTACCAGCAGACGCTCCAGCACCAGGTTGATATTAAACTTCTTGATTCTGGCATCCCTGACGCCCAGGGCAACATTTTCGAAGTCGCAAAAAATTGCGAGATTTTGATCTTCACTGGTTGATGGCATGTTACCTGCTCCTGGAACAACACTGATTAATGGATCGAATTGTCACCTGATTACCGGTAACGCTGGCGTTCAGGATAAACGCTAGTGGGCAGAAATAAAATCTGTTTCCCAAAAACCTGATACAAAGTACGGTTTTTGATGTAAACTAGTAGTACTTATATCCGCCGAAGAGCGGCTTTTTTATTCAGCTTTCCTGTCATTTTTTGAGTTCCATCCGGTTTTCTCTTGTGCACCCCTCGCTGAATATGCAAATTAATCCGCATTGCGGAGAGGCAGTACATGTCATTTGAAGCTTTACTAGTTTTACCAACCTGGATTTACGTGGTGATCGCGTTAGCATTAACCCACATAACCATCGCCAGCGTCACAATATTCCTGCACCGCCACCAGGCACACCATGCCCTGGATCTGAATCCGGTCGTGAGTCACTTTTTTCGTTTCTGGTTATGGCTCACGACGGGAATAGTGACGCGTGAATGGGTCGCGATACACCGCAAACATCATGCCTGCTGCGAGACAGCAGCCGATCCGCATAGCCCCCGCTTCAAGGGGATTATGACCGTGCTGTTTGGTGGATACGGATTGTATCGACGTGAAGCCCGCAACCAGGAAACGATTATAAAATTTGGCCAGGGAACACCGGACGACTGGTTGGAACGCCATCTCTATGCGAGGCGTCCCAGCCTGGGTATTGTTTCGATGGGGCTCATCGAAGTTGCCCTGTTTGGGCTACCCGGATTGGCAATCTTTGCGGTACAGATGCTCTGGATTCCGTTCTGGGCCGCCGGTGTCATTAACGGCCTGGGTCATTACCTGGGTTACCGCAACTTTGAAACCCCGGATGCATCCAAAAATATCGTGCCCTGGGGCATCCTGGTCGGTGGCGAGGAACTGCATAACAACCATCACGCCTACATGGCCTCGGCGAGGATGTCGAATAAATGGTGGGAAGTTGACATCGGCTGGGCTTATATTCGTTTACTGGTTGCGTGCAAGCTGGCGAAGGTAAGGCGTCTGGCTCCGCGGGCAATCAGCAAAATCGGTAAAAGCCTGGTTGATCGTGATACGGCCCGCGCGGTTGTCAACCACCGTTTTCTTGTTCTCAAACGTTACAGTCAAATGGTGATACGTCCAGCCTTGCGTGAGGCGAAACAAAATACGGACCGGATGGGCCGCCGACTCATCAGGCGGGCACGCCGGCTCATGACGCGTGAGGGAATTCCGGTCGACCAAAGCGCGGTACAAACTATTGACCTCGCGTTACTGCAGGACGAGACCCTGGCGACGATTTATCGCTTCAAGCAGCAGTTGAAGGAAGTCTGGGCCGGAAACTCAAAAGACGGACCGGGTCGCGTTGAACGGCTTCGTGCCTGGTGTACGGCCTCGGAACAAAGCGGAATACAGGTACTCGAGGATTTCGCAGTTTACCTGCGTGGATACCAACTGGAGAAGTTGTGACCAGGGCTTGCAGATCAGCACGGCCCGGGCCCCGTACCTCAAGGTCGGAGCACAGCAGCACCGGTTAAACTACCGCTGCGCAGCGCATGCAGGGCCTCGTTGGCCTGTTCAAGCGGATACTCTTCAACATGCGTCTGCACCGGTATCTTCGGAGCCAGCGCGAGAAAATCAATTGCATCCTGCCGCGTCAAATTGGCAACAGAGCGCAGCACGCGTTCACCCCATAAAATGCCGTAGGGGAAGCTCGGAATATCCGACATGTGAATACCGCCGCAGACAACGA
The DNA here is from genome assembly GCA_029862125.1 of Gammaproteobacteria bacterium. GTDB lineage: Bacteria > Pseudomonadota > Gammaproteobacteria. Next base: position 6,668 of record JAOTXY010000068.1, on the reverse strand, counting down.
TGCCGCCCTTGCGCACAGCGCGCAATGCGGCCGGCACCAGCGCACCAACCGGGGCGAATATGATTGCCGCGTCGAGCTCACAGGGTGGCGCGGAGTTTGAATCGCCCGCCCAGTCAGCGCCCATGTCATAGGCAAAGGTTTGTGCCGTGACGTCTCCGGGACTGGTAAAGGCGTAAATTTCTCGATTCTGATAGCGGGCAACCTGCGCGACAATATGCGCAGCCGCGCCAAAACCGTAGATACCGAGCCGTCTCGAATCGTCACCCGCCATGACCAGGGAGCGGTAACCGATCAGGCCCGCGCAGAGTAGCGGGGCAGCCTCGGCGTCACTAAACTTACCCTGCAATGGAAAGCAATAACGCGCATCGGCGACGGTCATCTCGGCATAGCCTCCATCGATCTGGTAACCGGTGAAACCGGGCACGTCGCACAGGTTTTCGGCCCCGGACTTGCAGTAACTGCAGCAACCGCAAGTGTGGCCCAGCCACGGAATTCCGATGCGTTTGCCAGGCTTGAAATCATCGACACCTGCACCGAGTGCAGTTACCGTGCCGACAATTTCATGGCCGGGGATGATCGGCAGTTTGGCATCAGTCAATTCACCATCGACCACGTGCAAATCGGTGCGGCATACACCGCAGGCGGAAATTGCCACCTGTACCTGGCCCGGACCCGGTTCGGGGTCGGGGAGCTGTACGGATTTTAATCGTGTCCCCGGCTGTTCGAGAATCATCGCTTTCATGCGTTCTTTATCCTGGTTTTGGTGTCGTCGTTTTTACCAGTGATCCCCGCGGTCAACGCAAAACGCATGGCCGCTTCCATGTTCATCTGGCAGGGCCTGACGTCTGCCCTGGGTATCAGCAAGGTGAACCCGCCGATCATGTAACTCATCGGAATGTAAACCAGCACGCTGTCTTTATTACGAAATGATTCGGGCAGTCGTTGCGGATCTTCCTGGGTTACAAATCCGATTATTTCCATGTTGTTGAAATTGACTATAACGACGCGGCCAAAGTTTTCCTGTTTCGGGGAAAAGAAATCGAACAGGTCGCGGATCGCGCGATAAACGGTTTTGATGATCGGCAGGTGGTAAAGAATCTCTTCGCCAAAGGCAAACAATTGTCGTATCAGTACGGCTTTCATCAACAGGCCGACGATAAACACGAGGACCAGGCCAGCAATGGTGCCGAGACCCGGGAAATAGAAAATTTCGGGTAATGCCCAGCGTAACGCGGTGCCCATGACCTGTTCCGAGGAAACCACCAACCAGTACAGTAGGTAGATCGTAAGCACGATCGGAAGTACGGTAATAATGCCTGTTATTAAGGTTGTACCGATTGACTTGAACATGATCTGAACTCTCCGATGCTGATAGTGTTGATTCTACCAGTTTTTATAAGATTCCCGCTTACGCGGCAGTCCGAGGTATCGGGATCGCGCCCGGGTTCGCTAGCCCAGCAGAATATCGCGCACCTGCTGGTATTTTTGCTGGGTCTTCGCGATCAACTCGGCTGGAATTGTCGGCGCTGGCGGGGTCTTGTCCCAGTCCAGGGTTTCGAGGTAATCACGCAGAAATTGCTTGTCGAAACTCGGCGGACTGATACCGACGCGGTATTCATCGGCTGGCCAGTAACGTGATGAATCCGGGGTCAGTATTTCATCGATTAACACCAGCTCATCGTCGGCATCGATACCGAATTCAAACTTGGTATCGGCGATTATAATACCGCGCTCCAGCGCATAGTCCGCGGCCAGCTGGTAGAGCTGGATACTTTTTTCCCTGACCTGGTTGGCCTTGTCGACGCCAATCCTTGCGATGACATCGTCGAAACTCACGTTAATATCGTGATCCCCGACCTCGGCCTTGGTCGAGGGCGTGAAAATGGGTTGGGGCAGTTTTGCCGCCTGTTGCAGGCCCGCTGGCAGCTTGATGCCGCAGATTTCACCACTTGCCTGGTAATCCTTCCAGCCGGAACCAATAACATACCCGCGCACGATTGCTTCAACCGGCAGGGTTTCGAGGCGTTTCACCAGGATCGAGCGGTCTTTTAAGCGCAGGTAGTCCTCCTCGCTGACATAATCGCGTAAATCGAGATCACTTAGATGATTCCCGACCAGGCCTGCGGTTTTGGCAAACCAGAAATTCGATACCTCGGTCAGCAATTCGCCCTTGTGTGGTATCGGTTCGGCAAACACGACATCGAACGCGGAAAGGCGATCGGTCGTCACGATTAACATATGCGCATCGTCGATGGCGTATATATCGCGCACCTTGCCGCGCGCGAGCAGATCCAGGTTGTCGATGCTGGTTTCAAAAATCGCGTTGCTGGTCATTTCCGCTCCCAGGATTTACCCGCCGCGCATGATATCACGGGGTTCCACATGAATAGTCAAATCAGGGTTAAGTTTTTAAGCGGTTTCGCGTTATAATCGCTCGCTTTTTTGGGATAACCCGGAGCAAGCCATGTCGAATCCTATTGTGGCGATCGTTATGGGCAGCACCAGCGATTGGCCTGTCATGCAGCACGCAACCGAATACCTAGAAAAATTCGGCATCGAGTACCAGGCGCAGGTCGTATCCGCACACCGTACCCCGGATTTGCTTGCCGAATTTGCGAAGACCGCCGCCGACAATGGCATTAACTGCATAATTGCCGGTGCCGGTGGTGCCGCGCACTTACCGGGCATGCTTGCTGCAAATACCACGGTTCCGGTGCTAGGCGTACCCGTGCCGACCGAACATCTAAAGGGTCAGGATTCGCTGTATTCGATTGTGCAAATGCCCAGGGGTGTGCCGGTGGCCACCTTTGCGATTGGCAAGGCGGGCGCGGTTAACGCTGCCTTGTTTGCCGTTTCCATGCTGGCGATTAACGATACGTCGCTCGCGCAGAAGCTGGAAGATTTCCGCACCCAGCAGCGCGATTTGGTGCTCGCAATGTCGCTGCCGCCAACTGAATAAAATGGCAATCGTTCCACGCAATACGCTCGGCATGCTCGGCGGCGGGCAACTGGGACGCATGTTTGTCATCGCAGCGCGAACCATGGGTTATGACGTAATCGTACTCGACCCCGACCCAAACAGTCCTGCCGGAGGAGTCGCCAGCGAGCATCTGTGCAGGGTCTATGATGATACCAATGCGCTAGATTACCTGGCCCAGCACTGCGCGGTCGTGACCACCGAGTTCGAAAACATCCCTGCACTCACGCTGGCTTACCTGGCAAAAAAAGTAGCGGTGCATCCTTCCGCCAATGTTTTACATATTGCTCAACATCGCAAACTGGAAAAGCAATTCTTTCGTAACCAGGGCCTGGATACGGCCGACTTTATCGCGCTCGAGAGCGAGGCCGACCTGGAGGCCGCGCGCGATTTCACCTTCCCGGCAATCCTCAAAACCTCGATGCTGGGTTATGACGGTAAGGGGCAGGTCGTTTGTGAGTGCTTTAGTGACCTGAGCGCCGCGTTTGAGCAGGTCGGTAAAAAACACTGCTTGCTCGAGCAACGCATAGATCTCGCTTGCGAGGTCTCGGTTGTGCTGGGACGTTCGACCTCGGGTGACGTAACCTGCTTTCCGATCGCTGAAAACAGCCACGCCAACGGGATTCTCGATGTAACGCTGGTGCCGGCATCGATTGCAACCGCACTCGCCGAGCAAGCCATTGATGCGGCGACCCGAATCGCTAACGGACTGGATTACTGTGGAGTCCTGGCAGTCGAGTTCTTTGTCTCGACCGATGATCGTGTCCTGGTCAATGAAATGGCGCCACGTCCGCACAACTCGGGGCACTACACCCTCGATGCCTGTGCTACGTCGCAGTTCGAACAGCAGGTACGCATGGTTTGTGGACTGCCTGCAGGGTCCTGTGATCTGCATACACCGGTAGCGATGTGGAACCTGCTTGGCGATATCTGGCCCAGGGACGCTGAACCAGAATGGGCCGCGGTTTTAGAAAACGAACTGGCCAAGCTTCATCTTTATGGCAAGACCGAGGCCCGGCCGGGGCGCAAGATGGGACATATCAATTGTCTCGGCGAAACCCTGGATGACGCCAAAACGCTGCTCGATCAAGTTCGGAATATACTCACCTGACCGTCATTACACGGCGTGACAAGTTTAAGACCCAACAGTACAAGCGAGATTCTTACTCGCTAGCCACCATTACGGGATCCCCGCTTTCGCGGGGATGACGAGAGTTTTTGTGCGGGGATGACACGGGAGGAATTTGTCATTCCGATACGTCGGACCGCCGCGCAAGCGGGAATCTTATAACAATGCGGCGTTAGTATATTCCGATACGTCGGTTACTGTTTGATACCGCGCGCCACGGTATAGGTTTTACCCTGCTTGATTTTCTCGTAATGTCCGAAGACTTCACTGAAGCCACGTTTGAAAAACTGGCGCAGACCGGTGATCGTGACGATGTAAAACGACCCACCGGGCTTCAGGTATTTGAGTGCGTCAAACAGGTAGATGTAGAGCATCTCCTTGCCAACCTTGGCCGGGATATTGGACACGATGACATCGAATTGTTGTTCCGGTACCTGGTTGAATCCATTGCTCAAGATGCAACTCGCGTTGTCGATCCGGTTGTACAGCCGATTTTTTTCTGCGTATTCAACCGCAACGAAATCCTTATCGACTAACAGCGTATGCCCCCCGGGCGCCATTTTCGCCATGCACAATCCCAGCACCCCGTAGCCGCATCCCAGGTCGAGGCAATCGTCGTCGCAGGACAGCTCGAGAAAGTCAAGCAACAGGCGTGAACCGTCGTCAACCTGGCGCGGTGAAAACAGACCCCAGGTCGTGTGAAACTCGAGCCCGCGGTGCTCGATTAAAAGGTCCTGGCGAATTTTTCGATTGTATTGGTTCAAGTCATTAAGCACTGATTCAGCCCTGGTTGCTATGCTTTACATCGACATTTGGCTTTGTAACAATGGCGCGGTTTTGGTGGCGCCATTATCCATTGGCGATATAAAGATTACTACCTGGGAGCCCGGTTTAATGAAATTTGTTTTAGCTTTCTGCTTTTCACTGGCAATGATTTCTGCGGGTGCGGTGCAGGCAGATGCGGCCGCTGGCCAGTCGGCTTATGCCGCCAAGGGTTGTATTGGTTGTCATGGTGCCGGCGGAGTTAGCACGGTTGCCACTAACCCTACGCTTAAAGGCAAAAACGCTGATTTTGTTAGCAAGAGCCTGACCGATTTTCGTAGCGGTGCACGCCAGAATCCGATCATGAATGCAATGGCGGCGGGCCTGAGCGACGCGGACATCAGAAATATTGCGGATTACATCGACGGCCTGAAGTAAGCGGGTTTAAGGCATTTCAACTAGCAGCCGGCGTATGCCGGCTTTTTTTATGATGGTTTGCGCTGCGGCGTCAATTCGATCGAAATGTTGCGTGTCGCACGCGCCGGTGTCATCAGAATCGCGAGCGTAATCAACAGGCAGGCCAACCATTGCGCGAGGCCGATTACCTCTCCAAGGGTATACCAGCCAATAAAGAACATCGTCGGCAACTCGACACTGCCGGCTACTGCAGAACGCACAGCGCCGATCCTGGGCGCGAAGGTTGTATAAAGCAGCTGTGGTAGCAATGCGGTGCATAGAGCGAGTCCTGCAATTAATTGCCAGTCAGCGGCGTTTTGCGGCAACACCGTGTTGGGTGCCGACAGCATCATCAGGGGCAACAGGCTGATCGAAGCGCCAACGGAGAAGGTTGCCACGCGCGCAATGGGTCTAATCGGCGTGAGTTTATGTATCAGTACGTTAATCGCGAAACCAAAGGTGATGGGCGCAGATAACGAGATCAGCATGGCGGGCAGGTGACGGGATTCGATAGCGGCCGGGGAGCTGGCAATCAGGGCTGCCACGACAACCATCAGCGCCCCGGTTATGCCCTTCTTTGCGGGTACGTCGCGGAACCAGATCCAGCCGATTAACAGCGTGAATACCGGGTAGGTCATGTAAAGTACCCCGACCGTTGAGACCGGTACGGTTTTGAGGGCGCTGACGAATCCAATCCAGCCAAGCCCGACTGATACCCCCGATAACACGCCCCAGACAGCCGTTTTCTTTTGGGCCGTGGGCAGGCGTAGTATTAACGGAAATAAAATCAGCGCCGAAAGTCCGTAACGGTAAAACGCGACCGCGTAAGAGGCCATACCGGAGTCGGTCAGGGATTTCGCGAAATAGGGAATCGTGCCGAAACAAAAACAGGCCAGGACCACCAGGCAAGTCGGCAACAGGGTGCCACGATCCGGTATGAGACCTGGTGTGAAACCACTCATGGTTATATCGGACTACCTCGGCAAAATCAGGAACCCAAGGATATTCCGTAATCGTTCACCAAAGCCAAGTAATTTTTCCGATTGGTAACCAGATGAAATCCGATAGTGCGGCAATCGGCTAAACCAGGACTATTGTTTTAGTATTTCCAGGATATGGGATTCGATATCGAATACGTGCTGATCGTGCTGTCCCAGTTCGCGCAATGCCCGCGCGAGCTCGAGCAGGTAATCGCGGTTGCTTCCGCTAGGGCCCTCGGAGCGACAAATATGTTGTGCAATTTCATATTCACTTGCCTCGCCGAGGTAAGCTTCGTTGTCGGGTGTCGCGATATAGATCAGGCCGGTGGCATGCGAACCATCGTCAAAGGTCATCTCGGTGGCA